>JANPIJ010000353.1:0-34815 GCA_031424955.1 Ferruginibacter sp. | reverse complement strand
TTTTTCTATAGCCACATCCAGCATGCACCATATTATTATTGAAGATGCAAATGATCCCATTTGGATTGGGGAACGAAAAGTGAATGTGCCAATGATACTTTATACAAAACCTATTTAATTTAACTATGGAAGTAAACATTTCAAGATCTAATTATGCTGCGGTGATAATAAAATTACTGCAAGGGCCGGTATATGCTGATGACAAAAATATATGGAGGGAATTACTGGGCTGGCAATCTCCCATTAAAGAATACTTTGGTAAAATCGGGATAGAACTTTTGATTAATGAAGCTGATGGATTTGCAAGAATTATGCAACCTGAAGTAGACGAAAATGATGACAATCCGCTTCCAAGGCTTATGAAGAAACAGGCAATTAGCTATGAAGCCACATTGCTATGCGTCATTCTCAGGGAAGGTCTAGAGGAATTCGATGTAAAGAGTGATGGCACCAAATACTTTCTTACGCAAAAAGAGATTAAAGAGCATATTGAACTATTTTACAAAGAGCAATCTAATAAAAGTAAGTTGTGGAAAGATATGTCAAGACCTATTACTAGTTTGTTGAACATAGGTATCCTTAAACTTAACCGGGAGGACTCGGTGAATAAAGACAACAACCAATATGAAATAAAAAGAATTATCAAAGCATTTATCAGTAACGATAAACTGGAGGAAATAAAAAACAAACTAAGCGGCCATGTCAACACTATTCAACAGCAATAACGCAGATGGAGGATACCGGTTAAGAAGCTTGGAAATATTTAATTGGGGTACTTTCAATGGCAAAGTATATAAACTACAGCCTGATGGCCGGACTTCATTGCTGACTGGTGCAAATGGTAGTGGTAAAACCACGCTCATTGACGCACTTCTTACCTTACTCGTACCCACCAATAAAAGATTTTACAATCAATCGTCAGGAGCAGAAACGAAAAAGGAAAGAGATGAAAATTCTTATTTCTGGGGTTATCACGGAAAAACGTTTTCTGAAGCCGAAGAAAGATCAAAAACAGAACAACTAAGAAATAAGTCCGACAATCCATATTCTGTTTTACTTGCCTGCTTTCAAAATTCTGGCACACAAAATACTATCACACTGGTTCAGGTTAGATGGTTTAGTAACGGAGGTTTGCAAAAGGTGTTTATTGTTTCACCCTATCCATTGAATATAAATGACCATTTTGGAAAAGACCATTTTGATTTTAAAGGGGACTGGAAGAAAAAACTGGTAAAACAATTTCTGAAAACAGAAATATACAACAGTTTTAAAGATTATGCTGCAAGGTTTAGCGAATTGTTTGGTCTAAAAGATAAAGCCCTTTCCCTGTTTAATCAAACGGTAGGTATAAAGGTGCTGGGGGATTTAACCAATTTTATCAGGCAGGAAATGCTGGAAGAAGCGGATGCAGAGGAGCAATTTAAAAGCCTTTACAATCATTACAGCGACCTATTAATAAGTCATAAAGCAATTCAAAAAGATGAAAAGCAACTTGAATTATTAGACCCTATAATTCAAAATAAGCAACAACTAACCGAACTTCGGAATAAAAAGACAACGCTGGATTTTATTGAAGAGCAAATGCCTTTATTCCTAGGTAAAATAGAATATGACCTCCTTGATAATCATATTGCAAAGCTGGAGTTGGATATTGAAATGGGAAAAAGCGAGAAAGATGTGATAACAAATTCAGTTAAAAAACTGGAGGCAGATAAGGAACAGCTTGTTGTGCAAAAGGCGGCATTGAATATTGATAACCAGATTATTTTGCTAACTAAAGATATAGACAGTGAAACCGAAAAAAGAAATAACAAAAATGGTTTAAATACACGATATGTTAAACTATGTGACGAGTTGAGCCTTGACACTAATATTGATGTCGTTGTTTTCAGGGAAAACTATAGTAAAGTTCTTGAATTAAATAAGACAGTCCCTTTAGAATCAGAAAAACTATCGGAACAGAAAGTACGGCTGAAGATTGAGCAGGAAAAAGTATACAGGCAGATAGGCAATTTACAGCAACAAATAACTTCCCTGCTTTCCAGAAGAAACCGTATCCCCGATGACTTGATTAATGCCAGAAAAAGACTGGTAGACATTCTGGAAGCAACTGAAGACGAAATTCCTTTTATTGGCGAACTAATTAAGGTGAAATCATCTGAACAATTATGGGAAGATTCAATAGAACGCTTGCTTCACAGTTTTTCCATGCAGCTCTTAGTACCTGACAAATTCAGTAAAGCAGCCAACCAGTTTATATATTCAAATGATATGCAGGCAAAACTGGTGTATAACAAAGTTGATAGACGTCCTTCAAACAGTCTGGTACGCTGGCCTTCAGATGATGACGCATTGGTTAACAAAATTGAGTTAAAAAATTCAGATTTTTCTAAATGGCTGGAAACGTCTTTGGTGGAGCGTTTCAACTATCACTGTACTGATGATTTGAACGTTTTTTATGGTTCACCTAAAGCTATTACTTCAAATGGGTTGATGCGAAATATAAACAGGCATGAAAAAGATGATAGGCCTGGCAAATGGAATAAATCAAAATATCGGTTGGGTTGGGATAATAAAGCATCTGTCCAATATTTGCAGCAACAAAAGATTCTTGAAGAAAAAGAACACATTAAACTTGGGGAAGAGATTAATAAAATCATACCATTAATTACAAGTTTGGCTGCAAAGATTCAAAATATTAATCAGCTTGTACAAATCAAAACTTTTGATGAGATTAACTGGGCACAACATGCTGAAAAAATAACTTCCTTAAATAAACAAGTACAGGATTTAAAAAAATCTTCCAATGCCTATCAATTGATTATCGACCAGATTGAAGAACTGGATAAAGACCTGGAAGCGGCAAAGAGGAAAAGAGATGATATAATCGTTTTGCTGACTAATCTTGCTAAAGATTTTAATGATAAAAATTTCCGTAAACTAAAAATTAATTTTGATGATTTAACAGAGGCTGGAAATCTAGCTATCTCCAATTTCCTGAATGAACAATCAATCTCCCTTGTTGATCCGCAAACTCTTGAACAATTAGATACACTTGCAACACAATCAGCTATTAAGTTTAAGGCAAGACGAAATGCCACAACATCTGCGATTTCTGCAATCGAATTGGCTACAACGAGGTTAATAGCCGCCTTTGTAAATCCCAGTGAAAAAATAACCAGTGAATTTGCCTCCTGGAGCGGTGATGTGATGAATATTAAGGATGATCTTAGTGGTTTAGATGATCTGGAAGATTTGTATAAAACGATACTCACGCAACGATTGGTCGAACATAAAAGAAGATTCAGGGATTATATGGATAAAAGTATGCTGGATGCACTGACTAGTTACAGGGCCTGGCTGTACAATGAGGAGACTAAAATTAAGGATATGATTGAGGAGTTAAATGTGCCTTTGAAGAAAATTACTTTTAATAAAAATCCCGACACTTACCTTCAATTAGAATGCAGGCCGGTAAGAGGCGAAAACGAAATAAGAATTTTCAGAGAACAGCTAAATGCTGCGATCCCCAATACACTCGACTTTGCTATTCAAAAAGAAGAAAGCTACCGTGAGGAAGTTTTTAAGAATATAAAGGGACTGATTACAGAATTACAGAAAGAAGAGATATGGCGAAGAAAAGTAACAGACGTAAGGAACTGGTTACTATTTAGCGCAAGGGAATACTCTACTGCAGAAAATAAAGCAGGTCAATTTCATGATAATACGGCCAGTTATTCTGGCGGACAGAAAGCCCAGTTTACCTATGCTATTTTAGGAGCTGCGATTGCTCACCAGTTTGGGATATTTCAGCAGGGTAAACAATTTAAAAGCCTTCGTTTTATCACCGTTGATGAAGCCTTCAGTAAGTTGGATCCCGAGAAAAGCCAGTTTCTAATGGAATTCTGCGCCCAATTGAATTTGCAGATATTAGTAGTAACTCCTTTAGATAAAATCAATATTGCTGAACCGTACATTAATGCAGTTCATTTTGTTGAAATAAAAAACAAGAAAAGTTCTGTGCTTTATAACCTAACTATGGATGAGTATTACGAAAAAAAGGAAAACTTTAAACAACTAGCTGAAACCAGAGAATGATTACAACAAAGGAACTCTTGGAAAAATCGAAAAAACAGTTTTTTAAGACTGTTTCCGCCAGTTTAAAAGGGCTGGAAATATTTCCATTGGTAATAGCAGCAAACAAAAAAATATCAGGCACAAATTATAGCGAATTAAAAGCGGATGTATACCCATTATATCAACAATCAAAAGCAGCGAAAGGAAAGGGTTATACAGTAGACTGGAAAGAAAAAAATATAAATGGGAGTAAACAGAAAATTCCATCTAAAATTTATTTTGAAACACTTGACGACCTGCTTTATTATACCGATAAAAAAAACGATTATTCAAAAATTATACAAGCCCACCAAATACTGTGTCTTGCATTTCCGGCAATTGCAAACTGGGCAGATGATAATGTTGCTTTTTTATTAAGCGAGCATGAAAATATGCCAGATCTTATCAAAGTGTGCAGATACTTCCAGGAAAATAAACCGCCACATAATTTGTACATAAGAGAATTGCCTGTTGAAGTGCATTCAAAGTTTATCGAAGATAATGCTACTGCTATAAGAAAGCTTTTGGATATAATACTTCCATCGGCTTGGGTTAATGTATCAGAAACTGAATTTTCCAAGAGGTTTTTTTTAAAAAAATCAAGTGTTTATACTCAAATAAGAATATTAGATGACGCATTGAAACCCTCCGTTGGGTTTGATGAATTAGCCTTAACACTTGATGATGTAGCATGGCTAAAATGGCAGCCAGAAAAAGTTTTTGTTATTGAAAACAAAGCTTGTTTTCTCACTTTTCCAAAAACAAAAAATGCAGTCGCTATATTTGGAGAAGGGTTTAAGAGCAGGATGAGTAAGCATATCCCCTGGTTAGCAAATACTGAACTTTATTGCTGGTTTGACCTGGATCCTGCAGGGTTTGAAATGCTAAACACAATTCGGCAACATTACCCTTCCAGCAAGAGTTTTTTAATGAATGAAACGACATACCAAACATTCAGACAATTCAGCGTTACATCAACTTATAGGAAGCTACAACTTACTCACATAAATAAACAGGAAGAACAGATGTACAGTTTTCTTCAGGCTAATAGTAAGCGGTTAGAACAGGAAAGAATCACCAGCGAATATGTGTTAAAACAGTTAAGTTACTTACCTTAAAGTACAATATTTACAAGCACCTTTTTTGATAAATTATTAGCTTTATTTGGATTGTTAACCACCGATTTTAAAGCACCTGAAAGCTCGTTATTTTTTATCGAAATCTGTTTCTTCAATATCATAATAATTCCTTCCTTTGTCTTATATAATTTATAGGAAAATTAACCCGTTATTATCGTCTTTTTTTGTAAAGAAAAATTTCGGTAACCCATTTTAAAATGTTACCAGGGGCACTGGTGAATTTATAAGGTTTATTGTGTAATAAGGGCATGCGGTTATCTGCTGGTTAATTTATGGTGGAAAAAACCCCTTAGGGAATCTCTCACTTCACAAATTGTGTTATTGTGTAAATCCCAACGAACTTATCAACTGGGCTATAATTTTTCCGCCTACTGATCGCAATTGGTATAAAATTTGCCGATTTATACTTTATAGATTAATAGTGAAAATGATTCGTGTGAAATGGAAGATATTAATTTACTATCGTTATTTTAAAGCTTCTACAGTATCTCCTATTTGTTTCAGAAATATTTTGAAACGCTTTTACTAAACATTCTCCAACAATTAATCTTTATCAAGGCGTAATGTGCCGGGTCTTGCACATGGCAAGATGTACAAACGTGGCCACGTTTGAAATCTTGCCCCTTCACTCCGGAGTCGTACGGGGATTGTAAAAGACGATTGAAGTATTGTAACAAAACTCAAAATTAAGATTATGAAGAAGCAGGAAAATGAGGTTCGAAAAATCTTTATCAAAATCCGCATGAATGATGAGGAACTAAAAGAAGTAAAAAAGAAACAGCAACAAACCACAGAAAGAAGCCTTAGCGAATATATCCGCAACGTGTCAATGCAAAAACCCGTTACGGTGAAGTATCGCAACCAATCGGCAGATGATTTTTTGAAGCAGATGCTGGAGTTAAAAAAAGAACTCAACGGCATAGGTAATAATTTTAACCAGGCGGTGCATAAACTGCATATACTTGATAAGATACCAGAGTTCAGGGTTTGGATACAGCAGTACGATGGTTTGCAAAAGTCATTGGTGAGCAAAGTGGAAGAAATAAAATTAAAAGTGAGTCAACTGTATGAACAATGGTTGCAAAAATAACCATACCGAAGAGTATTGAAGCTGCACTAAATTATAACGAAAAGAAAGTGCAGAAAGGTGCAGCCGAATGTTTACATGCTGCTAACTATTTAAGTGAAGCAAAGAACATGAATTTCTATCAAAAATTAAATGGCTTTGAAAAGTTGAACAACCTGAATAGCAGAGCAACAACTAAGACTATTCATATTTCACTAAACTTCGACCCTTCTGAAAAACTATCAAAAGATAAGCTGATTGAGGTTGCTAATGTGTATATGGAAAAGATTGGCTTTGGGCAACAACCTTTTCTTGTTTACAAACATGAAGATGCAGGGCATCCACACATACACATTGTAAGTACAACTATCAAGGAAGACGGCAGCAGAGTCAACACCCACAACATTGGCAGGAATCAATCTGAAAAAGCAAGAAAAGAGATAGAGCAACAATATGGATTGATGAAAGCAGAAAGGCAACAGCAATTAATGAAGCCTGGCATCAAGCCTTTGGATACACTAAAAGCCGTGTATGGAAAGTCTGAGACAAAGCGTAGTATTTCAAATGTGGTGGGTGCAGTATTTAGTCAATACAAGTTTACTTCGTTACCGGAATTTAATGCAGCTTTAAAACAATTCAATGTGATTGCCGACAGAGGAAAAGAAGAAGGAAGAATTTACAAGAACCGTGGGCTGGTTTACCGTATTTTGGATAGCGATGGGAATAAGGTTGGTGTACCTATCAAGGCAAGCTCTATTGGTTGCAAGCCAATACTTGATAATCTGGAAAAGAAATTTATTGCCAATGAAGTTGCAAAAGAACCGTTGAAACAGATAACCAAAAACACCATTGACGAATGTTTACAATCATCACCCGGCAGTATCAAAAATTTAGTAGCGACTTTGAATCAAAAAAATATTTATACCGTACTTAGACAAAATGCAGAGGGAAGGTTGTATGGTATCACTTTCGTTGACAACCAAAACAAAGTTGTTTTTAATGGTAGTGATTTAGGCAAAGGATATAGCGCGGCTGCATTGCAAAGCAAGCTGGCTGTAGTAAATGAAAATCCACTTGCCCAGGACGAAACAAAAGGCAGTAGTTCTTTGAGTGCTTTATTTAAAGAAAATGACCCTAATAAACATCAGGACAAAACAATTTCAACAACTACCAAAAATGAAAATTTACTAGAAGTGCTTTTATCAACAAAAGAGCAATACGATAACACACCCAAGAGCCTGCTTAAAAAGAAAAGAAAGAAAAAAAAGAAAACCTATAATTTAAAACATTAAATATAATAGCCATGTCAAATACCGGGGAGAACGAACAGGGGTTGAGGAAAATATTGGACTTTACAAGATTTGCCAGCATCTTTATTTTGTTGCTGCATTTTTATTATTACTGCTATGCAGCATTTGAGATATGGGAAATTAAAAGTACTATCACCAACAGGCTAATGACAAACATCATGCATACAGGTTTATTCACCAGTCAATTTACTTCTAAGTTTTTAGCGATTGGTTTGTTGGTAATTTCTTTGCTAGGATCTCAAGGCAAAAAGGATGAAAAAATAAACAGGAGCAGTATTGCTGCTTATCTACTGCTTGGCTTGTTGCTTTTCTTTGGCAACAGTTTGTTACTTCGGCTGAATTATCCTTTAGAAACTGTTGCCATTATTTATATGTCCGTAACCGGTTTGGGCTTTTTACTCATACTGGCGGGTGGTAACTTACTCAGCCGTTTAATCAGACTAAATCTATCCGGCGATATTTTTAATACATTAAATGAAACTTTCCCCCAGGAAGAACGGTTTTTATCAAACGAATATTCTATAAACCTTCCTGCCCGGTATAATTTAAAAAGCAGAGTAAGGAAAAGCTGGATTAATATCATCAATCCCTTTCGTGGATTGTTGGTGATTGGAAGCCCTGGAGCTGGTAAGAGTTGGTTTGTAATTCAGCATGTCATCAAACAGCATATTGAAAAGGGCTTCGCTATGTTTGTATATGACTTCAAGTATGATGACCTTTCTAAGATTGTTTATAATTGGCTTCAGCAAAACAAACACAATTATTCGGTGAAGCCATCATTTTATGTGATCAACTTTGATAACCTTTCGGTATCACACCGGTGCAACCCTCTTGATCCAACAAGTATGAATGATATTACGGATGCAACTGAATCAGCAAGAACCATTCTGTTAGGATTGAACAGGGAATGGATAAACAAGCAGGGTGATTTCTTTGTAGAATCTCCCATCAATTTCGTAACTGCAATAATCTGGTTTTTGAAAAAATATGCGGATGGAAAATACTGCACCTTGCCACATGTGATTGAATTGATGCAGGCTCAATATGATGAGCTGTTTCCGGTACTTAATACACAACCTGAAATTGAAGTATTGGTAAATCCATTTGTAACAGCCTACCAAAACGACGCAATGGAACAATTGGAAGGCCAGGTGGCCTCTGCAAAAATTGGTATGGCAAGATTGGCATCCCCGCAATTGTATTGGGTGTTATCGGGGAATGATTTTACTTTAGACATCAATAACCCAAAACACCCTAAAATAGTTTGCGTCGGAAACAATCCCGAAAAGCAACAAATCTATGGTGCAGTTTTATCCCTGTATATTTCACGGTTGGTTAGGCAGGTAAATAAAAAAGGAATGCTGAAATGCAGTTTGGTATTTGATGAATTTCCAACCATCTATTTCAACAACATGGATAGCCTTATTGCCACTGCCCGAAGCAATAAGGTAGCCACTACGTTAGCTATGCAGGATTTCAGCCAGTTGAAAAAGGATTATGGAAAAGAACAAGCTGATGTAATTGTAAACATTACCGGCAATATCATTAGCGGCCAGGTGATGGGAGAAACTTCCAAGTTGCTATCGGAGCGTTTCGGAAAAATTATGCAGGACAGGCAAAGTGTTTCAGTAAACCGAACGGATACTTCCATCAGTCATTCAAAACAATTGGACAGCGCCATACCAGCTTCTAAAATTGCAGCTCTTTCTTCTGGTGAATTTGTTGGGCTTGTTGCCGATAACCCTGATGAAAAAATAAAGCTCAAAATGTTTCACGCCGAGATTATTAATAATGCTGATAAACTGAATGAGGAAGTGAGCCGGTACAAAGAGATTCCTGTAGTATCTAATGTTACACAACAGCAGGTAATGGATAATTACTACCAGGTTAAGATGGAGGTGAAAAGGTTAATTGGTGAAGAAGTTGACCGGTTGAAGAGGGAGAAAGTTGATTAAAGAATAAGTAATTACTCATTACTTACAAACCCATTTTTGCTCATCTCAATTGTGTATTTTCCTTTTGAGTGTTGTATGGCCTTTACATCATCAATTGATCTCAGATGTGCCACTATTTTTTCATACCTCATCCCACCATTTAAACCTCTTAAAACTTCTGCAATAACCAAGGCACCAGAACAAGCACCTACAAACGATGCTGAAACTGCTTTGCCTGCGATTGTTATTGGTACAATACCGCAGATATCATTATCCTTTTTTTTCAAGATTTCAAGTACGGAATGATTTATTTCCTTGTTCGTTTCGTCTATATCTCCCCAAATATCCTTTGGTGTTTTTGATGCTGCCGGAAAAGTGTGTAAAATGATGTTATCAAAAGTGGCAAGATTACTGCCCAAAGCTGATTCTACTATTAAGTCAAATCCGGTACTTTCGAGATGAAGACGGGAAGATGCAGAATCAAATCCACATAAGGCAACAAACGGTTCTTCATTTATTCTTTTTGTATGCTCATCAAATTTCCTTTCTGTTATTACTGATTTAAAGCCTCTTGTTTCTAACCATGAATTACACTTTCTTGTTTTATAAATCCCTGTATCATTCTTTTCACATAATAAGCCTGCGCTAACATTTGCCTCTACTATTCTGTCATAATCCTGAAGAAGAAAAGTGATTTCATTTGGTGCTTTAAATGGCAGTAGCCCTATATTCCATATATAAGCCTGCCCAAGATGCCCCAGACCCAATAGCCAAAACTTATTTGGGAACAATGTAACCCGTGGGCCGCCAGCACTATCATCAAGCCAGTGTAAATCTGGCCGCCACAAGGAAATCCCCACTGATTTATCACATGAAGAAATATTGATTCCGGATAGTTTTAAAAATGAAAGACAAATTGCTAACCCTCCGGAAAATACTCCTGCTGTTGGAATATTTCCATTTTCAGTAAAAGGTACTTCCATATTTTCAGCAAGCACTCCGGCTTGCCAATCATTGCATACTACTTGTAAAGAGTTGTCATCATTATCTACTGGCAGTCCAAACATTATTTTAAAGCAATCATGAGGAATTTTCTCTGTTATCATTGCTCCGGCATCTAATAAAATTTCATTAAATGTTTTGGCTTGTGACCAGGGTAAAAGACATAGAGTGTCAGGAGGCATTTGAATATACACACCTCCGAGAAAGGCTCTCTTACCTGTATTAACTGCTGTAATTAATGCTGCCTGTAGTGGTAACGAAGATTTTATTTTATCACCACACACAAGATAGATACTCAGCGATTCTAATTTTTGCATTGCATCTTCTGGCGAACAGTTTTGTTTCTCAATAATGCCAAGCGATAAACGGTTGAATGTATCTTCAGACAATTTCATTTTCAATTATTTCTCTGTTATTTTAAATTTTTCTGAGTCTATGTCCCATGGCTTCCATTGTTTATCTCCGAGATATTCGTGGATACCTACATTTCTTAATAGCTGACCTCTTTTGGTTGCTAAATTTGGTACTATCAATGCTATATGCCCAGCCTGGGCAATCATTGGGTGTTTTTTGTCGGCTCCACTTTGCCCTGTCCAATTGCCAGGATGAGTATGGACATCTGCCAGCACCTGCAATTCCTTTTCCCTGCATATTTTCCATAATGGTAAATAACCATCTCCTTCAAAAACTATGATTCCTGAATCTAAAGAATGAGGGTCCAGGTCATCATAACATATAAATTCGGTTATCTTTTTTTCTGTAGAATTGCCAAGAAGAAAAGCACCGCTTTCACGAATACCTTTTCCTCTCACCTTTAACTCTTTGATTAGCTTTTTCCAAAGAGTTTTACTAATAGACAAATCAGTGGTTAACATAGTCGGCTGAATTTAATAAACGGTGTAAAAAATGTAGATAGACCTGAATCTTAAAAGTAGGCTTCCACCAAAGCTCAGGAAACACAGCTTGCCACCCCTCATGCCCTGCCATTGCAAGCCTGTCGCAAGGCGCATAAAGAGCATTGGGATTCCATGCCGGATTAAAGGTGTTAGAAACAAACTTGCTTCCTTTTGGCCATTTTTCATTTGGTAGCCTTACCTGCAGTTCAACTTCCCAAGGGCAGGCCGTAGGAGCCTGAGAAGGATAACCTGATAGATCAAACCTAAAATGATACTTATCCGGGTGATTATCCTTTTGTGCTGCCTGTATCCAAATAATTACAAAGGGCCAGTTTGGGTATTCTGGGTCTTCGTCCACAATACCCCACATATCACTGTCAATACCAGTTTGAAAGCCGGCCTCTGAAACATGCTGTTTAAACTGAAGTAAATCTGGTTTCATCCCTGCACTTGTTTATTGGCTGTTAGTGATAGGCTGATGCTACAGTGAGGAAATGCTGCAAAAGAACCAATGTGGTCACCTGGTTGTAAAACAGTGCCATCACTAAGTTTCAAGAGCAGGTCGGCTGCATCACCTTCGCTGATGTTAAACTTTTTGGCCGCTTGTTTTAGAATCTTTTTGGCAGTTGTAGATGGCGGTACGTTCAGCGTAATAGTTTGGCCGTTGTACTCAACTGCCACACTCACTTTTTTGCAGCGATGACAGTGAATGTGAACTTTTCTTTTAATTCCCCCCTTTTCACCAGTTTCCTCCTTGGGTCTTTGTTCATCTTCATCTTCCACAAAGAACTCAACATCCTCTGGGCTATCAGAATTGGGAAATTCCTGTAGATACTTGTTAACTACATCTTTTACTGAGGCTTCTTCTGAAACCTCTACCAGTTTGGGCTCACGGTTGTTTTCCTTGTGTACATAAATTTGAATTGTTTTCATCACTATAAAATTTTATATTTACTATCGTTCCTTTGAAATACCCAAAGGATTCATAATCACTACGAAAACCATGACTAACGGTTTTAGGTAGTCTGGTAGAACCATAACCCGTAAAATGAGTTGGGAAGCATTAAAAGATGAATCAACAGAGAATCTGATTGCCTATATGCAATGGAAAAATGAGGCCGGTTACGAAGACACGGCCAAAGATGCTTTCCGTTCATTCCTCTTCAGATTTCAAGAAGAGATAATCAGAAAAACGAGGGTCGTTACAAGAAAATGGGGATATGATAATGACACAGCTGATTTAATAGCAGAAAGAACATTTGAAAGATTTTGGAAGTACCCGAATTTTGATATTTCGAAGGCTAAAGCAAAAGATTTCAATACGGCGGTCATTATTTATCTATTTGCAATTGCCGCTCATTTGCTGGCAGATTATAAAAAAGAACAAAATGGAGATGTAAGTCCATTTACGGGAGATGAAATAATTATTCGGGAATTACCAAACCCGGAAAATTTCAATTTATCCAGCGAAAGAAAAGCAATTCTTAAAGAACGGCATGACATTATTGAAAAAGCTTTGGCTAGACTTACACCAAAACACAAAATTGTTTATTTGACATATAAGCAATATGAGCAGGATGGGTATAAACTTCCAAGAAAGTTGCTGGAATCTATAAGACAAGAATTGGGATTAACGCAGAGTTCTGTACAAGTTTATAAAAAAGAAGCTTTTGATAAAATCGACGAATACCTAAACATTTATGGCTAAAAATAAAAATATTACTCCAGCTAATGTAACTGAGTGGTTAGCCTCAACAGGGTTCCTATTTCCTAGTAATGAAATTGAACTATCCAGATTCAATAAGTTGTACGGAGAGTTAGATGAAAAACTTACTGGGAAGGAAATAGATCCTGAAAGAATATTAAAAGGCCTAACACCTTCCAAGGTTGTAAAACTGAATATTGCTACTTCCATCGAAGACCAGTTCTCTTCTTTTAAAATGGTAGCAAGAAATGGCGGCAATCTGCCAATACATATTCTTGAAAAAATGAAAAAGAATCAAGAGAATTCTAAGTCAAATGATAGCACCCTCCCGGAAGAAAACGATAAGTGATATAGCCCATTACGTTGCTTCACAATTCTATCAATCGAATAACACAGATTTGGAAGCTATAGCAAAATTTGAAGGCTTGCAATATTATCATGACCATTATGAAGATGCATTTGATGGGATGCTTTTACATGATAACAAAGATTTTCATATCCATATAAATATTGACAAAGGCAACAGTTTATATTCAAAGAGAGGGAATTTTACACTGGCACATGAATACGGGCATTATTTCATAGATGCGCACAGAATCGGATTGCTAACGGGACAGATTGCCCCTCATGGTTCGTTACATAATGTTAGCCAGAAAGATATTATTGAGTATGAAGCTGACTACTTTGCAAGTTGTCTACTAATGCCAGAAAATAGATTTAGGAATTTTTCAGGTGGTCGCAGCAAGAAATTTTCTTTAGAAACTATTCTGAAACTTTCAAACGCTTTCAAGTCAAGCATTCTTGCAACAGTTTTAAGATTTGCAGAAATTGGCACACATGAGATTACGGCTGTCATTTCAGAAAATAATATTGTAAAATGGTTTGCCCAAAGCAAAGATTTTCCCAAATGGACATTCAGGTTTAAAGTTGGGCAGCCGATACCACCTGCAACAGTTGCTGGAGAATTTTTCACTAAGGCAGACAGCAAATATTCTGGCATTGAAAATGTTGATTCCGATAATTGGTTCCATGCCAACGATAACAGGGCAAACAGAACCATGCATGAGCAATGTTACTATTCTGATAGCTATGGATATGTAATTAGCCTAATTTGGTTTGATTAACCTATTAATGAAAAGTAAAGAAACAAATACTGTTTGTTGTTATTGTGGCATTAGAAAAGCTACCACGAAAGATCATGTGCCACCTAAAGCAATTTTTGCAAAACCAAGACCGAGCGATTTGATTACAGTACCTTGTTGTTTTGAATGCAACAATGACGCTTCTGTATCTGACGAAAAATTTAAGGCTTACTTGGGCATGCATACAGCAAGACAAGGCGGCGAAGCCGAAAAATTTTTTAAAGAAGGTGTGTTACCTACTGCAAAACACAATAATAAATTACGCAGGAATATTTTCAACTCAATGTATCCGGTAAACATTGCGACTAAAGCAGGGATTATAACCGGCAGAGGCGTAGCAGTTCCATGGGATAATGAAGCTCATGATATAACAATCGAGAGAATTATTAGAGGCTTGTTTTTCCATCACTACGGTAAAATAATTGGTGATAATGCAAGTGTTAACACTTATTGGTTTAATGAGCCACAAAGTATTTTGGATGATAAATTATATGAAAGTTCAATAGCAAATGGAAACTTCAAATATCAATATAATAAAGTGGAAGAAGCTGAATTTGATTCAGTTTGGCTTTTCAATTTTTATAACGGACATTTTGCCGGAGGGATGGTTTTGGCTTCCCAAATAGAGCTTTATCAAAATCAATTACACAATTTGAATAAATGAATAACCACTGGAATTTAACAGATATTCCTCATAAAGGCTGGCGACTGCTGGATGTAATTGACATTCGTGAGGATGGGCAGTCGGTAGAAGATACAGAATATGAAACCTGTATGATGTGTGGTAATGACAGAATAAGATTTGTACATATTGTTGAACATGATGAGATAGACGAAGAATTCAAAGTTGGTTGTGATTGTGCTGAGAAAATGACTAATGATTATGTTAATCCAGGAAAGCTTGAAAGGAATTTAAGAAACAGGGCCGTTCGACGTTCGAAATGGATTTCAAAAGAGTGGCATGTGAATGAAAATGGAAATCAGTATTTGAAAAAAGACGGCCATTATTTCTTGATTTTTAAAGATGTAAAATCAGGGAAGTTTAAATGTAAGATAGACAAGATATGGGGTAAGAAAATCTTTAATACTACTGAGGAAGCTAAAGCTGCTACGTTTAATGGAATTGATTATTTGAAAGGAAAAGATAAATGGTAGATTTTTATTTATCCCCGTAATTCATTCTTCGTAACAGATAATTTTCCCAACAATGTCCCGATGTAATTAGGCAACTTAAAATCATAACCTTTTTTCCTTCTCCTCCTCAATAATCATTTGCAATTCCTTCTCGCTCGGTAAATTGATTAAATACTTTGAAACAAATACCTGCTGCGGCAAACCCATTGTGGCATATTTTACCAATGCTTCATTTTTACCGGAGCATAAAATAATACCGATGGGATCATTGTCGCCGTTAGCAGATTCATTGTCTTTAAAATAATTCAGGTACATATTCATTTGCCCTGCATCCGAATGATCGAACTCTCCCAATTTTAAATCCACAAGACAATGACATTTTAAAATCCTATGATAGAAAACAAGATCAACACGATAATGCTTGTTATCGAATGTCATTCGCTTTTGCCTAGCTTCAAAGCAAAACCCTTTGCCCATTTCAATTAAAAAATTTTGCAGGTTGGTGATGATACTTTCTTCAAGATCAGATTCACTATAAGATGTTTTTTCCTCCAAGCCCAGGAACTCCAATAAATAAGTATTACGAAATACATCTTCAGGTTTCACAACATTTTGGACTATTTGTTTTTTCAGTGTAACTTCCTTGTGGGTACTAATTCCTGTCCTTTCATATAAAAGGCTTTCAATGGCTCGTTTTAAATCTCTCACGCCCCAATTATTTTGAATAGAATGAACTTCATAGAACCGGCGTTTAGTGTCAGTATCAGCCTTTAATAGCTCTATAAAGTGGGAAAAGCTGAGGTTGTTAAGCAATTGATTCATATCTGCCTCAATTTTGTTAGAAATCAATTCTGCGGACGCTGTCCGCAGAATTTCAGAGTACTGAAAATCAATCAAATATGATTTTGCGGACACTGTCCGCAAAATCTGAGGATAAGCTTTATACAGGTCTTTACAAAGGTATAAATGCCTTTCTCTTATGGATTTTAATCCCTTTTTTAAGAGACTTTCAGCGATGGCTTTAAAAAGTTGTTTACCATACTCCGCACGGTCTTTTCCACACTGTTCGTACTCCGCAATGTAATAACCAATAATCCAATTTCGGAGAGTCAGGGAAATATTTACTTGCTTTTGCGCCTTCGTCAGGAAAAATTGATTGGTTTCCTGAATAGTAGTTGCCAAATTATCAAGTGTACTTGACGGTTCGTTTTTAGGTGTTTTCATCTTTGTCAATTTAAAAAAGCAAAAAAAATCGATGATCACAGGTCAGGAAGAAAAGATTATCACAAGAGTTTATTGCCTCTTCTTAATATTCTCATTTAAAAGATTAGTTATTCAAAGGTTCCTGCGTTATATTTTTTTATTTGAACGAGAGAAGTTTACTAGCGAACTCTTTTTTCATTTCCACCGGGAAACTATCAAGATAATTTTCTGTTGTTTTTATATTTGTATGCCCTAACGCCTCCTGAATATATTCAGTACTGACTCCCGCCCGCTTGAGTTGTGTGGAAAAGCTATGACGGGTTACAATAGTTGTGACGGGCTTATCGATGCAAATTTCATTTGCTATTTCAGCCATAGCATCATTAATTAATAGCCTGACTCGATTTAACAGGTCAAACTGCTCCAGTGGGTTTAACCCTGTATGCATGATGGGGAAAATAAAGTTCTGTGGCAAACGGTTGGCATTGCCATGAGTGTTGATGATATCCCATAGTTCTTCGGTGAGATATATTATGATTGGCTTGGGATTAATTCTTGTCGAGCTTTCTGTTTTTGATCTCTCAAAAATTAAATACTCACCCTGGATATTCTTCCATTTCAGGTTAATCATATCCTTTACATTCATGCCATTGGCGAAGTAACAAAACAGCCAATATGCCCTACCGACTTCCTGCCTTTCACTGCCTGGCTTGTAAAAGTATATTCGACCTAATTCTTCTTTTGTAAGAGCCTTTTTTAAATTGCGTGAAGTTGGAATCTGGTATTTCTTTCTACCAAATGGATAGCAGTTTTCTTTGCTGATAATCCCATCTTCAATCGCTTCATTAAATATAGAACGCAATGGACGCAACACAATCCCGACAGTAGTTTTGGAAGCATCACGACTTATCATCCAGTTTTCATACTGAAAGAGAAAGCTGACAGTAATCTCTGAAAATAACACGTTACCATTGAATGCTTTTATAGATCGGAATGTACGTTGGTAATTTATTGCACTTCCAATACGCCCCTGCTGCAGTAATTTTTTTATATATGACAGAAAAGTTACAGAAATGCTTTTGGGTCGGGAATGATCTTCCTGAAATATGGTAAAACGTTTTAAGAAAGGGGTATAGTCAAAATGATCTTTTGGGGCGTTTTGATCATACACAACCGGCTTCGGTTTTTTTATTCTAAAAAGCTTATCGTTGGTATTGATGTACTCCTCTTCAAACTTCAAAAAGTCAAACACACTTAATTTTTCTATTACCAAATTGGCTCCAGAAACAATCTGTTGACTTTTTCTTTTGACGTGCTGAATCTCATCACTTACACGGGGCGCATTAAGTTTCTTGTAATCCGCCTCAGTTAGTTCAAAAATTGTTGAGTAGTCCCTTACAATGCGATCGCTTATTACCCTAAGTTTTACGGGAAATTTTCCATTTTTTTTAATCCTTCTTTGATCAAGGATAATTGAAGTTGTTATTGACATATGCTTTGATTTTCATTTTCACTGTTCTCTCACTCCAAAAATTTGCAAACAAATTTGCAAACAAATCATTGTTAAATGTCTTTCAAAATTAACAAGGTAGTTAAAGCAATAATCGTGCAAACGTTGAAAATCAATTAAATAGGTTAATTCTGGTTAAACCAGGTTAAAGAAAATAAGGATTTTAAACACACTCAAAATCTGCCATTCGCAAGGGTGTGAAGGTTCGATTCCTTTCGTGGGCACCAGCCCCCTTTTTTAGGGGGCTTTTTTATGCCCGGAAGTAGCTTTTGGGGTTGGCCTTTTTTAGGGTGGACCGCTGATACCTCACCAAGGGCCTTACTTATTGAAGCGCCAATACATCTGCAGCTACTTGATATCTACAAAAAATCTTTCATAAGTTATCCCTCATACTTTCACTTGCTAATAACCTAAAAGTTCAATTATAAATTATTAATGATTTTAATCATCTTATTTATGATTGGAATCACAGACTTTTAATGCCTGAATAATATAAAGCAAAGCACAGTTGTAACGATTGTAGTGCTTCAATATTTTATATTCCTCCTTATTACTGAAACCCTTAGAAAACGCGACAATTAACTCCGTTGATTGTATCATTGATAAAATCACTGGTTACAATCGAATGTTTTCTGAAGTAACAATAATATACCCTGGATGAAACAACTTACCTTACTGGCTATTTTTTTGATTTTAAGATCCGTAACATTTCCCCAACCATTTCTGAAATTTGCAGCAACAAATAAGGGGTTGGAATGTAGCATTGGCGCCATCTCAGGCGACGGAGGATTTGAATCAACCTTATCTTATAAATTCTCAATGACCAGGGTTGATAAACCGCAAATAGTAAGCATTACAATTGGCAAACAAATTTTGCTGACACACGAAGAAGAAGACAACTATTCCATAACCCCTGTAGTTGGATATGGATATTTGAGATGGAAAGACTTTTCATTGTATGATGCAGCAATACCATCTAATACCGGCAGTGCAGCAGGTGGGCCACTACCTGAAGTGTACAATGAAGGTATTATGTCTATGAGAGAAGGCAGGCCTGTTTTCGGGTTGGAGTTGGGTAAGGACTCGTACATGGGACGGGTAGGATTAACAGCAAACTGGTGCAAGGACTTTTATTTTGGTGTAAACCTCAGAATTTTTCCTTACAGAATCAGGAACTAATGGATTTTTTTACCTGAATTATTTAAATAGTAAGCTGCCTATTTTTTATTTTAGTTTATATACCAGCATTACGATTCTTTATACTTTATTCTTTCCCTAAAAAGGGCCGGAAGGTTCCCTGCCTGCGCCTTAACAAGCAGGGATTCCCTTCTTAACCCTTCGCCAAAGATTCACTCCGGCTCATATTACAAAAGATATTGGAAACATACTTAACTGGCAATTGCCTTATAAAACCGGTTCTTCATTCGTTGCAACATTTTAGCAGGCTTGCTGCTGCGCAAAATCTGCTGCATCGTACGCACCGATTCCAATACTGATTTCTCATACCCCTCGGTACTTTTAGATACAAAATGATCATGGCCGGGAATCATCAGCCGGATATCACATAACTTATTCTGCCGGCTGCCACTGTCGCCCTCCCGCAGGGTTATTTCTGCCCGAATGATATGGTCACTCTGCTTAAATAATTTACTTACTTTTTCCCTGATAAAATACTCCAACGTGTTGCCGGCCTTAAAATTAACTGACTGAATAGTAATGTTCATAGTATGTTTTTTAAATTAAAAAAATGGCATTCATAGCATTAGCTTTCAAGACTAAGTTCTCTTCGCAGAGATGCACTTTCTATTATTTTAAGTACTTCTGATTTCGATGAAATAGTAGTGGTTGCCCTTATCACCAACACCGGTATCTGTGCCTGGTGAATAATTTGCTGCGCATAGTCGCCCAGGTAATAATCCTTGATATTATTGTCCAGCTCCGCGGTGATTACCAGCAAATCATAGGGATATTCTTTTTTCTGAAGGGTTTCCAGCAGGTGGCATGCAAACTTATTGTCCTTAAAATAATAACTGACCGTAGTATTAAAATCATCTGCCTGCGATTTCTGCTTCAGTATATCCGTGAGTTTGGAAATAATGTGCAATTCCTCAATGTAATCGGGGTTGCGCAACCCGAGAAAATGCAAGGTGGCTTTGTTACGCATAATGATGGGCCGGATCAGTTCGTACTTTTCAAACACACTGATCACGGGCCTTGCAGGGAATAAAACATCACTAAAACTTTCGTAGGTTTTGCCGGATGGAATCAATAAAACGGGACAGTGCGATTTCTTAATCACATCGTAGGAATTGGTACCCGCATACATCTCCCGATACCCGGCATTGCCATTTTTTCCCATCACAATAATATCTGACTGTTCGTCCTTTGCTGTTTGCAGGATGGCATTGGGTATATAACCGGATACATATGCGATGCCGCAATTAATACCATCCCCGTTTTTAACGGAAGCCGCCAGCCGGGTGAGGGATTTGATTGCAATATCCGGGTCCGAATTGCTGCCCATATTATCTTCCGGGTACAGTGTATTATCAATATCAAATACATGCAGCAGCTTCACGTCTGCATTGTGCCGTTTGGCCATCGCCACTGCTGATTGCAATGCATTCATAGAATTATTGCTAAAATCAATTGGAACCAGGATTCTTTTTATTTCAAAATTTTTCATTTGAATGATATTTAAAAATTAAAAAAATATTGCAGGACCGGTTAGTTATACAGGGCCATCGTTTGAGAAAAAGCGCTCCGCAAATATTTCGGCATTACATTGGCGGGCTTACTGGCACCGAAAGGCTTTACACTCAATACAGGGAAATGAGAATGGTTAAAAACATACTGGGTGTAAGGGCCAATAATACTACACTGGTTGCACGAATCGTCGAGTGTGGTGGTAACAACAATCAGGTCAGTGTCCATGATGGCAGCCATTTTCAACACTTCTTCAGCCATATTCTCTCCCACTTTAAAATAGACAGATGCCTGTACTTCATCTTCCCTCAATTTATCGTTGAGCTGCGAAGCCAGATCCTTTATTAGTTCAACATCGTGTTCGTAATCTTTTGCCAATCCCAATACTTTTAGCGTGGCGTCATTCTTCCGGATGATCTTCCGGATAAAATCATACTTTTCAATGGCCGCAGGTATTGGCCTAACCGGGAATAAAATTTTCTTAAACGACTCCCATTTTTTATGAGATGGTACGGTCAATACAGGGCAGCTTGCATTTTTAACAACATTAAAAGCATTTATGCCAATAAATGATTCCCTGTACCCGGTAGTACCATGCGCCCCCATTACAATGATATCCGCATGATGGCTGGCGCTGGTTTTAGTGATAGCCGCGGATACAATACCGGTTGCAGCAATCACTTCGCATGAAACCAAAAACCGTTCAATAACCGAATGCTGTATTTTTTGTAATTCCTGTTCCGAATGATGGATCATTGCCAGCAGGTTTTCCTCCATACTTGCTCCGTCACTGGTAAAGCCCGACAAACCGCCCGTTTCCACTACATTCAATAAAAGAATGCAGGCCTCATGCCGCTTTGCCATTCCTATTGCAGTGTCTAATGCGTTAAGGGATGCCGGTGTGAAATCAACCGGAACCAAAATTTTTTTAATGTTAAATTCCATCATGATGGTATATTTTAGAATAAAAAAATGAACAAAAAAAGGGCAAATCACCTGTATTGGATAATGAATAAATAAATAGCAATTCATTGGTAATACCCAACAATTTTTTTCGGCGAATATTGAGCTATCTATGTAATGTCTTTGTGAATCCGCCCTATTTCAAAACCGGTCGCATCAACCCTCCGGCAATAGTTTTACCGGGATTAAATTTAGTATGCTGCCATACATCACCATCCTGATAACAACAGCAAAATAGCATGCCCTTATTAGCGGTATCTTAAAAAGAGATTAGAATATGATTAGAATATTACAGGCTACCTGATTTGCCCGCAACAGGCAACGAAATGGTAAATGTAGTTCCCTTGTTAATAACTGATTCAACAGAGATATTCCCTTTGTGTAATTTAATAAAGCGGCTTGCAAGTGAAAGGCCCAGACCGAACCCGGTAATATTCCGACTGTTATCGGCCCGGTAAAATGGTTGAAAAATATTTTGCAACTCACTTTCTTCAATGCCTTTACCATCATCCGATACCACCACCATAATTTCCTTTTGAAGAACGGAAAGTTTAACCCTTGCCAAATGATTGTTAGAATATTTACAGGCGTTTGAAACAATGTTTTTTATGGCGGTAAATAACAGCGCTGCATTTCCAAAAACCAATAACTGTTCGTCCTGCTCAGGCAATTCATTAAAATCCAGTTTTACCACGTAAGACGTATTTACTTTCTTCATTTCCCCGGGCAGCAGCATCAATACTTCGTCCATTCTTACCAGGTCAATTTCTATACCACCGGGCGTACCGGAAGCCTTGGCGAATTCCAGTAAGGTTTGGGTAAGATTACTGAGATGACGTACATCCTGGTAAACGGAAAGCATTACAGTACGATATTCTCCCGCCCCTCTCTCCCGCTGCAGGCTCACTTCCAGTTGACTGGAAATAGCAGTAAGCGGTGTGGAGAGTTCATGCGATGCATTGGAGATAAACCGGCGTTGAATTTCAAAACTTTCCTGCAGGCGATTCAATAACTCATTTAACGTACCGGTTAAATTATTCCATTCATCATTTGCATTGCCCGATTTGATGCGGTGTGTTAAATTCTTAGCGGAAATAATATTCACCTCATCGGTGATTCTCCGGATAGGCAAGAGCAATCTTCCTGAAAAAAAGTATCCTGAGGCGATAGAAATCAGTATTCCGCCGGTAAAACTGAATAATAAAATAAGCTTTAACCGATCCAGGTATTTTATTCCTTCCGCATCAAAAGCTGCGGCAACAATTACAATTCTTGAGTCATTTGCTACATCGCACCAGGCAAGCGCCTCCTTGTTGCCAACATTAAAAAAAACTTCTTTTTTCTTCCTCGCCTGGTTCAATATGGCAGCATTGATGTGGATGGTATCATTAGGTTTATCCGTGTAGGTGTAAATCAGTACATCAAAATAATTGTAAGCCTGTACCGTTTTATTCTCCATCGACATGGCGGTAGAAGAGTCAATCTTATTGATAAGGGCCGGATCAAATGTTTCCGATTGGTTAAGCAGGCTGGCAGTAGTAAGCGCACGGTTAAGCAACCTGTCTTTCACATTTTCTATCCTGTTGGAATAGGTAAAATAATATACGGACGTACACATTAATGATAACAATAAAAATACAATCAGTGTAAAAAGCAATGTTATTTTTATCCTTACCGGCATTAGTTTTCTTTTAGTATATACCCCATCCCTACCTGGGTTTGAATTAATTTATGGGTGAAATTCTTATCTACCTTATTCCTCAGGTAACTGATGTACACATCGATCACATTGGTATTGGTATCAAAATCCATATCCCATACGTTGATGGCGATATCCGCCCTTGATACCACCCTGTTTTTATTTCTTAAAAGATATTCAAGCAACTGGAATTCTTTGGCGGTAAGATGAATAGGCGTATTATCTCTTTTAACTTCCTTACTATCCAGGTTCATCTCAAGGTCGGATAATTTTAACAGGTTGCCCACCGGTACATACTGTCCCTTTGTACGTTTTAGCAATGCCCTTATCTTTAACAGCAGTTCCCGGAACTGAAATGGCTTTACAATATAATCATCCGCCCCCGCTTCATATCCTTCTATTTTATCATTGAGGGCACTCATCGATGTTAGCATAATAATGGGAACATGCTCATTTAACAGCCTCACCGCTTTGCATAAATCATACCCATTCATACCCGGCAGGTTAATATCCAGGATAAGCAGGTCAAAATCCTGCACAGAAAACAAGCGATATCCCAATTTTCCATCATAAGCCACCTCTGCCTTAAAGCCGTTTTCATTGAGTCCGAATTTTAATGTATCGGCAATTTTTTGCTCATCTTCTACAATCAATATCTTTATATCATCCGTATTCATCAATTAACTCATTTTAAGGTTTCAGCAATTTACTACTTCTCAGGCTGGCAAAAAGAATTCGTCCGATTATTCTAATCAAATTCTAATGCCGCTTTAATATAAGATTAACCTGCTCATTTTACATTCGCAGTCGATACAAAATATTCAATCGCAGTTCCATTTCAGGTATTAAAATAATATTGGTTTTCTACAAATGAAAAAAGGAAGCGTTTGCAGGTGAGTAAGCAATAATGACCATCGTACAAATTATCAATATCATGCCACAAGTTAGCCATACCTCCAATACCATCAATTCCATAATAGAAGATTTGCAAACGGAAGGGTTTGTTCATACCTTTTCAATGATACAGGATGAGATTGGGTGTAGTGGCCCAAGAAAATTATATAAACCTGCCGAAATTAAAATAGTAAAACAAAATAATTACCAGGCCAACCCTTACTCTTCCTACAGCGCCATAATATATGCGATGGAAACCTATGATGGATACAAAGGGATTTTAATAAAAAGGTGTGGCATATTCGAAAATAAAGCCATTGAAAGATTTTTACAAAAGCTGTCTTCCTGAAAAAGTGAACCTGTTTACCGGGTTTTAACTGTTCGTTTACTGTTGCGCCCCGTATTATAGATCATAACAATATTGGCACCAGGCTAACCTGCCACTGTACTGCTCGCAGCAAAAACCCCTCTAATTTATTATTTCCTTTATCCGGAGTGGTTCCCCCATCCTGCAAAAAGTTGTATTACCCCTTTGTGGGTACCAATAATTTAAGTGTGTTGTTAATCTCATTACTCATATTTTTGTTTTTGTGTTCATCATGGATACTGGATACTGAATACTGGATACCGGATACCGGATACTGGATGATCATCACATTATTAAAACCCTTGCAATGGATATAACTATAAACAGGAACGAAGATGCCATGAAACTTGCCTATAGCCAGGTAAGGCAAAAATTAGAAGCCATTTATGAAGGAGGTGGCAGAAAAGCAATCGAAAAACAAAGAGAAAGAAATAAGCTGACCGCAAGGGAAAGAATTAAATACCTGTGCGATTACGAAACCCCTTTTACAGAAATAGGAGCATTTGCAGGATATGAAATGTATGCGGAACATGGAGGATGCCCTGCCGGTGGTACGGTAGGCGGTATTGGCTATGTAAGCGGCAGGCAATGCGTGATAGTAGCAAATGATCAAACAGTAAAGGCGGGTGCATGGTTTCCTATTACCGGCAAAAAGAATTTGCGCATGCAGGAAATTGCGATGGAAAATAAATTACCGGTTATTTACCTGGTAGACAGCGCCGGTGTGTACCTGCCGATGCAGGATGAAATATTTCCTGATAAAGAACATTTCGGCCGCATCTTTCGCAACAATGCCAGGATGAGTGCGATGGGTATTACCCAAATAGCTGCGGTAATGGGGCCTTGTGTAGCGGGGGGCGCCTACCTGCCCATCATGAGCGATGAAACATTAATGGTAGAAGGAAATGGGTCCATTTTTTTGGCCGGCCCCTACCTGGTAAAAGCCGCCATAGGTGAAGATACCAATAACGAAACCCTGGGTGGCGCTGAAACACATACCGCCATTAGCGGCATTGCCGATTATAAATTTGAAACAGAAAAAGATTGCCTTGACCAGGTAAAAAAAATTATCAGTAAGCTGGGCAATGTAGAAAATGCCGGCTTTAACAGGATAAAAGGTATTGCCCCAAAAAATGAAGCCAATACAATTTACGGTGTAATGAATGAAGGAAATAGCAGGCCCTACAATATTGTTGAAATTATTGAATGCATTGTGGATGAAGACAGCTTTGACCAGTTTAAAGAACACTATGGCAAAACGATCGTGTGTGGTTATGCCCGGGTAGACGGATGGGCGGTAGGTATTGTTGCCAACCAGCGCCTGATTGTAAAAAATAAAAAAGGTGAAATGCAGTTAGGCGGTGTTATTTACAATGACAGTGCTGATAAATCGGCCCGGTTTATAATGAACTGCAATCAAAAAAAGATACCGCTTGTTTTCCTGCAGGATGTTACGGGCTTTATGGTAGGCAGCAGAAGTGAACATGCAGGCATCATAAAAGATGGCGCCAAAATGGTAAATGCTGTGGCCAATTCGGTAGTCCCCAAAATCACATTCATCATTGGCAACAGTTATGGTGCAGGCAATTATGCAATGTGCGGGAAGGCCTATGACCCCCGCTTTATTTATGCATGGCCCACTGCGAAAATAGCGGTGATGGGTGGCGAACAGGCGGCAAAAACCTTGTTGCAGATACAGGTAGCCTCGCTAAAAGCCAAAGGTGCTGAAATAACGCCTGCAGATGAAGAAAAGTTGTTGAATGAAATTATGCAACGCTACCAAACCCAAACCACGCCTTATTATGCGGCTGCCCGGTTATGGGTAGATGCGATTATTGACCCTGCGGAAACACGTAATTTAATATCGCAGGGCATAGCAGCCGCCAACCAAAATAAAGAAATAGCTGACTTTAAATCAGGTGTAATTCAGGTGTAAAAATAAATCCCCCTACCCCTGGGCCCAATATATTTATAGGCAGCATTCTAAAAATTGGCTACATTCAGTATTACACTACCAAATGAAAAGCACCATATTTTTATGAGAAAGTTAAATTCAATCAGCCTGGTAAATTTTGCTATCGTTATGGTCGTAGCATTTCAATCCTGCAAAGACGACAGCTACCTTACTGAACCTCTTCCCATACCGGATCAGTCATTTAAAGAAAGTTTTGATAATTACCAGGAAGCATATGATAAAGGTTGGAGGGCAATGAATAAAAGTACACCGGTAGGCCGCAAATGGTATGATGTTACAGAAACCCCCATCATTACCTCACCCAATTATGTGGCCATTTATTACCCCGAATGGAACCAGGCGCAGTTTACTTTAGATTCGCTTCAATTTGGATTGTCCACGCCGTTTCCGGGCAGGCATTGGGTAAAAGCTTTTGCCTCTCAACGGGCTTCCAATGGGTATGTTGCCACAAGCCTCGCCAGTGCTGAAATAATCAATCTGACCGGCCCAACTGTAAATTACAATGTTAATAACTGGCTGGTTTCGCCGGAAACCATTTTGCAAAACGGGGATAAGATCGTTTTTTATACTTATTGTAAAGGAGTGGCTCGTTTGCAGTTATGGATCAATGAAACCAATAGCCTTAACGTAGGTACCACTGTAATGGACGAAGGCGATTTTACCATCCCGCTGCTTGATATTAACCCGGACTATTACAGTATTGCAACCAACCCTTCAAAAGCATATCCCCAAAACTGGACAAGATTTGAAGGCGAAGTAAAAGGCTTAAAAACACCTGTAAAAGGAAGGTTTGGTTTCAGGTATCTTATTGCAAATGGAACTCCTTCTACCGCAACCACCGCAGATACATTGTACAATGAATTGCATGAAAGTGTAATTGGCATTGATGAAGTTTCATTTATTGGAATTCATTAAGCATCATTTAATGTGGTTGACTTAAGTTGTTCAAGTGGCGGGTGGGACTGTCCACGGCTCGGGGCCGTGGTTGGTGTCTCACCAACCACTCTTAAGTCAACGACATTGAAGCATCATTTTGCAAATAATTAAAACATTCAACAGCATGAAGCACAAACTAATCATACTTTTTTCTTTTTTTGCAGCTATCATACTGATTGCCATTGCCTGTAAAAAAGAGCCGGTGGTGGCAACGCCGGTGAACTATTCTTTTACGGAGGAATTTGATACCGTAGCCAATAGCATCAAAAGAGGATGGGTAATTGCCAACAATACAAAACCCATTGGAACCGCCAGTTGGAAACAGGGCATTTTTTATTATGAAAATAAAAAAGGCACCGGTGATGGATTTGGCGCATTGAATGCCGCTTATTCAGGTAATGATTTTATTATGACCAGTTCGGATTGTGGCTTTGAAACGGCCAATTGCAGCAACTGGCTCATTTCACCGGAAATGACGGTGAAGGATGGGGACCAGCTAAGTTTTTATACCAGGACTTACGAAAAACCCGCCTTTGCCGCCGACCGGTTACAGGTAAGATTAAATGAAGTGAACAGTTCGGCAGATGTGGGAACAGACAGTAACAGTGTAGGTAATTTTAGTACCCTGCTATTGGATATCAATCCATCACTGCTTCTGAACGGGCCAACTGCTTATCCCGGTATCTGGACAAAATTTACCATCCCCATCAGCGGCCTTCCGAAAGCAAAAAAAGCCAGAATCGGTTTCCGGTATTATGTACCCAATGGTGGCCCTACCGGCCCCAATGGATTGGGTGTAGGCATTGATAATTTTCAGTTTACTTCCTACTAATTCTATGGGATGTGAGAATGGTCAATGGTGAATGGTCAATGGTGAATGGGCAATAGTGAAGGAGCATTGGTTAATAAATACAGTATTCAATTCATCCATCAAATCATTCCTGCCAATCAATACCACACCAAACATATCCGCCTTAATTTGTAAGATGCTACATTTTAACTTACCTGGTATTTCGTCCGTCATCGCTGGCAAAATGAATTACCATTTACCAAAGAGTATTACGGTTTCCATTTTATTGGCTGCCATTTATTCCTGCAATGCCGGCGGATCAAAAGCAGCGTATTCACTGGCATCAACGGACAGTATACAAATTATCAAAACTGCAAATATTGAACAGGGAAGATCACTCCTCCATCACGGTGACCTGGTAACAAGAAGTGATGATGATTTTGAGAGCCTTAGCCTGCAGAATTTTTCAAAAAAAGACAGGACTTATTCTCACAGCGGAATGGCCTTTAAAGAAGATAACAACTGGTTTATCTATCATTGCATAGCCGGCCCTGAGAATGCAGGCAGCCATATTAAAAGAGAGCCATTTGACAGTTTTATAAACCCGGTAAAAAAAACAGGCTTTGGCATTTACAGGTACCAGCTTTCATCAACGGAAATAATTAAACTGCATATGGTGTACAAAAATTATTTCGATGAAAAACTACCGTTTGACAAAAGTTTTAATTTACAATCGGACGACAGTATGTACTGTTCAGAAATAATTTTTAAAAGTCTGAGAAAGGTGACCAATAACCGGGTAATTTTGCCCACTTCATTTATTACCAACTTTAAACCCAAGGCAACGGGCATGCGTTTTAAAAATGCCTTCTTCAAAAGGTTTGACTATATAGGAATAGATGATCTTTATATCAATTCATTTTGTACAAAAATTTTTAGTGCTCAATTTAAATAATGGAAAACATCATACTTTATACAGACGGATCATCAAGGGGTAATCCGGGGCCGGGCGGATACGGTGCTATACTGATGTGGGGAAAACACCGCAAAGAATTATCACAGGGTTTCCGGCTTACTACCAATAACCGGATGGAATTACTGGCTGTAATTGCAGGGCTGGAAGCGATCAAAAAAAATGATTTACCGGTAACGGTTTATTCGGATAGCCAATATATTGTAAATGCCGTAGAAAAAGGTTGGTTGAAGAACTGGATAAAAACGGATTTTGCAGGGGGGAAAAAAAATAAGGACCTGTGGAAACAGTATCATGAACTGGCGAAAAAATTATCCATCAAATTTGTTTGGGTAAAGGGCCATGCCAACAATCCCTACAACAACCGTTGCGATGAGTTGGCCACTTCAGCAGCCGATGGAAAAGAGTTACTGGTTGATAAAGGGTACGAAGCCTCGTTGTAAATAAAAATGCCACTCATACGAGTGGCAAAACTATTTTACTCATTATCAATTAAGCGATCGCCTGCCGCTTGACGGAATATTTATTGATAAGGTGATATCCTCCAAACAGAACGAAACTAAAAATCAATGTGGCATATAAACTTCCAATATAAAATGGAATGGCTGAAGCATAGCAGGTGATTAATCCATCCCATGTTTTTGCATACGGCAGGTTGTTCAATGCCAGTCCGCCTCCAATCCATACTACAAAGTTGGAGAGGATGAAATAAAATGTAGCACCTGCAACTGATCCTGCTGCGATTTGCATCCATTTTTCCTTTTTGATAAAAAATCCAACTACTGTAACGGCAGCAAATAATATGTAATTTATCAACTGGCCTTCATAAAAACCTGCTACACCTGAAACATTGAACCGGAACAAAACTTCATAGATAATATCCGATACCAACATGGAGAGAATGGGCAGCAGAAAAGAAAATTTCTTGTCTTTAACGATACTTCCGGCAAACAGCGCCATGGCTATTTGAGGTGCAAAACCAAGCGGCCTTCCGGGCATTATCCTGTATAATGATGCAATCACTACCAACAAAACAAAACTTCCTATGATCGATTTATCTATCTTCATTTTTTATAATTTAACAATCGCAAAAATAGGTAATAAATTCCTGTACAACAATATTTAAAATTGATGCAGGATCAAGGTCGCCGGCAAAGGTTATATGATAATTGAACATATCAGCAAAGACGGGTATCTGCCCTATATTACCTGTTAATTTAAAATGGCTAAGCACAACGATACCGGTAAAACAGGTGAGGCGATGGGCATTGAATGGCTTGTCGCAAACGGATATATCATTAAGGAACTGAACTGGAGACATTCGCATTGGGAAGTAGATGCAATCGCCGAAAAGAATACCGTATTACATTTTATCGAAATAAAAACCAGGCGTTCTAAAAAATTTGGCCTGCCCGAAGAAAAAGTTGGGAAAAAGAAGATTCAGAACCTGATCAATGCTGCAGAAGAATACCTGCATCTGAATCCGCAATGGCAACGGATACAGTTTAATATATTATCCATCCTAATTATAAAGAATGAGCCAGTTGAATATTTTTTGATTGAAGATGTTTATTTGTGAGGTTAGGCAATTATTAGCACCGATGAGCCATATTTAAATACAGGCAGGGACACTTTTACCAATCTGCATTCATGTATGATTTTAATAGTGCCTCTTCCCGGGCTAAATAAGATTCGATGCCTCTTTTATATTTATGACTTTCATTATTTTTCACTCTATCTCTTCACTGCCATATTATTTTATTATTCAAACCCTCTACTTCATCATTTACATCTTCATTTACTTCTTGTTTACATCTTGATTACTTCCTGTTTATTAAAGCAGTTTCCAAAAACCTCCTTTATCACTACCAGCTCTTTCCAGTTTTTTTTCTTTTTTTAACTTGTAAATACACCTTCCCACAATACTTTTAGATGTGTTTGTTTTTCTTATTAGTTCAGCAATTGTAATTTTTCCATTCTCTTCGATGAATGATAAAACTTCTTCCTCAATCGATTTTGCATTCTCATTACCTGTCAATTCAACATAGTTCATATTTTTATACCCAAACTCAATCACAAAACCCGATAAGTCATATTTAAACACAGGCAGTGATACTTTTGACTATTTATAGCTATTAAATTAAAATGAATTTCATCTCCTTGGTTTCAGGTAGTTTTATATGCATAATTTATTTACAACGTCATTTACAACGTCATTTACAACGTCATTTTACAACGTCATCAGTATGTACCTCCCACCAACCGGCTTTATCACTACCAACTCTAACAATTAAGTTTGCCTTTTGGAGTTGTCTGATAACTCTATCAATAGTGCTTAGACTTACACCTGCTTTTTCAGATAATTCCACTTTAGTCACTGATTTACTTTCACTAATAAAATGCAAAACCTTTTCTGCTGGTGTTCCAGCTACATCAGCCACATCGGATGCAGACCTATGGAATCCCACATACTCAAACTCAATCACAAAACCCGACAAGTCATACTTAAAAACAGGTAGTGAAACTTTTGCCAGTCTGCATTCCTGTATGATTTTAATAGTGCCCCTTCCCCATGCTTCGATTAAACCAGCCCTGAAAAAGCAATTGGCAATATCCGGATTAAAAGGCCGGGAAGGATGTTTTGTTTTTAATCGCTCAACAGTCCAGTCATCAGGCAACTGGCCCTCGTTCCAGATCATAATCTTATTTGCATATACACTTATCTGGATGGGGTTACCGCTGCTGTAATCTTTGTGAACAATGGCATTCAGCACCGCTTCTCTTAAAGCTGCTTCAGGAACAGGGTATTGTTCGGTTCTGTTTAACCCTTTGTAAGAAATGGCTGCTTTTAAATATTTGGTTAAAAGGATATCCATTATTTTTTCTACCTGTTCAAAAAGATGCCCATGCACTTCATCCTGGTAAGCAAGGTCATCATCGCTGTTAAAATATCCGATCTTAATGAATGCCCCGGTAATATATTTTTCAGGGTCGGGATGAAAGAGTAGTACAGCAGCCCTTTTGAAATACCCGGTATCCGTTTTCAGATAAAGTTTTTCCAGCAAGGTTTCAGGCTTGTCTTTTAAAACTTCTGGTGTTACCCGCCTGGTATCTGCTGCTTTATTTTTAAAATAATCAAATGCAGATTTCGCCAACTCTTTTACAGTAAGCGTAGGTTGCGGAACTGCATCCCAGCGTTTACCTTGTTTTTGCAAAATAAACTTATCAAGAGCGGCACCTTTTAGTTCCTGCTTTGTACTGCCACTTCTAAAATGGTATTGCCCCTTATAACTTACCGGGTAAGGATATGCTTCGACTACAATTTCAACGAAAGTTTTTTTAGATTTTGTTTTAAGATTAACATCCACCAAAATCCCAAGTATATCTTTGGTCTTGTTAGGAATTTCTTCCAGCAGTTTTTTAGCATCTGCAACCCCGGTTACTAAGCCGGCATCATTAATACCTATATAAATTTTACCACCGTTTGCATTGGCAAATCCGCAAATCCATTTAATGTATTCATCCCGCCAGCTTTCTTTATATTCAATGTTCTGATTTTCCATTTGCTTAAAAAATTATTCCCCAATTGAATGTTACTAAACAAAATCAACTACTACGCTTTATTAAATCAAACCGCTTCCCGAATCGATGGAATTAGCACATTATTACATTAGCTAATTAGCTCATTAACGCCTTCATCTTCTCCACCATTTTAAATGTGGCCGGGCAATATTGAATATTCTGTTTGTGTACATGCAAATAGTCAACCGGGTTCTTTTTTGTAAGATGCGGAAAGCCTGCACAGTCCGAAGGACGAATCGCATAGATGGAGCATTTATGATCTGCTAAGTTAAAAAACTGGCAGGGTTGTTTTTGATTTTGCCAGTCCTTATCCTTCTTGTCATACTTTAGCCACTTCTCTTTAAAGGCATCCGGCGTCATTTCAAAATGGGATGAAATACGTTTGATATCTTTAACAGAAAAAGTTGGCGTCATTTGTTTACAACAATTGCCACAACTAAGGCAATCAATTTCACCCCACACTTCCTTATCTACCTGCACCATTGTTTGATGCAGATTTTTTGGCGGTTTTTTTTCTAACTTAGTTAAAAAGGATTTGAATGATTTTTTGTGGTACCGTACTTTTTGTTTGAACGACCGGAAGTTAACTATCATTATCAGTAAGGTATTTTGAATAGGCAACGAAAATAAGAAAACCTGTACTAACAAACTGAAAATTTACAAATTATGCAACGGCCAGCCAGACACAGGCTAAAACAGTTTATCTTTCAACCTTTGAAAAGTTACCGGTTTAAAATGAAGGCGCCCATTTTCAAATTTTCACATTTTCTCATTTTCAAATTTACCCCATGTGGGATGCATATAAAAAAGGATACAAGGCTTACCTGCAGTTGGAAAAATCTTTGAGCGACAATTCCGTGGAGGCATACCTGCATGACATTGAAAAACTAACTGACTGGATACAGGTGACCACTGAATTGAAAACCCCGGACGAAATTGTATTAAAAGACCTGGAACATTTCATCCGTTGGATCAGCGAACTCGGTATGACACCGGGATCGCAGGCAAGGATCATTTCCGGGCTCAGGAGCTTTTTTAAATACTGCCTGATGGAACAAATCATTACAATCGACCCTTCGGCCCTGCTGGAATCGCCCAAACTTAAAAGGGCCCTGCCCGATGTATTGAGCTTTGAAGAAATTGAAACCATCATTGGTAAAATCGATCTTAGTAAACCGGAAGGGGGCAGAAACAAGGCTATATTGGAAACCTTGTATAGTTGCGGCTTACGGGTAACAGAAGCGGTAAACCTGCGGCTGAGTTGCCTGTTCCTCGACGTTGGATTTATACGGGTAATTGGAAAAGGGGATAAGGAAAGACTGGTTCCGATTGGCAGTGATGCCGCTAAGTACATCAATATTTACCGAAACGATATCCGGGTTCATATTAAGGTGCAGCCCGGTAATGAAGATATCTTATTTTTGAACCGGCGGGGAAGTAAATTGTCGAGGGTAATGATATTTCTGATCATTAAAGAACTGGCAAGACAGGCTGAAATTAAAAAGACCATTTCGCCCCATACGTTCCGCCACTCATTTGCCACACACCTGGTGGAAGGAGGGGCCGACCTGCGTGCCGTACAGGAAATGCTGGGTCATGAAAGCATTACCACTACCGAAATTTATACCCACCTCGACAGGGAATTCCTGCGCACCACTTTGCAGCAGTTTCATCCTGCATTTAACTAAACACTGCGATCTTTTATGTAATACAAGGAGATAATGTTAGAACTCCAGATCCTTTGCAAATTAATACCGTTGCTTAAAACCCTGC
>JANPIJ010000352.1:0-9574 GCA_031424955.1 Ferruginibacter sp. | reverse complement strand
CATGCAAAATTATCTAAACGAATTTTGTTATAAATTTAATAGGAGAAAACATGGTAGAACGTTATTTCATAGCTTCCTAAACGTGGCAACTTCCTATTCATGGTATGCTCAATGCACCTAATAGCGGATAGTCATTAAAAGTTACTTATATAGACTTAGATAAAGATGGAGATCCGGATATACTTAGGGCGATGATTAATGATTCCATTCCTGTTCTATGGATTGATGATGATGACGATATGAAATATGGAGACACGGAAGGGGATACCGATAATGATTGTTTGTTAATTGACAGAAATAAAGATGGCATTTTTGCTGGCCCATTTGACTTTAGTATCGATTGGATAGATGAAGATCATGATGGCAAAGCGGATGTTCAATTAATCGTAAACAACGCCGGAACAAAAGTTAGAAACTATTTTGATTGGGCTGCCGATTTTATGTATGTGCTGGATGTAGACAAAGACCAGATAATGCATTATGTAGATTGGAATAAAATTATGATGAGGGCATGGGAACATTACGGCCACGCTAACTTTTACAAAGACTATAGCGGAAATTCTACTTTTCTAAAAATGCATGCTTCCAGTTTTCGAATCTCCGACCTGAGATTTAATTGGGAGAACCCATTTATTTTTTATGATACCGATAAAGATGGATTAACAGAATGGGCAATACGTTTAGTTGATACTCCGGTTTTTAGAGATAGTGCCAATAATAAAAAAAATGGTTTCAATTTAATTGATTCCAGTTTGGATGTACAGTTCACTAAAAAAATTGATTATGCTGCTGTTACCTGGGACCTTGATAATGATAATGGTGCTGGCAATGAATTTGATTTTGACATGAGTTTGCTATTTAAAGGAAAAGGGTTTGCTTATGAAGATCAGGGTCATCGTTTCAAAGGATTAAGAGGTGTTACTGAAGCAAATAGTTTTATGTACGATAGCCGTTGGCGCAATATTGATACCCTTTTTTATCCGGATAGAGATACGGCGTATCAAATGATTTTTAAAAAAGGAGATTGGCAGCAATGCCGCCTGGTATTTGATGAAGATGATGATTGCAACCGATGGGAAAGGGTAGAATTTTACGATCCACTCGATTTTTGGAAAGCAGGAATTGAAGGTGGAGGCCTTGATAATAATGGACAGTCAGACGCAATTGGTGATCGGGGTGAATTTGATATGGATAATTCGGGGAAAGGAAAATTATTTATAGGTGCTTTTGATGGACGTATTCATTTGTATGGAGCAGAGTGGGGCGGATGGAGAATTGATCAGACTGCATTTTCATACCAGGGCTTTGGGGGATTTTATGAAAAATGGAATAGGAAGAGATTGCAATTAATGCCTGAAAAATTTGCCAGTATAAAATATGAAGACACTGATGGAAATGGATTTATAGATCAAGTATTGTATGACCTGGATGGTGATAAAATATTTGAAGATTCAGTTTCATTCAAAAAAATGGGTATTAGCGATAAACAAAACCTGGTAAATACCGGGAATATCAGTTACAAAGGTTTTTCAACTTTGTTCAAAACAATCACTGAAAAAAATTGGAGCCGGGCCCTGCTGGCTTTGAAAGCTGCTGAAAAATATAATATCAATACTTATTGGTATTCATTTTACAAACAGCCACATTCCTGGCAAGAGAAATATGATTATTCTTTCTGGCTAAATTTTTATATCTATCAGGACCTAAGGTATCAGGCACGTACAGGCAAAAATCAACAATTAGTAGCATTAGTAGACAAGGCCTATTATTCAGGCAACTGGACTATGCTATTGAAGTAATAAAATGAAGATGATGATCAATAATATTATTGTTAGGTATACCTTTTTTATAGCTATACTTTTTATAGCAGAAAAATCAGTTTGTCAAAGTACTGAATCAGGTTTTATTCCTGTTACTGCAGCAATGATTAAGGAGCGCTTAGACGCTTCTGCAATAAAAAATATTCATCCAAGATTATTTTTTTCTACCAACGATATTGCCAGATTAAACAGGTTGTATGAGCAGGGCGATACACTCATCAGAATTGGTTTTTTGCAAAATAAGAAAGAGGCCAATGAAACACTACAACAACCATTATTGAAATACTTTCTCGATGAAGCAAAACTGAGGGTTCCTTCTGTTCACAAGTTTGCTGTTCAATTACCCCCACTTGTAATGATGTATCAACTCACAGGCGATACTTCTTATGCTCGTAGAATAGTAAATCAGTTTGAATTGATGAGTTCTTTTCCTGATTGGGGTGCTAACCGCCATTTTTTAGATGCAGGTATTGGCGGTTTTGATTTTGCATTGGCATACGATGCATTGTACACATACCTAAGTGCCGATGAAAAAAAAATGATGAAGGATGCAGTAATGAAACAGGTATTAAAACCGGGGAAAGAACAATTACAAAAGAGAATATGGTGGTCAACAGCTAATCACAATTGGAATGGTATCTGTAACGGCGGAATCATTATGGCCGCCCTGGCAATATATGAAGATGATCCCAATGAGATGAGTGAGATCATTGCCCTGGCAGTGAATGCATTGCCTCGATACATTCGTTCCTTTGAACCGGATGGGCAAAGCGAAGAAGGGGTAATGTACTGGAGCTATGGCCTGATGTACACTACCATTGCCATGGAAAGTATGCAACGGGTAATGGGTACCAGTTTTGGACTGGATCAGTATCCGGGGTTTAAAAAAACCGGTTGGTTTCCAGCCTATGTTTCAGGGCCGGTCACCAGTTTAAGCATTGGGGATGACCCGGTAAAAAATTCAAGGAGCCGCTCTTTTTTCTGGTTCGCAAAAAACAATAAGGATTCCGCTCTTGCGAAAATGCAATATGATTTGTGTAAGGAAACCAATACCGTTAGTTGGATGGACATGTTGTATTACGATCCGTCTATGATCCGCCGTGGTGTTGTGGATAGATCAATGCCACAGGCAAATTATATCCGCGGTATTGAAATAGTGTCGTTAAGGAGTGGATGGGACAAGGATGCCCTGTTTGTATCCATGCATGGCGGAAATAATTTTGCCAATCACGGCCATCTTGACGCCGGTAGTTTTGATATACAGGCGATGGGAGAAGTATGGGCCTATGGCAACCTGGGGAGTGATAATTATACTTTCCCGGGCTATTTTTCACAAACAACCAATCCCGGATACAATGATCCACCTTCAGGTCAGGTAACACCGGGCAGATGGCATTTTTACCGTTTGAGGGCTGAGGGGAAAAACTGCCTTGTTTTTAACCCAGCCACCAATCCTGATCAAAATGAAATGGGGATTGCGAAATTGATCAATCACCAGGTAGGTAAAGATCAAAGTTTTTACACCCTGAACCTGGCAGATTGCTACTCAAGAGATGTCAAAACTTACACCAGGCAAATACAGTTAAAGAAATCAAATAGCACGGTCACGGTGCAGGATGATTTTACAACAAACAAAATATCCCTGGTTTGGTGGAGCATGCATACCAAGGCACAAATAAAGCTGTTGGCTGGTGGCAAAAAAGCGTTGCTGGAAATAAATGGTAAACAAATGATGGCCTCCATCCGATCGCCTGCAGCAGCAGTTTTCCAGGTGTTGGATGCAACCTACCTGCCCGGTGAATCTTTCCCCCTCACTAAAAATTCAGGCAATAGTGCCTATCATAAACTTGCCATCCAGTTAACTGGCCAAACCAGGGGTACTATCCGTGTTGCATTTTCGCGGTTGGATAAACAATAAACGAATAGATGCAATGTTGTCACTTATCAAACGTATGAAATATCAATGAATTACCCAATGAAGTTTAAAATCTTACGGCACGCAATCACAGGTTGTATTTGCATGTTGCTTTTTTACTCCCAGGCTGCTATGGCCCAACTGGCACCGGCCGGCATTTTCGGAAACAACGCAGTTTTTCAACAAGGTGTTCCCATCCCGGTTTGGGGCAAGGCAACACCAGGGGCCAGGATAGAAGTTTTGTTCGCCGGACATTCCACCATTACAAGCACCAATAACCAGGGGAAATGGATGACTTATTTACCTGCACAAAAAGCGGATGGTAACACCTACACCTTGGTGATCAGGAGCGATTCAACTGTAATTACCTATAGCAATATATTGATGGGAGAAGTATGGCTTGCCTCGGGGCAATCCAATATGGCACATAAAGTAGGATCCGAGTTGCTGAATAAAGAAGCAGAGATACAAAATGCCAGGTATCCCGGTATTCGTTTTCGTATGGTAGATAATATGACTGCCATTGTTCCGGCAGATGACATTCCTCAAAACGACTGGAAGATATGCAATCCACAAAACGTTGCCGATTTTTCGTCTGTAGCCTATTTCTTCGCCCGGTCGCTGCACCTGGATCAAAAGATTCCGGTAGGCGTGATCGTTGCTGCCCGGGGTGCCACCAGCATTGAATCCTGGATGAGTAAAGACAGGTTGCTTACCCATCCTGATTTTACAGCATCCTTGTCTGCAAGAGATGAATCACCCGTACACTGGAATGAATTTGTGAGGGGTAGTTTGAAGGCTGAAGCAGACCGGGAAGAAATTGCCCGAACATCTTTCAAAGGGATAGGTATGGGTGTTACCCGTTTAAAATTTGATGATTCCGGGTGGGGCAAAACCGGGTTTCCACTAAGTGCAGCAAAAATGGGATATGGCTCTTATTGGGGCTTAATCTGGATCAGGAAAACCTTCGATTTGTCTGCAACACAATCCAAAAAAGCCTGGACATTATTGCTGCCCATTAAAGATCAAAACGATATCATTTACCTCAATGAAAAACAACTTGCAAAAGATGTTTCAAGTCTCAAAACAAAGCAGGTGGTCATTAAGCCCGGCATGTTGATAGCAGGTGAAAACCTGATAGCCATCCGTCTTTATGCCAACTGGGGTACTGCCGATATCGGCGATCGCACCTCCATGTGTTACCTGGAATCGAAAGATGGAGAAAGAATCGAACTGTCAGGGTTTTGGACACACAGTAATAGTATTGAACCCGCGGTGGCCGGCTGGCAGGATTATTACAACCGGCAAACCGTCAATTTCAATGGGATGATTAATCCATTAGTGCCATTTGGCATCCGGGGGTTTCTGTGGTACCAGGGAGAAAACAATGCATCCAAAGCAAAACAATATGCCGAACTGCAACCCATGCTGATTGATGACTGGCGGGTACGATTTCAACAAGGGTACTTGCCTTTCCTTTTTGTACAACTGCCAAATTACAAATCAAGATCGGATACGCCATTGGTAAAAGATGACTGGGCTCAGTTCCGGCAGGCACAATACACCACCCTACTTCGTTCACCCAATACCGGTATGGCATGCACCATCGACATTGGCGATGAATTTAATATTCATCCCATCAATAAACAGGATGTCGGGAAACGGCTTTACCTGGTGGCACAGGATCAGGTGTACCATCAGCCCGTAAGAGGTTCCGGCCCTGTTTTCAGAAATGCAACCAGGGAAGGATCGGGTGTGAGAATAAAATTTACATATGCGGGTAATGGATTGAAACTGAAAGATATTAAACTAAACAAAAGCTTTGCCCTGGAAGATTCTACCGGCAAATGGTATTGGGCCGATGGGCTGATAGAAGGCAGCGATATAGTAGTGAGTTCGGAGCATGTACGATATCCCGTCAGCGTTCAATATGCCTGGCAGTCGAATCCCATGGCTCCGGTCTACAATGCGGAGGGTCTACCCATGCTGCCTTTCAATGAAAAAATAACTCAATAAAACAATACAATGAATAACCCATCCTAAAACACTACACATGAAATCACCATCGCATACATACAAAAAAATACTGCTGTTTACTATGTTGTTCATCTTTTATGCTATTCAGTTAGCTGATGCGCAGTACAAACTAAATTTCGGTCTTACTCAAACACAGCCATCCGCTACTTTTCCGCTGGGGTTGGGAAAGCCTGACAAAGCAGTGGCTAAAAATAAGATGACTGTTCCAGTCCGGGTTGCTGTTGGGAAAGATGGCCGCTATTTATTAAACGATGGATGGGAACTTGCAGATGGTAATACTGTGAATGCAAATCTTCAATCTTTGTTTAGTCAAACTTATAACAGCAGCAATTGGTACAATGCCGTAGTGCCTGGTACGGTATTAACCAGCCTGGTAGCGCAGGGAATTTACCCGGATCCTTATATGGGATTGAATAATCTTGCAATCCCCGATAGCTTGTGCCGTATTGACTGGTGGTACCGGCTTGCATTTACTAGTCCTGTGGCAGGTAATCATACAATTACCTGGTTAAACCTGGATGGAATTAATTATAAAGCTGACATCTGGTTAAATGGAAAACTGGTGGGGAACATGGAAGGCGCCTTCGTAAGGGGAAAATACAATGTTACCGGAATACTTAAAAATGATGGCAAAAATATTTTAGCCATACACATTTATCCGCCAGCCAACCCGGGCATTCCGCATGAACAGTCGAAACTTGCAGGGGCGGGCCCCAATGGCGGGCAGCTGGCATTGGATGGCCCCACCTTTATTTCATCAGAAGGATGGGATTGGGTGCCGGGCATCAGGGATAGGAATATTGGCATCTGGCAGAATGTATTCCTGGCATATACAGGCGATATTTCGATTGGTGATGCCCAGGTAATTTCCAACCTGCCATTACCCGATACCTCTTATGCAGAACTTACTATTAAAACTCCGGTTACCAACCATTCCCACTTTGCCAAAAAAATCACCCTAGAAGGTACTATTGGCGATATTCATTTTACAATGCCGCAGGACCTTCAGCCAGGTGAAACAAAAAACATTCAATTGACGCCGCAGGAAATTGCAGTTTTAAAGATTAAGCATCCAAAATTATGGTGGCCCAATGGTTATGGCGCACCTAATTTACATGTGCTACAATTAAAAGTGTTGGACCAGGATGGTAAGATAGCTGACATTAAAACAATTTCATTTGGTATCCGGGAATTGTCTTATGACCTGCTGGTAAATACAGTTGAAAAAAAGCCGGAGCGAATCAATTATCAACCGACAGATGTGTTAACGGGCAAAGCTATTTTTGATAATATTAACAGAGTAAAAACGAAGTCCGGAATTTTTATTCCATCACTGGTAGAAGGAACAAAATTAAGCAAGCTGAATATCTTGCCGGATAGTACGAACCCTTTCCTGGTGATAAAGGTAAATGGTCAAAAAGTATTTTGTAAGGGAGGTAACTGGGGAATGGATGATGCTATGAAACGGGTAGAAAGGGAAAGACTGGAACCCGCTTTCCGCCTGCATCGGGAAGCCAATTTCAATATGATTCGCAACTGGACAGGAGAATGTACTGAAGATATTTTTTATCAGCTTGCAGATGAATACGGCATGCTGGTGTGGAACGACTTCTGGATGTCGACGGAAGGATATAACCTGAACCCGTTGAATGATCCATTGATGATGGATAATATCCGGGAAACGGTAAAGCGATTCCGGAATCATCCCTCTATTGCGATCTGGTGCCCCAGGAATGAAGGCTATGCACCGGTATCAATCGAAAATGAAATTGCAGAAATATTAGTGAAAGAAGATGGCACCAGGCACTACAGTGGCAACTCAAGAGAGATCAATTTAAGACAAAGCGGCGGATGGCACTATACCGAGAATATTGCCGATTACTTTACAAAAAATGCTGAAGGTTTCACAACAGAGATCGGCACTTATTCGGTACCGGTGGCATCTACCATTCGCAAGTTTATTAAGCAGGAAGATTTATGGCCAATAGGCGATGCCTGGTATTATCACGATTTGCATTCTGATGTGACCGGTCTAAATTTGAAAGGTTATCTGAATGCGGTGGACAGCATGTATGGCAAGGCCTCCGGATTGGATGATTTCAGCAAAAAGGCGCAGTTGATTAATTATGAAAGTCACCGTGCCATATTTGAAGCATGGAACAGTAAACAATGGAAAAATGCGAGCGGCATATTATTATGGATGACACATCCTGCCTGGCCAAGTATGATCTGGCAAACCTATTCATGGGATTATGAAACGCATGGCTCATTTTACGGAGCAAAAAAAGGAAGCGAGCCGTTACACATCCAAATGAATGCAGATGACAAGGCGATCGTAGTAATAAATAATTCTATACAGGCTTATAAGAATATCACAGCTGTAGCAAAATGGTATGATATTGCAGGGAAAGAAATTTATGCGAAAAGCAAAAAAATCAACCTGGCCATCAATGACCTGGCAACCGTATTTAGCGCTGATTTACCTGGAATAGCGCCTCCCCCGGTTTACCTGGTACGGTTAACACTGGTTAATAAGGCCAGTATATCAATTGCAGAAAATGCTTACTGGAGAACAAATGCAGAAACAAAAAATTTCAAGGCATTTAATGGACTGCCGGCAACAACCATCAGTTATAAGCATATTCAATCAATAGATGGCTCATATTATTTCCGTATCAAAAATGAATCTGCCTCGATCGCCTTATCTATCAAATTAAATCTTTTAGATGCAAAGGGGGATATTGTTTTGCCTGCATTTTTTAGTCATGGATATTTTGATTTGTTGCCCAATGAAGAAAAATTAATTAACCTGACCGCTGAATTAAAAAACCTGGAAGGCTACAGAATTGGTTTTACCGGTTATAATATTATTCCTTCAAACACGCTAATCAATTAAGTTTCATATAGCAGCCTAACCCGGTGGGGTTAGAAATTGTAACGGGGAAGGTAATGTCTATTATCTTCCCTTTTTTTTAAGTAGCTTTTTTTTCAATAGACTGGATATTGATTCTTTGATGCATATGATGCAGGTTAAATCGGTTTCACTATCAAAGCTTTTGTTGAAAAAAATATTCAGAGATATGGGAAGGCTTCCACTAATCATTGGTTATAACGTGTATTATAGGAGCACGCATCGAATTATGTACCGCATGAACCAAAAATATACCTCTCCTTTTATTAAACAGCTTTATCAAACACTACTTTATTTCCGGCGCAACCCCCAAAAGCAATTCCTGTTCATATTATCTGTTGGAGCGTATATCCCACTTCGCTTGGCACCAGCACATCATATCTTGGTGTTGGTATGCCGGTTAAATCTCTCGCAAAAACATCAAATTCCGCGGTAAGTTTATTGTTGAATAATCCAATATCCACACCAATATTTTTAATTTAGAATAATGCCAGTTTTCAGATGAAGTAATGTACCTTGATATTTTTGCTTAATATTTTTATACATTTTTTACAGTATCATCATTTATCGCCGCTTCTTTTTAAACTAAATATGCCGGAAATAAAGAAGTGAAATTTTGAATAAGTAAGCTGGTTTCCCGGGCCATTTATTTCTTCAGCCAAACCGGAATTAAAATAAAAAATTATTAATTTATGACGATTAACTCTTGCGTTCAGAAGCGAACATGGCTCCTTTTATTGGCCATTACTTTTATTGTTTTTCCCAGGGAAATTTTGTATGCTCAAAATGGTGATCAGTTTTTACCAGAGCCGGTTTCTATCAAAGTGGATTTTAGTAAGTCAAAAGGAGTAATGAAACCTATCTGGGCTTTTTTTGGATATGACGAGCCGA
>JANPIJ010000351.1:0-25922 GCA_031424955.1 Ferruginibacter sp. | reverse complement strand
TCCGGGCTCACTATTTTTATTTAATAAACAGTAATGACTGACCTCTCACAATTTGACCCAAATACAGTTGGAAATCCCAATAACAATGTTTTCGGCTTACCTTTTCCTGAAGAAGATGCCCGTTTAATTATTTTACCTGTTCCCTGGGAAGTAACGGTGAGTTACAATGCAGGCACCGCAAGGGCTCCGGAGCATGTGTTTAAAGCAAGTTTGCAGGTAGACCTGTTTGATCCGGAAATAAAGGATGCATGGAAGCAAGGTTTTTTTATGCGCCCGGTAGATAGAAAAGTTTTGATGAAGAGTGATTACCTGAGAAAAGAAGCTGAATTATACATTAATTATATAGCGGAGGGCGAGAATGTGCTGGATAATAAATTTATGTGCAAAACGCTGAAAGAGGTAAACGCAGGGAGCATTTATATGAATGAATGGGTGTTTCAGCAAACCAAAGAGTTATTGGATTCGGGCAAACTGGTAGGTTTATTGGGTGGCGATCATAGCACTCCACTGGGGTATTTTAAGGCAATCGCGGAAAAACACGGTGATTTTGGGATTTTGCAAATAGATGCACATTGTGATTTGCGAAAGGCGTATGAAAATTTTAACTATTCACACGCTTCTATCATGTACAACGCCCTGGAAGAAATTCCACAATTGAAAAAACTGGTTCAAATTGGCATCAGGGATTTCTGTGAAGAGGAATGGGATTATATTGAAAAAAGTGATAGCCGTATTAAAACATATTTTGATAAAGATATCAAACAGCGGCTTTACGAGGGGGAAACCTGGCAAAAACTGGTGAATGAAATGATCGCTAATCTTCCGGAGAAAGTATATATCAGTTTTGATATAGATGGGCTTGATCCAAAACTTTGTCCGCACACCGGTACACCTGTACAGGGTGGTTTTGAAACGGACCAGATATTTTACCTGTTTAAAAAATTATTGGAAAGTGGCCGCCAACTGATTGGTTTTGATTTAAATGAAGTAGGCGTAAGTCATGATGAATGGGACGAAAATGTGGGAGCAAGATGCCTGTTTAAATTGTGTAACATGCTGATGAGTTCCAATCCCGTGGTCGAAAATGAAAAGGTTTTATCTTTAAGCTCAGCAGAAAGTAACTAAGGATATTTGGGGACTAAAATTATAAAAAATAATATCCGGTGAAAAATTACCTGGATGGTCATCATCAATATGTACAGTTTCCTCATAAAAGATAATGGCCCCGATTTGGATATCATTATCACGAGGTCGATGCTCGCCCTTGCTGCCATTGCAGCGATGGTATACCGAAGCGATGACTACTATTATTTAAGCCTGGTGGCTTCTTTCGTACTTCTTTTTGCTGCGATTTTTATAAAAATGGTATTGGTAAAATTGAGAATCAGTAAAATGATTTTATTATCCGTATCAGCCATTCTTCTTTTTATTGCTACTCATTCAATTGCTTTTGCTGTAATATTGCTGGTATACGGATGGCTGGTAAAATTTTTAATAAGGAAGCCTGCCATTGAATTTACCAATAAAGGCATCAGAATAAAAAAGCTATTGATTAGCCCGGCCTACCAATGGAACGAGTTTTCCAATATTATATTAAAAGACAATTTACTCACCCTTGATTTTAAAAATAACAGGCTCATACAGGTAAATGTAGATGATCCTAAATCGCCGGTTGATGAAATTGCATTTAATGAATTTTGCAAGGGGTTTATTTAACTTCCGGGTATAAATCACATTCCAGCTCATTAATCTTCAATCTCCCTCTTTTCCAATTGATTTTTCGCGTTGCCCCCGATTTACCCAAGCTTATCAGTAATTCCTTTTTGTTTGTATGCTGGAAATAAAGGGTAACGGTCAATTGAATAAGAGCATGGAATGAAAGATAATTTGCATCTAAGCAAAAAAATCCCATGCCTGCTCAATATCTTTTACCCATAATATATCCTCCGTTTGAGTTATTAAAGAAATCTGCCGGTATACTTCATTTTATTGGCGCTTCTGTTATTTTAATAAACGGGTTGCATGCGTTGCAGCAACACGAGGCGGATAAATTGAGTTGCTGGTTGCAGGTGATCATTGCTGCAGAAATTTATTTGATACTGATACCCGGTAAATCCTTACTGGTAGCGTCTCCCGGCCTGAACGTATTTTTTCGGATTATTGAATCCCTTACATTAATGGGAATAGGCTTTGCATTAATCTCATATGGTCATGTAATATCCGGCTGGATGCATTCGCTTCTTTCACTTGGTTATTTATTTCTATTTTACCGGGAATGGAGAATGATGTGTTCAGAATCTGTTAACATCAGGCATACCGGTATCAGTATCCCAAATTTTATAATGGAAATGGAAATTACCTGGCCGGAGATAAAATCGATCATTCCCGGGTATCAATCCATTTTTATTGAGACATTCCGAAACAAAAGAATACACTTTCAGTTGAGAAAAAATTTAAAAATTGAGGAACTGCAGCAAATTGACGAATTTTGCCGTCAGCATATAATGAGCGCACAGTTACCGGATTTGGAATACACTTATTAATTAGTTCCCTTTCTATCGGCTGCCAGCTTTCAACTGACAACTTTTATGATGCAAATGACACAAAGCCCCTACATACTTTACTCCGATGGTGAGGGGAATATATTTGAAGACATGACATTGTATGCAACCGGCCGCAGCGGTTGGGACGCACTGCCTGTTCCTTTGGAAGAATGGATTGAGTTACCCCATGGTGGGAACTTATATGAATTGCCCGGTAGAAGAGGGATTGGGATTGATGTACAATCAGGAGAAATGCGTTTGTGTGATAAGGGTTGGGCAGTGGCCGCTTTTATTCCACCGGCGCACACAGGATTATATATGGCGGCTTACGAAACTGCCACCGATGCGCCTACTTTACCTTTGTTTTGCTACACTGCTGCAGGATGGCTGGATAATAAAATGTATGTACCCGCAGTGCGCATTGAGCAGGATATCCGGCAGGAAACAATTGGTTATAATGAAGCGCAAATAGAAACAGGGGCAGCCCGTTTGTTAAAAGCATATCCTCAAAACCGGCTGGTGAAACACCTAATGGAAAATTGCTGCATGACCTATAACTGTCCTGCAGCCAGGAATTTTGCCCTCGGCCGGTGGGAATGTCCAGTACCTGCTTCCCCTGCATGTAATGCCAACTGCATTGGTTGTATCAGTTTTCAACCTGTTGAAGAAACCATCGTTAGTACGCAGGACCGGCTTACTTTCCGGCCAACTCCTGAAGAGATTACCGAATTTACAGTACCCCATTTGGAAACAGCTCCTTTTCCCATCATCAGTTTTGGACAGGGCTGCGAGGGAGAGCCGTTATTAATGTGGGAAACCATCCGGGACAGTATTATTGAGATAAGAAAGCATACCCAAAAGGGAAGTATCAATATAAATACCAACGGAAGTAAGCCAGATGCGGTGAGGGCTTTGTGCGAAGCTGGTTTAAATAGTATAAGGGTAAGTACCAACTCGGCCAGGGAAAGTATTTACACCCCTTATTACCGGCCCAACAATTATGTATTTGCAGATCTGTTGGAAAGTTTGAAAATTGTAAGAAGCTATGGCGGATGGACCAGCATCAATTATTTTGTGTTTCCGGGAATGACAGATAGTATTGATGAATACGAGGCATTGCGAAAGCTTATCCGGGAAACAGATTTGTGTATGATACAATGGCGCAATTTTAATATTGATCCTGATTGGTACCTTGGTAAAATAGGCGTATCAGACACCGGGGAGTGTATGGGCGTAAAGCAGTTTATGGAATTAATTCAGGAAGAGTTTCCTAAAGTAAAGTTCGGATATTTTAATCCGTCTATTGAAAGGATTAAAGGGGATTTTGAAATGGATTTTGCACATTAAGAAACCGTCCACATTTTTTCCGGAGCGGCCTGGTGATACGATCACATTAAAACGGTTTAGCTAACGTTTTATTTACTGGAATTGATTATTGTTCAATTGTCAAGGGTATTTCTATTTCCAGCAAATTGTGTCCATGTTTATCCAAACTTACTTTTACCTTGCCCTTTACAATGCCAATTCTTGTTTCAATATGATTTAGCAGCATCATCCGCTCCGGTTCAAAGCCGTCTGCGATTTTACCATCATCAATAAATTCGAGCCGGATATTTTTGTCTGTTTTAATTTTAATAGATATTTTTTTTGCCCCGCAGTTGTGGGCATTTTTTAATTGATATTGTATAATCCGGAAGAGCGTAAGGCCGATACGGGAATCATAGCAATCCAGCTTTCCCTCGTGCTTGAAAGATATTTTTTTATTATTCTGCTGGCCATATTCATCCAGCATTTCCTGGATAAATCCTAAATAGTTGGCGTTTTGAAAGGTAGTGGGAAGCATTGATTTTGACAGAGCTTTGATGTCTTTAATAATTTGTAAAATATTTGTTTTGGATTTCTTAATAAATACAGCACTTAATTCTTTTGATTTTTCAGCAAAATCGAGATAGAGTTTGGTAGCGGCGAGGGTTTGGGCAAAGTTTTCATGCAATTCATTTGCTATAAAACTTTTTTCTTCATCCTGCCCGGTAAGCGTTAGTTGCACAATTCTCTTTTCTTCGGCAACCAATGCATCACTTTGCTCCAGGATTAACCTGTTTTTAACTCCTAACTCCAACAAGGCAGTTACCTGGTGAGCGATGATTTTGAGTGCTTTTTTTTGTTTGGGTGTAAAAACTGATTTAGCCTTCTTGTCCATTGCACATACGGTGCCGATGTTATAGCCCGCCGAACTAATAATGGGTGTACCAGCATAAAATGAAATCTGGCATCCTTTTTTCACATGAGGGTTATCCAAAAATCGTGTATCCTTAGTAGTGTCGTTTATAACCATCACGTCATCCTGCAAAATAGTATACGAGCAAAATGACGTTTCCCTGGGAATCTCCTTTGGCTCAATTTCTCTTCTTGCCTTAAACCAAAGTCTGTCCATATCCATAAAGGCGATCAGGGCATACTGACAGTTGCAAACCTGGGCAATTAGTTCAGTAAGGTCATCAAAATCCTTTTCTTCGGCGGAATCTAATATGCCATAGGATAACAGATTTTTTATTCTAAGTTCTTCGTTTGCTGGAATGGGCGCTGCCTGCATAATTAAGTATTTAGACTTCGGCAAAGTTTGCACATTGATCGTGGTATTCAGGTTATTGAAACTGAGATACTGGTGTATCAGGGAAAATAATAGGAAAAGGATCGGGTGTTCAAAGGCATTGACATCCTCATTAGAATGACTTCAAAGTAAAAGCAAGCTAATATGTAAGGTTGTTAAAAGGGTTTAATGCTCTAAGTTAAGTGTATTGATTCATTTATAAATAAAAAAACATAACAATTATTTAAATAATTGCAAGACAAAATTTACGGGAAGAATTACTTGTAAAATGAAAAAAGCCGCTGAATCTTCAACGGCTTTTTAAAATTCTTTTTATGATGTAATCATTAAAACTGCTCCAGTTTACTGAAAAAGAAATCTCCTTCTATCAAAGCATTGGCATCACTGTCGCTACCATGAATTGCGTTTTCCCCAATGGAAGCTGCGTATAATTTGCGGATGGTACCCTCATCGGCCTGGGCCGGATTAGTGGCACCAATCAATACCCTGAAATCTTCCACTGCATTCTCTTTTTCTAATATTGCCGCTGTAATAGGGCCACGACTCATGAATTCTACGAGTTCTCCATAAAAAGGCCTTTCCCTGTGTACTGCATAAAATTCGCCTGCTTTTTCTGCAGACAAATGCATCATTTTCAAGCTTACTATTCTAAAGCCTGCATTATTTATTTTTGCCAAAATAGCGCCGGTATAACCTTTTTCGGTTGCATCGGGCTTAATCATTGTAAAGGTTCTGTTACTCATTTGTATAAAAATTTGAGGCGCAAAGATAGGAAGCAATATATGATGTCTGATTTTTTCATGTCTGATTTTTTTTATAGCAGATGAATTATAAAAATTAGCATTGACATAACACCGATAACCCGGCTTTGGTTTAACCCCCAAAAACCGTACTTACAGAAATCAGTAATCAATAAATCATACATCAGACCTAATACTGGTATTTTTATCCTACTTTTGCGCCGCTTTATGCAGCAGATCAAAGATATATACCCTTTATTAAAGGAGCCACGAAAGGTTGTTATTACTACTCATCAAAAACCTGATGGTGATGCAATGGGCTCTTCCCTTGGCCTTTTCCATTTTTTAAAACAATTTGGTCACCATGTAATCGTTATTTCACCCACTAATTGGGCGGATTTTTTAGATTGGATGCCAGGAACTAAAGAAGTACTCGACTACGAAAGAAGTACTGCTGAGGCCAATGCAGCAATCGATGGGGCAGACTGGATATTCTGCCTTGATTTTAATACCCTTGGCCGTACCAAACGAATGGAGGAAAGACTGGTAAATGCAACAGGTCAACGCATATTGATTGACCACCACCAGGAACCACAGGAGGATAAATTTACTTACGGCATAAGCGATACCGCCAAAAGTTCTACCTGCGAAATGGTGTATGACCTGATCATACATTCCGGTAATGATGACAAAATAAATGAAGCGGTAGCAGAGTGTTTATATGCGGGGGTGATGACAGATACCGGCTCGTTTCGTTTTCCTATCACCAGTGCGGCAGTACACCGCATGGTGGCGCATCTTAAAGACAAAGGACTGGAGCATAGCCATATTCACGAAGCACTATTTGATAATTTTTTGGAGAACCGTTTTCGGTTTATAGGAAATGTATTGCAGAACAGGCTGGAAATATTCTATGAATACAATACGGCACTGATATCGATACCCCAGCAAGACCTGGTAAAATACAATATTATTACCGGGGATACCGAAGGGTTGGTTAATTATCCTTTGAGTATAAAAGGAATTAAGTTAGCGGCCATCATTATAGACAGGGGCGAAGAACGCAAATGTTCGTTTAGAAGTAAGGGAGGATTTGATGTAAACACATTTGCCCGTAAATATTTTAACGGCGGAGGGCATTTTAATGCGGCGGGGGGGCAAAGTAAGGAACCTCTTGAAGAAGTAATGAAAAAGTTTATTAAGGCCATGGAGGAAAATAAGGATCAATTAAGCAATTATCAATTTTAAATACATACAAATGAAGCATTTCTTTTATTTATTGGCAGTAACATCATTGTTATTTGCAAGCTGTACCAAACCTTTCAAAAAAACTGAAGGTGGGCTACAATACAAAATCATTTCTGATGGCAAGGGAAACACTTTGCAAAGTGGGAATTTTTTTGAAATACAATTCGACCAGGTATATAGTGGCGCCGGAAAGGATACTGTATTGTTTGATTCAAGGACAGCCTCCACACAAATCGTTACTATGGATTCCGCTGCGATACCTCCCGTTTACTACAAGATTTTTGCACAATCAAGGAAAGGAGATAGCATTGTAGTAAAGCAATTAACAGATAGTATTATGAAGGGTGGCAATACTCCTCCTTTTATGAAAAAAGGCGCTTATATCATAGCCCATTACAAAATTGTGAATGTATTTTTGACCAAGGAATCTGCCGACAGTGCTTACAAGATCAGCATGGAAATGGCAAAGGTTAAAGACTCTGTAAATGCAATTGCCCAACTGAAAAAAGATGATGTAAAGATTGCGGATTACTTAGCTAAAAATAACATCAAGGCGGTAAAGGCACCACAGGGAACATACGTGGAAATAATTGCCCCGGGTGAAGGTGATGCAGTAGATGCATCCAAAGTGTTGAAGGTGTATTATACCGGTAAAACACTGGATGAAGGAAAAGTGTTTGATTCTAATAAAGACAGTGCATTTGGTCATTTGGAAGTATTACCGGTTAATATGGGCGCACAACCTGGCACACCGGGTAGTGTTATTAAAGGATGGACAGATGGTTTGTCTTTGTTGAAAAAAGGTGGTAAAGCTAAACTATATATACCATCTTCATTAGCTTACGGAGCACAGGGAGCAGGTGGTGAAATTAAGCCAAATACCAATTTGCTTTTTGAAGTGGAAGTAGTTGATGTAGTAGGCGTTGACCAGGCAACTGCAGAAGCGGAAGTACAAAGGAAAAAGATGGAAGCAGAACAGAAAAAGGCAATGGACGCAATGCAAAAAGCGCAAAGTGATACGACTTCAAAAAAATAATTCAATGCAATAAATTATAAAAAAAGCGTTCCCCGGATGGGGAATGCTTTTTTTATAACCGGCAATTCGTAAAGAAATAAAAATTGACCGGAAAATGATATGCTACATTTTGTTGTAAACTGATAAAAGATCAGCCGCTTCCTTTGCTTCTTTCACATCATGTACCCTTAACAGGGATGCACCATTCATCAATGCGATAGTATTCAAAACGGTTGTTCCGTTTAAGGCATTTTCCGCTGCAATACCCAGCGTTTTATAAATGGTACTTTTTCTTGATATTCCGGCCAGCAGGGGTTTATCCAGCATTTTAAATAAGGACAGGTTTTTTAATAACTGAAAATTATGGGCAATGGTTTTGCCAAAGCCAAAGCCGGGATCAATAATTATGTCATTTATGCCTGCGTCCCTGCATTCAGCAACCTTAAAAATAAAATAATCCAATACTTCTTTTACCACATCCTCATACACTGCTTCCTTTTGCATACTGTCTGGCGTGCCTTTCATATGCATGCAGATGTATGGCACTTTTAAAGCGGCAACGGTAGCCAGCATATCATTGTCCATGCTGCCGCCACTAATGTCATTTACCATTGATGCCCCTGCCTTAACCGCCTTTTCGGCTACCCGTGCGTGGTAGGTGTCTATTGAAATGATGGCCTCCGGGTATTTTGACTGAATGGCTTCAATTACTGGTAATACCCTTTCTGTTTCTTCCCCTGCACCAATTCTTTCGCTTCCGGGACGGGTACTTTGCCCGCCAATATCCAATATAGCCGCTCCATCCGAAAGCATTGCTCCTGCGAGTGACATAATTCCTTCTAATCCAAGCGGGGAATGCCCTTTATAAAATGAGTCGGGGGTAGCATTGATGATGCCCATTATTAGGGGGCGATCAATCACCAATAATTTTCCTTTACAGTTAAGTGTGTACATCAGTTAGAAACGGTATTTTTGACAGCTACAAAATTATACACTTACAACAAACAATGAACACGGACAAACAATACGATACCGCAATTGAAACATGCCGGGATATTTTTTTAAAGAAAACGACAGACTACGGTACCTCCTGGAGGGTATACCGCACCATCTCCGTTGTAGATCAGATTTACATAAAAGCTAAACGGATACGCACCATCCAGGAAAAAGGCCTGCAGATGATTGGTGATGATATTACCAGCGAGTTTAAGGGAATATTGAATTACAGTATTATAGGGTTGATACAATTGGATTTGGGAGATGATGAAACGGAGGAAATGCCAACAGAAAGGGTAGCAGATCTGTATAACGGAAAAATTCGGGTTGCCAAAAAACTGATGGAAGAAAAAAATCATGATTACGGGGAAGCCTGGCGACAAATGAGCCAGGAGAGTTTTGTTGATTTAATTTTGGCAAAACTCCTACGGATAAAACAGATATTGAAAAACGAGGGCCAGACAATCATGAGTGAAGGAATAGATGCCAACTATTACGACATTTTAAATTACGCAGTATTTGCATTGATTTTACTGGAGGAGAAGGTGCATAGTTCGTAGTTGAAAGTTGATAGTTGAAAGTTGATAGTTGATAGTTGATGGTTGATAGTTGATGATTGATATCAAATCGTAGCCTACATATTTTGCTCTGTTACTCATCACTCATCATCACTCATCACTCATCATTCATCACTCATTATTCATCACTCCTTACTCATTACTCATCACTCATTATTCATTATATGAAAATAGCAGTAAATATTGCCAGGATTTTGGTAGGATCTTTATTTGTTTTTTCAGGCCTGGTTAAAGCCATTGACCCCCTGGGCCTGGGCTATAAAATGCAGGAATTTTTTGAGGTATGGGCCAGCGACGGATATTTGCCCGGACTGATGAACTACCTGCATGGGCAATCGCTGGGCTTTGCCATTTTTATGATTGCCCTGGAAGTAGTTTTAGGGGTGGCTTTATTAGTTGGATGGAGAAAGAATCCAGTATTAATATTGTTATTCCTGCTTACACTGTTTTTTACTTTTTTAACAGCCTTCGTATTATTTACCGGGAAAATAAGGGCATGCGGCTGTTTTGGAGATTGTATTCCACTTACTCCTGGTCAAACTTTTACAAAAGATATCATCCTTACGCTGCTAATCATCTTCCTCCTCATTTTTAAAAAACATATCCAGCCAATCATGAAGGGTGCTGTGGGAGGAATAATCGTTTTCATGGCCATCATCGGTGTAACCTTTTTACAGTTTTATGTGTTGAAACATTTGCCCTTAAAGGATTGCCTTCCCTACAAGAAGGGAAACAACATATTGGAACTTCGGAAGATGCCGGCCGGCGCTATTCCTGATAAATATGACTACAGCTTTGTATATGAAAAGGGCGGGATAAAAAAGGAATTTACAACGAATAATTTGCCGGACAGCTCATGGAACTTTAGTGAAAGAAAGCAAGTGTTGGTAACCAAAGGAATTAATAATGTACCGGCGATCAATGATTTTTCACTGGTAGATTCTGCAGGTGTAAACGTAACAGAAGAATTGCTTAGTCAACCGGGCGAATATTATGTATTGTTTTTACAAAATCTGAACGATGGGATCAGCAGGTGGTCAGCAGCATTCAGTGATTTATCGCAAAAAGCGAAACAGCAAAACCGTTCTATTTACATTGTTACATCCGACCGGGAAAAAGTACACGCATTCTTCAATATTCGCAATAGCTATAATGTGCCGGTGTTTACAAGTGATGCAACCGCAATAAAAACTGCGGCCAGGGCCAATCCAACATTATTTGTTATGAAGGGGCCGGTAGTACAGGGCAAATATAGCTGGGCGGATATCGGAAAGGCAAAGTAATTTTATGGTGAAGGGGCAATGGTCAATGGGCAATGGTTAATGGTGAATACGTAATAATTTCACGTTCACTAAGCATCCATGGTAACATTTACTATTGACCATTCACGATTCACCATTCACGACTCACCATTCACGAATTTGAAACAACTACTAAAAAAATCATTCTATTCATTGCTGGTGCTGCTTGGCGTGGTAGTATTGGTTTTCATAATGTTCCAGGGGTTTGGTGATCCTGCAAGATTAATTGTCGGGCAAACAGGCGATCAAAAAACCCTGGAAAATATTCGCCACGATCTATACCTTGATCAGCCAAAGTGGAAACAGTTCATCCTATACCTGAATGATGTATCACCCCTTTGCATCCATAGCAAAGCCGATATTGCAAAGAAGGAATTGCAGGGATTGTTTATTGGCAGGGATACCAAACTTGGATTAAAAATCCCCTATCTCCGTAAAAGCTATCAAACAAAAAAAAATGTAGGAGCCGTTTTGATGGAAGCCCTGCCCGGCACTTTACTGCTAGCCTTCGCTGCCATGCTGTTCGCTACTTTTTTAGGGATTTTATTGGGCGTAATTGCGGCTGTAAATAAAGGAAGCTGGATCGATACAACGGCTGTTTTTTCGAGCATTGCGGGTATTTCCGCTCCTTCTTTTTTTATGGCCATCATTATTGCTTTTGTGTTTGGCGTGGTACTGCATCCCTATACCGGTTTAAACTTAACCGGCAGTTGGTTTGATATTGATGAGGTAACCGGCGAAAAATACCTCACGCTCAAAAATTTAATCCTGCCTGCCTTTACATTGGGTATTCGTCCGCTGGCCATCATTACCCAGCTTACCCGCAGTTCCATGCTGGATGTGATGAGCCAGGATTATATCAGGACTGCCTATGCAAAAGGGCTTAGCAAAAGAACCGTCATATTCAGGCATGCATTGCGCAATGCCCTCAACCCGGTGGTAACCGCCATTACCGGATGGTTTGCCGAATTGCTGGCCGGTGCTTTTTTTGTGGAATATATTTTTGGCTGGCGGGGCATCGGAAAAATTACAGTAGATGCATTGGAGAAATTGGATTACCCGGTAGTAATGGGTGCCGTATTGATCAGCGCCTGCATTTTTATCCTGATTAATATGCTGGCAGATGTATTATACGGAGTAGTGGATCCGAGGGTAAGAAGTTGATGTCTGATGCCCGCCCGGATGACTCGTTCGGACGGGGCTGATTTTATGATGTCCGCCCGGATGAATCCATTCGGACGGGTCTGATTTCTTTCTGCTTGTAATTTCTTTTGATTACTCATACTATCAAAATAGCTCAATATTTACCTGTTTTGATTTGCAGGATAAAAATCAATTTAAAAGAGTTAGCATAATACGGAAGCATGTTCAGTAAAGATATAATGTAGAAGAGTGCGACGCCAATGCAGCTCAATAATGACTCAAAAGTTTGGTATAAAAAATCCGAACAATTATAAGACTGATCTTGATGAATCATACTCTTGGCAGAACTCCCCTTTAGGGGCCGGGGGCGGTTGGCCTCTACTTTATCACCACCTCATTAATCACCTTTTCACCCAGCGCTTCATTTACTCTTTCAATGATTTTTTCTTTTTGATACAACAACTCATGCTTCAACTGGGCAACCGTAGAACTGATAAATAATGTTTGGTTGATGATCTGGATTTTATCCGTGTATTTGGCAATCGTTTTTCCCATTATCTGTTCCCAGATATCTTCAATCTGCAGGGCCTGTATATTTCCTTTTAAGCGGCTTTGCTTTAAAAATTGTTTAAGTGCATCCTGCATTGATAGTTCTCCCATGGGGCAAAGGTATTGTTATTTGAATGGGGGATGCTTTATATTGATGAGCTTATTTTATCCGTTTTTTTGCAAAAAAACACTGCTGGTTTAAAATAGATTTTATCCAAGTTCTATCACCTGGTAAGGTGTTTTTAAATTCACAAAAGCTTCTTCCAGCCTGTTTTTGTGCGTATCTGTAATAAATACCTGCCCGTTATTTTCATTACACACCCAATTCAATAAATGCTGCATTCGCTGATCATCCAATTTTTCAAATACATCATCCAGTAAAAGGATGGGAGCAAAGCCTTTATTCAATTTTAATAATTCAAACTCAGCCAGTTTCAGGGCAAATAATAAACTTTTTCGCTGCCCCTGCGAAGCAGTGGTTTTAAATACCTGTCCATTTAACTGGATACCCATTTCATCCTTGTGAATGCCACCGTTGGTACGCTGTAAAATAAAATCTTTCTCCCGGTATTGGTTCAGGATGGTTTCAAACGCCGTACTATTCAACTGGCTTTCATATTGCAGTGTTACCAGTTCTTCATTCGAGGCTATCCGTTTATAAAATTGCTGTACCAGCGGAATCATCTGACCGGTGAAATTTTTACGAACGGCGTGAATGTATTTAGCGGGTTGTATCAACTGATCATCCAGCACTTCCAGTAATGTCCAATCCGTTTTCCCCTGCTCGGCAAATCTTTTTAGCAGACTGTTGCGTTGTTGCAACACTTTGGTATAAGTTATTAATTGCTGCAGGTATTCGGCGTCTACCTGGCTAAGCAGGGTGTCAATAAAACGCCTTCTTTCTTCACTGCCACCGGTTATCAGTTCAATATCATCCGGTGCAATCATTACGCAGGGATACTTTCCAATATGCTCAGAATATTTTGTATATGGAACCCCGTTCAATAAAAACTCTTTTTTACCCGCCCCCCTGAAAATGCAAACTACCTGGTCTGAGTTTGGCGACAAGGTTCCTTCCAATCTAAAACCATCTTTTTCAAATTGGGTATTCGAGGTGTCGGTTTTTGAAAAATAGCTTTTTGTAAAACAGAGATAGTACACCGCATCCAGCAGGTTGGTTTTACCCTTGCCATTTAAACCACATATACCAATCACCCGCTCGGTGAACGAGAAGGTGGAAAAGCCGTAATTCTTAAATTGTGTGATGATTATTTTTGTAAGCCCGTGCATCAGCCTGCAAGATAATACAAAAGCAGTTGGCTGTACCGGGTAACTAAAAAGAGGGGGTTGAAGGCAGGTGTTGCCAACTGTCATCTTCTCCAGCACTATACTTGAAAATGCAAGAGTAGTAATAACCGGGCACAGGAAGGCTCTGCCATAATGCCCACGCCTCATTCCTGCGCCTGCGGAAACAGCGGCTCTCGTTTTCGATTTTGTATCGCATCAATTACTTTTACAAGGGAATTTGACAGTTTACGATTATCATTATTATTATTGATACCCTCCTTAAGAAATGGAATATCAATCATGCGGCCATACCTCTTAAACAATCGAAACACTTCTTCATAGTAAGAAAACTTATAAAATATAAGTTTCAAAAATTCCATTAATTCATCCCTGGTACTAAACTTGCAATTGGCTGTCAATGCTGAAAGATAGCCTGCAGAAGCGTGGGAAGCAGGCTTATTCAAAAGAGATTTTCGGACATAACCAGAAACATCACCTACTTTACTAATGGAAATAACATGTGCTATAGTTTGTTTTAAACCTTCATTTAAAACGGAATTTTCGTACAAATCTATGAGCACTTCAGGATTGAAATCCTCTTGGGTATTAATTAGCGCCCTAACAAGATGTTCTCCACTCCCTATATGCTCGTGGTAAACGCAGGGAAGTGACCTGATTATAATTTCAACCACGGGAACCGACAAAGGTGTAATTGTATGGTGTAACAAATCTATTGTTGGTCTTTCATAGCCCAATGCTGCTATTTCATCCAACATTTTTTTAACACAGGGGTTTTCAGGTTTCCCCTTATTATTCGAAAGTAAATCTGCCATTAGAATTTTATGCTGCTTCTTTATGTGGTTTTGTAATTTTTTCCGGTCTAGATAATTTTAGTTAGAAAGCGTGTGACCTACATATCGAATTTGTAGAATTACGCTTAGTCCATCAGTTCCACCTTGCACATAGGGTTTGTTGAAGTAACCTCCCCCAGGCGCAAGGCTCCAGCCCTGTATCTGGTTTGTCACTACTCTTTGCAACTCAGAACCATCCAAAACCAAAATAGCGAACTGCCTTTTCTGTCTGTAAGATAATCAATGGCATTATTATATATCCAACCCAGATTTTGATTTCTGTTATTTCCGGGCTGGCAAAAAGTTTTATTATTTTATCTGTTCATTTATGACCAAAAAGTGTCACGTGTGATTTTTTATTCAAAATATTTATGAAATTAGAATTCAAATATGAATAGTATTTTTGCTTTCTCAGCTATTAACCGGTATTTGACACGCTGAATGAAGCAACAAACCAATATTCCCGAAGTTAAAACCAGGGATGCTTACAATTAAAAATAAACTCTTTTATCATGTACACCACCTATCATTTTAAATCGGCTGCTGATATCAATGTAGATATTTTAAATGCCATCAAAGCCGCTTTTAAAGAAAAGCCTATTGTGATTACTATTGAGGAAGAAATGGACGAGACGGCTTTTTTAATGGCCAACCCTGAAAATAAAGCTATGATTTTAAATTCCATTGCCCAGGATAGAAATGGTGAATCTATCAGCGTTAGTATCCCTGGTAACTCATGAGAGATATACAATTTACCCCTACCGCTTTTGAGCAATACAACGAATGGCAAACCAGCAACAAAGCCATTTATAACAGGCTAAATAAATTGATTGTTGAATCGGTCCGTACACCATTTGAGGGCACTGGTAAACCAGAAGCCTTAAAGCATGACATGAAAGGTTATTGGAGCCGACGTATTAATGATGAACACCGCCTCATTTACAGGGTAGAAGCTTCCTATATTAAAATTATTGCCTGCAAGTTGCACTATCAATAAAAATTACCAGCTTTTACGACTGGTGGTTTTCAAATCCCGTATCTTTATTATTGTCCGGTACTGGAAACCCAACGAACATCCCTGGGCATTAATCTGGTTCCTGTTAGCCGGCCCCACTAATACACTCCAAAGCCTATGAGGTTAAGATCCAACGATGTATCGTAATATTCAGGTTCAAAATATCCCCAAATCGTACCTGCCAAAACCCTTCTTTTTACCATGTTTTAATTTACGGATTTCTCCCTTATCTTTGCCGCCTAAATTATAAAACATTGGCTACAAAGTTTTCAAAAGAAACCTACCTGTACTGGTACGAATTAATGCTTTTATTGCGCCGTTTTGAAGAAAAAACCGGCCAGTTGTATGGAATGCAAAAAATTCGTGGCTTCTGCCATTTATATATTGGGCAGGAAGCGGTTGCAGCAGGCTGTATGACTGCTACCACACCGGATGACAAATTTATAACCGCCTATCGCTGTCATGCCCTGGCCATTGCCAAAGGAGTTACCCCTAAATCTACCCTCGCAGAGTTATATGGAAAAGCCACCGGCTGCAGTAAAGGAAAGGGTGGAAGTATGCATATTTTTGGAGTAGATGTTGGTTTTTTTGGCGGACATGGAATTGTAGGCGCTCAAATTGGAACCGGGGCGGGCCTGGCATTTGCTGAAAAATACAGGGGTACAAACAATGTTGCGCTTTGTTTTTTTGGAGATGGTGCGGCACGGCAGGGAATGTTGCATGAGACTTTCAACATGGCAATGCTTTGGAAATTACCAGTGGTATTTATTTGCGAAAATAATAATTATGCGATGGGCACTTCAGTTGCCCGTACGAGTAACGTATTGGATTTGTATAAACTGGCGGATGCTTATGATATGCCAGGCGATAGTGTGGATGGAATGAGTCCGGAGGATGTACACAATGCAGTATTAAGGGCTGTAAACAGGGCACGTGAAAAAGGCGGGCCTACTTTACTGGAAGTAAAAACCTACCGTTATAAAGGGCATAGTATGAGTGATCCTCAAAAGTACCGTACCAAAGATGAGGTGGAAGAATATAAAGAGAAAGATCCGATCGATCATGTGTTAAGAGTATTGAAAGATGATTACAAAGTAACAGATGAAGAAATTGAAGTAATGAACAACAGGGTAAAAGCCCAGGTTGATGAAAGCGTACAATTTGCAGAAGAGAGCCCATGGCCGGATGACAATGAGTTACTAAAAGACGTGTACAAGCAGGAAGACTATCCTTTTATAATGGATTAATTAAAAAAGTAAAAAACGAACATTTAATTTATAACGATGCCTTGCTGATTTCAATAAATTTTATCCTCTTTACCCACTACTAAAATAGCAGGCAAAGACTAGGGACAAAATGCTTTCGGAAAAAGGTTTAGGCAAAAAAAACAAAGATGGCAGAGAAGCAAATAGTAGCACCGGTAGCATCACCGGTTATTGAAAGCAATCAAATAGTTGACAGGGCTAAAGGATTTTGGGCAAAATTCAGCAAACCCATAATTTATGTAGGAGGTGCATTGATATTAATTATTGGTGGCTGGATCGGTTATAAAAACATCATCCTGGCACCCAAGATTGAAAAGTCTGCGGATGTGATTTTTCCGGCAGAGCAATTGTTTGATAAAATGACCCAGGCCGGTTTTAACAAAGATTCGATCAACCTGGTATTAAATGGCGGTAACGGAATACCCACCGGGGTTGTAAAAATTGCGTCTGCCTATGGTGGAACTCCCGCCGGTAACAGGGCGAATTTTATTGCCGGCGCATGTTATTTACATAGTAAGGATTTCACTAAGGCGATCAAGTATTTAAAAGAATTTTCTACCAGCGCTACGCAGGTGCAAACAGCGGCTTATAGTATGCTGGGTGATGCAAATGCTGAATTAAAAAAGAACGATGAGGCGTTGGATTATTACAAAAAAGCAGCTACCGTAAATACAAAGGATGAGTTTATGACATCCGAGGCATTATATAAAGCTGCGTTATTTGCTGAAGCAACCGGTAACACCAAAGAAGCAATTGAACTGTATCAAAAAACTAAAGAAGAATTTCCTAAAAATGCACATGTATCAGATATAGAAAAGAGCCTGGCAAGGTTGGGAATTTTCAAATAATAAGCAATCAACTGGCAATTGCCGGGAGCAATCATTCTTACAAGTTGTTTTACAAAAATATTAAACTGTAATTATGTCTACCAGTTCATCAAATTTATATAATACAACAGGCATCCAACTACCAAAGGGTGCCTGTGTTGTTATTGTACGCACAGAATGGAATGCAGAATCTATTGATAAGTTGGAGGAAGGATGCAAAAAAGTGCTGGAAGAAAACGGGGTGCATTTTAAAGTAGTAACAGTGCCGGGTGCTTTTGAGATAGCATTTTGTATAAAAACGTACTGGGATGCATTTAAATATAAAGATGACAGGCCGCATGCGTTTATTGCATTGGCCTGTATAATAAGGGGCGATACACCTCATTTTGATTATGTGAGCAAAGCGGTTACAGAGGGGGTTGTTCAGCTTAATCTCCTGTTACCTGTTCCTACGATATTTGGCGTGTTAACGGTAGACAATCACCAGCAGATAGTTGAAAGATCGGGTGGCCGGCATGGACATAAAGGTGAGGAAGCCGCCGTTGCCGCATTAAAAATGATCGGCCTTAAACATTTATTTAATACGCCCAACGTTACCCCTCATCCAATTCCTGCTGCTTAGTGGAAATTGAAAATGAAACAAGCCTCCCGGTATATCAAATACTTCAATGATAAAACCTGATTTTTTTCCGGTAGCGAAAAAGCAAGCATGAAAGTTCAACTGTTTATACCATGTTTTGTAGACCAGCTTTATCCGCAAACAGCGTTTAATATGGTAAAAGTGTTGGAGAAAGCATGTTGCGATGTGCATTACAATACCAATCAAACCTGTTGTGGCCAACCTGCCTTTAATGCGGGTTTTTGGGATGAAGCCAAAGTAGTTTGCAATAAATTTATAGCTGATTTTGACAATGCCGATTACATTGTTGCGCCAAGCGCAAGCTGTGTTGGGTTTGTGAGAAATTATTATCCCAAATTATTTGAAGACTCCTCTATGCAAAACCAGGTAAAGGATCTGGGTAAACGCATGTACGAGTTCACCGAATTTTTAACGGAGGTATTGAAGATAGATAATTATGGCGCTGAACTAAACGCCAGGGCTACTTACCATGATAGTTGTGCAGCCCTGAGAGAATGCAAAATAAAGGAAGCTCCCCGTAAATTATTAAGCAATGTAAAAGGCCTGGAGTTGGTAGAGATGAACGATGTAGAAACATGCTGTGGCTTTGGCGGCACATTCGCTGTAAAGTTTGATGCGATATCCATTGGAATGGCTGATCAAAAAGTAATCAATGCACTGGCAACAAAGGCTGAGTATATCATTTCAACCGATTTAAGTTGCCTGATGCATATTGACGGTTATATCAAGGGAAAGAATATTTCCTTGAAAACGATGCATATTGCGGATGTATTGGCCAGCGGGTGGGAATGAGGTGTATTAAGTCTGTCATCATCCGGTTTGAACGCAAACTTATAAGGCCAAAAAAATATAAGAGAATGGTTAGCAACTAGTGTTATTAAAATGATTATTTCAATAACGCTAGAAAAAAATTGCCATTTTTAATCTTGCAAAAAATGGTGTTCCCGGTGTGAAATTTAGTTCGGTAATGGGTGCTGGTTCATCTCTAAGCCTGGATTCCGTTGCGAACTGTGCCTCGTTCCATTTGGCATTCAGGATGTTTTCAAAAGCCAGGCCAATTTCATATTTAGTTTGAGTGTAATTTATAGATCCATCCAATAAAGTATATCCCTTTGCTATAATTGAATTGTCTTCATTGGCAGGCCGGTCGGTAATAAACCGGTAGGTAACACCTCCATTAAATCCACGTTTGGTTTTATAAAATATTCCCCCGATACTGGTGGCAGTAGGAGCCAAAGGTATATAGTCCTGTCCCTTTATTTGTCCGCGGGCCCTCGGCTTTGTTAAGTTTAAATTTACATTGGCAAACAGGGTTTTGCTAAACTGGTAACGGGCAATCAAATCAATACCCTGTCTTTTGGTTTTACCACTCGGTTCCACATTTCCATCATCCCCTACATATACAAATTCCTGGTTTAGGTAAAGATTCCAGATAGCTACCGATAAAAACAAATTTTTGGATGGCTTTAATGCCACCCCGATATCCGTGCCATAGGCGGCTGGTAAAATCTCTTTCCCCAGGTTGGCTACTACCACTCTTGTATCATTCGAATGAAATCCTTTTCCCGATTTTACAAATAACTGTACTGCGGAATTGACTGTATACTGAATATTTAATTTGGGGCTAATGATGGACTTACCCTGCGCATTCATTTGTTGAGTATTTAATTTATCAAAATAGTCAAAATGTAAATAGTCGAAGCGAATGCCGCCATCCAGCATAAATTTTCCAATGCTTGCCTGTTGTTGTATATATCCGTAAAGGTTTAATTCTTTTATATCACCCAGTTTTATATTTTCTAAAAAGCTGCGTTTTATAACATGGGTAAGTTTACTATCTTTTGTATCGTCGTAGCGTAAACCTCCACCGGCAAGTGAGTGCAAGCGCCAGTTGCCTGCTTCGTATTTTTTATCCAGTTGAGACGAATAACCAATGATGTTACGGCTTTCTGCCTGGTTAATTCCATCCCCGTTGACGGGATCATTTACAAAAAATGTAAAATTCGAAAAGAGGCTGAAAATATACCTGCTGTAAAAAAGTTGGTTCTCCCAGTTGATGCCATTGTTGAAATGGTGAGCAATAACCAGGTTAGCATTGTGTCGTTCTGTATTGCCGCCCTCAGATGGATCGATGGAACCAAAGCGATCAATTTCCCCACTCATGACAGCTCTTTCCGGTATTTGACCGGATGCATCCCATCTACTTTTGAAAGAAGAAAGCGAGGCTGTCAATTGGGTATTATCTGAAATAGCCAGGTTGTATTTTCCAAAAATATTGAAGCGGTTAAAGTGTTGTTTGTTGATAGTTGGCCCGTTGGTATAATAATATTCTGATGCAATATAAGCGCTCTGTTTATCCTTATTTTTTTTTAGTAAATCAAGTATTGCAAGTGTCCGGGTTGTGTTGAAGTTGCCAGCTTCAGCCTGGATAGTACTTTTGTCAATATTATTAAAACTGGAGAAAGCGACATAGCCGGCCGTATTTAAATTACCGTGTTGGGTATAATAAGGGCCAGCTCCAAAATCAACTGTGTTGATGGTTTCAGGAATAATAAAATGTGCATCTGCATAACCCTGGCCATGAGCATGACTAACCATATTTACCGGCATTCCATCCACACTTACCTGTACATCCGTTCCATGATCGCTATCAAAGCCACGTAAAAAAATCTGTTCCGCCTTGCCTCCTCCTGCATGTTGGGCTATAAACAAGCCTGGAACCAACCGCAATAATTCCTGTGTATTGCGTACCGGTCTTAAGTCGAGGTCGATTTTACCAAGCGTTGTAAATTTGGTTGAGAGGCTTGTTTTTAAAGTAATATCCTTCAGGTCTATTGCAGCAGCCTGTAACTCAATTTTTATATTTTCTTTTCGGCTGACAAACACCGGTTTAGCCTGGTAGCCTATCGATGAAACCCAAAGCCAGCCGGTATCTATTGCAGATTGAATGGAAAAATTTCCATATTGGTCTGAGAAAGTGTTGTTTGCCTCGTTATTGGAAAATGTAATGGAAACCCCCTCCAGCGGTTGCCTGCTTTCAGTGTCTACTACTTTGCCTTTAATAATATGTTGCCCCTGCAAAACAAAAAGATGAAAGAGTAAAAACGGAAGCGCTATAACGATTCGTTTATATCGATTGTTCATCTGAATAATTTTAAGATGAATATTTTATTGATGGAGCCCGTTCCATTTAAGCCAGGACATGCTGGCATTGTACATTAATTGAAGGGCTTTTTCAATAATGACACGCATTCTAAATGGTACACCTGCCTGTGAAAAATTGATTTTTCTGGCTCGTGCAAACGAACAATAAATGAATCAACTTATACTTTTGGTGGAGGGTAGTCGTTGACAAGATGAGTGCTTGCCAGGTTGGATGAAAGTATCAAACGATGTAATGCTATTTTGTAAACGACAGGCGTAGTTTTTAATTCATTTTGAATAATATATTCATCCTGGGAAATATCTTTTTTTGTATTGGTCGCATCTTTATGCGGTATGTCTTTTTTTGCATTATCATTCAATTCATAGTGAACATGATATTGTCCGTTTTCAAAATGTACAACGGTCATGTGTTCCTGGTAATTAAAAATATGCTGTGCAGCGTCGATAAAAAAAGGAAGTACCGGTTTTACAAGCAGCGTTGTATAAACAATCAGCAACATGTATGATAAAACCGCTTTCATTGTTTAGACGATTGGCCTTAATAGTTTGGTAATTTATTAAAAGCTTAAATAGAACTACGAAGTAAACCGTCCATTGGTTCTATGATTGTGATTTAATTTTTTATTCCTTTAAATCGAAATGAATGACCCTTTTGGAAATGATAGGTACATAATAAAGCCGGAGTTACTCCGGGCTTTAAATTTAGTAAGTATAAATTGGCTACTATCAGTCAGCCTGTAAATTCTCTGCTTTGGCTCTTTGCTTGTCTACGCCCGATGCCAGCAATATACTTATCCAGTATAAAAACAGGAGTGGAATAGCTACCAGGAACTGGCTCGTCCAGTCAGGTGAAGGCGTAATTATCGCTGATACCACTAATATGATTACGAAGGCAAATTTGAAATACTTTTTAAGCAATGCGCCGGTTACAATTCCCATTTTTGCAAGCACAAAGCAAAGCACGGGTAATTCGAATGCAATACCACAACCCAGTACCAGGTTCGTTAAACTATCAATATAATCATTTACAGCCGGCCGGTATAAAATCATTCCAGATTTACCCAATGAAAAGCCTGCTAAAAAATTAAAGGTAAAAGGGGCCAGTAGGTAATACCCAAAGAGGGCCCCTGTAAAAAAGAAAAAGGAAATCCACCAAATCCCCGTTCTGCCATAACTTCTTTCTTTGGGAGACAGTGCTGGTTTTATAAACCGCCAAAGCTCCCAGAATATATATGGGAATGAAACCACAATACCGCCAATCATAGCAATGTTGAGAGCGGACGAAAAAGTTCCGTTTACAGTGGTAATTTGAAAATCTATTTTAACCGCGGGCATACAAAGCGAATTACCAAGGTGCAGCCATTCGCTTAAGCGGCACAACGCACCATAGGTATAAAATGTTTCACGGGCCGGAGCTAAGATGATGTTGTCATAAACAAAATCAATATAAACAAATATTGCAATGGCAGCAATCAACCAAGCTGCGATGCTACGTACCAGGTGCCAACGCAAATCTTCAATATGATCAAAGAAATTCATCTCAAATTTCTTTGGCTCCGCTTTCCCGCTGATGCGTTTTAAAAAGTATTTTCTTTCTGAAGTTGCTGTTGCCACTGTTTGGTTAAATTATGGGATGATAGTCAAGTTATTTCCGATGGTAACCATGGCTATTAATTAACAATTCCTGATGCAGTCTCTGAAACCGGTTTTGCCTTCATGCCTTCCTCAATATCACTCTTTACAGAATCTTTGGCGTCTTTGAAATCACGTACACCTTTGCCGATACCTTTCATTAACTCGGGAATCTTTTTACCGCCAAATAATAACACAACTGCCAGCAGGATAAATATCCATTCCATGCCACCGGGCATTGCTAAAAATATGGATGCGATAGAATATGAAAATGTCATAATAATTTTTTTGTACAAACCAGGTGGTCAGTTAGAAGACCTGCTTTGTTATGATAAAAATATTGATTAAGTAACGGATGAACGGGTATGGGGAGGGTAAAAGAATGACTGTACCGAAATACAGTCATTCCATAAAATGCAATTTAATTTAAGCAAAGAATGGTGTTACAATTGCAACCACCTGTTCTTTGGTAAGCGCCTCGTCGAATGCTTCTGAAGCTGCACTTGCAGAGATGGTAAACCCGCCAATATTTACAATATTAACGCCAGCCTGCGTAGTAATTTCTTCTCCGTTATAACTTCCCTGTACTGCTGAACTACCGATGCCGCTTTGATTTAAAGTAATCCATGGTTTTACATTCACACCAGCCGGTACAAGTGAACCATTGGCTTTACGCATCTGGCGGATATGTGATGCATGTCTTGCTTCTACTGAATGAATATTAAGCGCAGCAGTCAATACATCATTGTTACTCATTAAATTTCCAGCCTGTCCCTTATAAGCTCTCACACCGGTGTCTTCAAATGTTTGCGCAACAGCTAAGAAGAGTCCGTAATCTGAAAACACAGTCGGGAAATTTCCTTTGGCCGTAAAATCAAAGGAGGAAGCGGTAAAGGTTACCGGTGTACCACCCAATGAAGTAATTGCCGTTCTTAAAAAGGTAACGTGTGCTATCTCGTGATCACGGATTGTTTTGATAGCATTGATTGGTGCTCCCGCCGGGATAGCCAGGGTTCCCGCAATACCTGCATCGTATCCTTTTTTATAAAATTCGGCTTCAATGTATTCTAATGTCAACGCAAAATTTAGTACATCTGTTATAGCATCGGTTGTACCAGATGGGCTGCCATAAGCTTTATTCAACATAGAACCGAAAGCCAGTGGTAATGATGCCAAGGCGATCTTACCGGAAATTTTGGCAAACTGTTTCATGGCACTTCTTCGGCCATCGAGGCGTTCAAATACTTCCGGATCTACGCTTTCAATTTCGTTAATGATATTTTCTATTTTCATAAAATAAATTTAAGAGGTTGGTAAATTGCTGATGTTTAATTTAGTTTTTACATAAGTACCTGCAATTGCAAATACCTGGCTTGGTGTGCGGCTGATATCCAGCGCATTTGCATCAAGATCATTGGCAAATGTTCCGTTCATAATCAGGTCCCTGATATAGGCAGCATGCCTTGCTTCAACTGAAACAATCTTACCAGCCAGTAACAAATAATCGGGACTGGCAATCAGCTTACCTGCACCATTGTACGCAGATACACCCAGGTCTTCAAATGCCTTGGCAGTGCCTAAAACGCTATCCCTGCTTCCGAAATTGATGGAAGAGAAATCCAACTCCAGTGTTGGGATGGCGGCGGTAGCCAATGCAGCCTTAAAGAATTCGCGGTGAGCAATTTCATGATCCCTGATATCACCTAACAGTGCACTTTCAGCGGGAGTAATACCACTATAAGGTGATTCAAATACTTTGGTGTAAAACGCTGCTTCAATCTGCTCCAGCGCATAGGCATAATTTAAAATACCGGGATCACCTTTACCAAGGTCCACTCCACTATTCATGGAGGGGGTATCGTCTTTTTTACAGGCAGCAGCGGTAAGCAGCAATGCAGAAGCACCTCCAATATATCCAAGGAAATTTCTCCTGGATAAATTTTTAATGTTACCTTCTGCCACGGCAATTAGTTCTCTTTCGGATGAATTTTTTGTTGGCATAACGAATTGATTTTGTTGTGAATTTTTTTAAATCATTTTTAATAAAATAACTATTCATGCACAACTACGACAGAAGGATAACATTGGATTTAAAATAAGTAAGTAAGTTGCTGTATTTTTTATTTATTAATAAATCATCATTCATAAGTTTGCAAACGGGGAATTTTTTTTACATTTTTTAAAAATAAATATCATGCCATATTGGTTAGTTAAGTCAGAGCCCTTTAAATACAGTTGGGACCAGTTTGTAAAAGACAAGGAAACATTTTGGGATGGCGTTCGGAATTATTCTGCAAGAATTCACCTGCGGGCAATGAAGAAAGGTGATAAGGTACTATTCTATCATAGCAATGAAGGAGTGGAAATAGTTGGAATAGCAGCGATCACCAAAGAAGCCTACCAGGACCCAACCACCGAAGATGATGCATGGGTAGTGGTCAATTTAAAACCCGTGAAGAAACTGAAGAAGCCTGTTACCCTGGCGCAGGTAAAAGCGGATAAGCGTTTAAGTGAGA
>JANPIJ010000350.1:0-13322 GCA_031424955.1 Ferruginibacter sp. | reverse complement strand
AATTGGTAGTTGCATAACAAAGTCAAGTAAGACCATAACTGAAGAGCCGTATGAATCGAGAGGTTCAAGTACGGTTCCGTGAGGAGGTTGGGGTGAAATTCCCCTTCCTTACTCGATTGCCTGCTGGCATTTGTTGGAGTGTTTTTTTAATGTCGTTCAACACAAAATAATTACTTGCTACAACGCCATGTCAAATTTCAATGGAGATTTTTTTAAACATGCATATTTATTATAATCACGGCTAAATACTTTGAAAATAAAATAGAGATTTCCTCTCGACTCCATCCCACTGGTCGCATATTTCCCAGGTTAATGCTTTGCACGGCTTTTTTTCGGAAGTTACAAGCATACCAAAACTTATTGTAATGTCATTAAAAATTTCATCATCCACCCGATTACTTCGCTACCCACCACATTTTACTAAACGGGATTTTAATATACTTTAAAAGTGTATGCATGAGTTTGCTCATATCCTGAAGCCGTATAACCAGGCCTGCTTTTTTCTAGTAAATATATATGTTGGTCGGTATCCTTAAAAGTTAAATCAAATCCTGCTTTATCACATTCGTTACTGCGGGTGTAAACATTGGCGGCATTGCCCGGTCCTATGGTAAAAAGCCCTTTTCTTTTGGCTACAATGCCAAGTTTAAAAAAATACATTTCGCCTTCTTCAATAAAACGATATGCCCTTATTTGATCTTGTTTATCAGTTTGGGATGCTGAACCTTTAATTAAAATATTTTCAAAGCTATTGGCGGCTGGGATTGCTCCAGGATTGCTAAAGCTACCTCCAATTAATTCTATATACCCAATTGCAGTTCCTAAATTTACAGCGCCCCTATAATCAACAATTTCATTATTAATTAAATTTTTCAGGTTCACAGGTATAATAGATTCCAGCCAAATTGTATCGTTTACATGAATGCTATCCAAAGCGGGGTAAGCTTTGAAATTCCCCTCAAAGGAGTAGATTGTTTGCTTACAATTAAATCTTTTTTTACAACTTGCATTTATGCTTAGATAGAAAACTAGCGTACAATAAATAAATGCTTTCATTAGTAATGATATTGATTAAAGAGAGCGGTTACTTGTACAGATTGATTGTTTCCGTTTTCTAATAGTAATCTTGTTTTGTATTGAGGCATAGAGATTACATCTGCGTCTAAGGCATTGAACATTTGTTGATTAGTGTATCCAGAAACACCGTCTATTATGGGGAGTCCAGTTTCATTTCTAAAATCAAACAAATCATAATATATACCTTCAGGTATCCAACGAAAGGGGTCATCTGAAACAGGGCGGTTTGGGTCAAAAGCTTCCAATGCATTTAAATGGCTAGATAACGCTGGGTCCGGTGCAAACCCTGTGAAGTATGTTGATGATTGTTTAATTACAGGTCTGCTATCGGTACCATATTGCTGGTCGCACATTACCCTTGCTAAATGTTCTGCCCAACTTTCCGCAACCGAAATATATTCGGAAGCTATGCCATCTGTGCCATCACCATAAGGGTCATATTGGCCTCCCCATTTTACTACTGTAAGTTCTTCTGAAAATACCAGGTTGCTCCACCAAACCTGTCCTACTTTTTGTGAATGGGCGGCATGACTCATTTCATGGTACATCAATTCCTTTACCCAATCACTCGTTCTATGACCCGTAACATTATAACCAAGCGTCATGTCCATTTGGCTAAGGAAATACCCTTGTACCAGGTAATTAATAAGGTTAGCTGCCTGCGAGCCTAAAGGACTAACCAGGAAATATTCAGTCCATTGCCTCGGTGCGGTAGCGTTATTGCTACGGTGATTGTTCATTGGGGTTGATCCTGCTCCTCCTGCACCGCCCCAGTTAGTAAGTAGTACCGTTAAATCATTAGGCAGTGTGCCTGTACTTAAAGAAGTTGCCATAGTATTATATTCCAAATAAGCATTCATCAATTGAGCAGCCCACCAGTTACTTAGGTACGCTTTTTAAAATCTGTATCCTCATTAAATACGTAAGGTGCTAAATTATTCAGGTTACCGCTGAATTTTCCGATGCCATGTTTTATAGGGAAAAACATTTGATAAAATCTAATTCCACGCAGTCCCCGAATCTTTATATTATCATTTTTAAACTTTACTACGATGTTTACCTTATTATGAAAATGTTTATTACTAGTAAAATTTCCATTATCATTTGTATAAACACGGTCAATTTTAAAAAATCTTTTTAATACTATCCCTGCCTGGCGTACAGGAACATTTGTGTTTCTGGAATTATCAAATACCAAAATTTGCCCGGATGGCTGTTTTGATGCCGGTGGTGGCGGTGGAGGAGGTGGGATATAAACTACACACTGCGAACCATCCCATACATACCCGGATGGGCAATCGTTGGGTACACACTCCCGCAGGCCATAATCCCAGTGCGAATCTTCCCCGCAATCGGGTACATCGGGAGTTATTGATTTTGCCGGAGAAGATGTATCACAATCAAGCGGTGCTACAGGATTACCTGTAATCAGGAAGGCTTCATTCTCCAAAAAAATGTCGTCATCTGGAACATAAAGGTCAGCCAGGAGTTGGTATTGAATACCTGTTGGCGGCGTGAATGAAGGATCTACAACTGTGTAAAACCAGGGTATTTCATTTTCGGGTAAACCCTGGTCATAAAAGTCGCCTTCCTGAGTTACTTCATAATCCAACGGGTAATCATAAAGTTCTATACCTAAATTGACCAATTGGGTTAACTGGGTTTCGTCGGCAGGTTTAAAGCGAACATATTTTTTGTTGATGCTGATACCGTTTGAATTTCCGTAGAGATTCTGTGATGCCTGTTGCATGACGGCCACAGAATATGGGCTGTTTAATAAATGAGCACCCAAAATAGTGGGGGTTTGTGCAGAGTCATCAAACCAATCTGGTTGCAGGGTTTCGTAACAAGAGCCGGAAGATAAAAGCGTTGAACTACTTACCGCAAGCTTGTTATTGATGTCAACGGCTGGTTCTGATTGTATCTCTTTTTTACAGGACTGAAATACGAACCCATTTAACAGCAATAAAAAAAATAATTGAAGGAGGGGAAATTTTTTCATAGTGGGAGGATTCGGAATACAAGTTTACAGCAATTTATTGAATAAATAATTAATCTATTTTAGCGATGCTTATAAAACACTTCTTTTTTACCCACCGGATGCCTTCTAAGCACCAATATGTTTATGGTTTTACAAAAAGAATTGTCCATAGCAACTTGCTAGGTCTCAACATAAAAAGTCACATCACTAATAAAGTTTGTCGAATATAATTTTGATACGCTGTCCTTTATGCTTGCAGGCAACTTATTTATAGCCGCATAAACTTAGTACAATTTGAAGATTAACTGCAAATTATTAATCGGTGGCCAAAACAGCCGTTATATTCTTAAAAGCGAAGCATGAAAGCACATTTATACCCGGCCCAAATTTTATTAATTTGTCAATAAGTTCTAAGCAACTTTCGCAGTTGCTATTTTCAATACTCCATTTGTATTCACGCCGGACGCTTCGGGAAAAATGGCCCCATTAAATTATTTTATCCAAATACTTTGAAATACAAAGTACTTTCCTTTAACTTTGGAATACAAAGTGCTTTTTTGGTAGTTTGGAAAGAGAGCGTTAGCAAACGCCAGATGTTTACCAGGTAATACCGAACAAATATTATTTATCTATCACATTTTTTATGAAAGAAGAAATCCTGTCAAATCTTGACAGCCCCGGGCAGCTTGAAAAGTTATACCGGACAGACAAACCAGCTTTTAAGCGGGCATTTAAGGCGTTGTACCCGCAACTTAAAGACAACACGCTTGTAAGCTTTTGGCATGAAAGACTCAATTTCACCAGCGAAGAAATTTCCCGTAGTACCGGTAAAGAGCTGGTATTGGTGATTATTGCATCTCTCCTGGCAGGTATTATCGCAAAGCTGCCATCATTGTTATCTATCAACGAAGAATTTTTCTACACCAGGAACATCGGCTTTATCGTTTTCCCGCTGTTAACGGCTTACTTTGCCTGGAAGAATAAATTATCAGCAGGGAAAATTGCTTTTATTGCTGTCACAACTGTTATCGGTTTAATTTTTATCAACTTCCTTCCCGATGTTAAAAAAAGCGATACCTTAATGTTATCCTGTATTCATGTGGTTTTATTGCTATGGTCGGTTTTGGGTTTTGCTTTTGTTGGTGAACAGCAAAACAACACTGAAAAGCGGCTTGGCTTTTTAAAGTATAACGGTGACCTGGTAGTCATTACAACACTCATCATAATCGCAGGCGCAATCCTTACCGGTATAACCATTGGGCTTTTCTCATTAATCGGATTTAATATTGAAAAGTTTTATTTTGAGAATATTGTAGTTTTCGGGCTTCCCGCTGCTCCGGTTGTAGGCACTTATCTTACCCAAACTAATCCTCAGTTAGTGGGTAAAGTTTCCCCGGTAATTGCTAAAATTTTCAGCCCGCTGGTATTGGTGATGCTGGTAATCTATCTCGTGGCAATGGTGTATTCGGGGAAAAACCCATATAACGACCGGGAATTTTTACTCATTTTTAATGCGTTATTAATTGGCGTGATGGCCATCATTTTCTTTTCTGTTGCCGAAACATCTAAGGCAATTAAAAGTCAGCCGGAAATCTGGATTCTTTTTCTGCTTTCTGTTGTAACGGTAATTGTAAATGGCATTGCGCTTTCCGCCATTTTATTCCGGATTTCCGAATGGGGAATTACCCCCAACAGGGTTGCGGTGCTGGGTAGCAACGGCTTGATCTTAATAAATCTCCTCCTGGTAACTGCACAACTTTTCAGGGTACTTTCAAAGAAAGCGGACATAAGCGGAGTTGGAAAAGTGATTTCCTTCTACCTGCCTATTTATTTCTTATGGACAATTATTGTTACCTTTTTATTTCCGTTAATATTTGGGTTTAAATAAAGGAACAGATCAAAATTAATGGCTATTAACATATTCCCCGAATTAAATGATTATGAAACAATTTATGCCACCCGGGAATATTATGCCGGAACAGGAAATGACACTTGCAGGAAAATATCTGGCATTTAATAAAATAAGGTGATATTAGCGATGAATAACAAATCAAATCTTTGGAAGATCATCAGTTGGATTTTTGGAATAGCCTTTTTTGCAACCGGTGTATTGAATGTATTTTGGGGGAACGACCCCGGGTTTGGCATTTTAATACTTCTTCTTTCGTTCGTTTGCTTTCTTCCGGCAATGGAAGGGGCACAGCTCCGGTTTGATGAAGAGAAATAGTTTAACCCGCTTAGGTTTTTCATGGCATCATCGTTGTGCATTGTGTCCCGGCGAGGAGCGATAGCGACGGAACCCGGGATCACTCCCTTGTACTTTTTCAGCAACGGGCAACAGGGGAGGGTAAAGCTTTACAAACATCAAAGAGTATGCTGGTCTACAGCCAAAGCGATAACCAAAAAAGAAACTGAATTTTAAAAACCACCCGACATTATATGATCCATTTCACTGAAAAAAGAAATATACCGGTTGCTTTTATTTTCACCATTTTAATGTCGAATTGTTGTTGCTTTCATGCAGTCTATGCGCAGGATAAAAACCAAACCAATATACACCTTGGCAGACCCCGCAATGTTTAACCACAATGGAATCTACTACCTCTATGGCACTGTTGAGCGCAATGCCAACAACGGCTTTATTGTATATACTTCAAAGGATATGAAGGCGTGGAAGAAAGATACTACAAAACAAGGCGGCTTCGCATTAAAAAAAGGGGATGCCTATGGCAGAAAAAACTTCTGAGCGCCACAGGTTTTTCAGTTGAATCAACTTTTTTATATGGCTTATGTCGCAGATGAAAACATTGCCATAGCAACCAGTAAATCACCGGCAGGTCCCTTTGTGCAAAAGATACTACAACCACTGGCAGCACCGGTTAAGCAAATTGATCCATTCGTGTTTATTGATACCGATGGAAAGAAATATCTATACCATGTAAGACTCACCAACGGAAACAAGATATTTGTTGCCGAAATGGAAGATGACCTTTCTGACATCAAGCCCGCCACCTTAACCGAATGTATTACCGCTACCGAACATTGGGAAAACACACCCAATACTTCCTGGCCGGTTACGGAAGGGCCTTCGGTAATAAAGCACAACAACTTGTATTACCTCATTTATACCGCCAATGATTTTCGTAACCCCGATTATGCCGTGGGTTATGCTACTTCAAAAACGCCTTATGGCCCCTGGCAGAAATATGCCGGCAATCCAATCATCAGTAAAAATATTCTTGGCATCAATGGCACAGGCCACGGAGATTTTGTGTTGGATGCAAAGCATAAGCTGGTGTATGTTTTGCATACGCATTTCTCCGATAGTAAGGTTGGTCCCAGAAAGACTGCGACGATAAAAATGAAGTTTGTAAAAGATCGAAAAACCGGGATTGATAAACTGGTGGTTGAGAAAGGGAGCTTTTGGTATGTGGTAACCGGCGAAAATTATTTGCTTGTCCAGCCGCATTAGCGAGGGTTGCGTTTGTGCGGTTATCTTCCTGTACCAGGCGAAAGTGTTATAAATTAAACCACTGTTCTCTTTTTTCTGGTTGCTGATAAGAGCCTGGGTTTTGTTGAAGTTTTCTGTAAAGGCATTTTTTTTCCGGTTGCTTTATAATGAGCAATAATATCACTTATTTTTTTTCTGTCTTCTTTTGTTAAAGGTGTTGGGTCAACTGCAAAATCAACTCCTGCAGGCTCTTTTATGTATCCCATTGTTTTATAATTTAAGTTGGAAAATATCTTTTAATTAATGTAAGTACTTCCTGCGGAAAGATCACCATTTTATGCCCGCCGATATGTGTAGCTCCGAAAGTTTTTTCGTAGTGTTCAATCAATTTCGTTTTGGAAGTGAATGATACGAAACCCTGGTATCCTTTATCCCACGATGTTTTGCAAGTGAAAGCAAATAGATTTCCTGGTACACCTTCATAAAGCTTGCCCTTGCCCAGGTTGAACGGAGCACTTTCAATCAGGTGTAAATAATAATGGTCATTGTAATCGCTGATACTTAAAAGTCCCTGAACAATTTCAGGATTGTTTCTTATGGTAAGCTTGAAAATTTGTCTATCTGTCAACTTAAATTCACTTGACCAATTAAAAAGCCAACCATTTTTCTTAGTTGTATTTTTTAAATCCGCTTTTTTTAATGGATGAACATCGGTCGGAAAGCTATCGCCGGAAATAGTATTTACTATGCTATTAGTAAGTTTATCAATTTCAATTTCCAGTTGATATTTTATCTGTTTTGCCACACTTCAAATATACGAAAAAGCATCAATGCCGATGGTTTTACTTATCCCACGTCTGGTGCATAATACAGTAAAAGGGGGGGGCATTAATAATTAACGGTACAGGTATCTCCGCCAGTTGCCGGACTCCGTCCAGTGTCGGCGTGGTTACTAAGGCATTGATTTGAATATTACATTAATATTTAAAACGTAAGTAAGCAACCATTCAGTTGTTAGCCAGCAAAATTAACAACGGTGTACCTTACCTCCTGATGGTTTCAGGAAATGAAACCATCCGCCTGCAATTTGATTCCAAATGCATACAAGTTGTTCCAAATATTTCGTTACCTTAATTTTTAAAATGATTGCATGAAAAAGATATCACTTGTTTTGCTAACCTTCCTGCTGTTTTCAACCTTTGCATTTGCACAGGTTATCGAAGGCACATTCGCCATTAAAAATGTTGAGACCGGTATGCTGCTGCGGATAAAAGATGCGAATGGTGCCAACGGTACGCCACTGGTTGCTTATTCGCCGGTAAACTGGAAATGTGTTACCTGGGATTTTAAGCATGTAGACGGGCAAACCTACCAGTTGCGCAATTTATTTACCAATAAAACATTTCAACCGCAAAAAGGCGTTGCTGCAGAAGGAGTACTGCTCGAACAACAGCCAATGGTAATGTCGCAGGCCAGCCAGCAGTATGATTTTATTGCGGTGGAAAAAAATGTGTACCTGGTAAAAGCAACCGGCTCCGATTTGTACCTGACACCGGTTGATAAAGAAGGTGCTACCGATACCGGTATTATGCTGGCCGCTAAAAACGGAACCAAACTGCAGCAATGGACCATTTACCTGCAAAAGCCAACGATGTAAATGGAACTGTGTTGAAAGATATGTTTATTCCCACGGCCTTTTCTCCAAATGGCGAGGGTATCAAAGATGTTTGGTATATTCCATTCCTTGATTCTTATGTCGGTGCAATTGTTCAGGTGGTAACCGGTAATTCAACCCCATTCAGGGTTGAAATGCAGATCCGAATAACCATGGGTTGCCACCCACGGCTATTCAAATTAAAGCCTTTCAGACTTTTAATACAAAACACAACAACGGTTCTAACGAAATAGGAAATTTGTTATGGCCAAATAGAAAAGATGTAACGAAAGGAGCAAGCTGTTCGAAGAACTCTCCGTCGCGGCGGAGACGGGGGCATGTGGCGTCACTGCGGTTTCTTCTTATCCAGCTGCTTCGAATTCATATACTCCGTTGGCGTAATATTAAATTGCTTTTGAAAACTCCTTGTAAAATTACTTTGTGAACTAAAGCCAACCATGTCTGCTATTTCATAAATCTTATATTCGCCCTGGGCAAGTAATTCAGCAGCTTTTTTAAGCCGGGTTATATTGATCACCTCCAGCGGTGTTAAAACAGAAATAGCTTTTATTTTTCTGTATAGTGTAATGCGGCTCATATTCATGATGGCCGCCAGCTTTTCCACATCCATATCAGCATCTTCTATATTTTTACAGATAGCATCATTCAGTATTTCCAAAAAATGCTCATCAGCTTTTGTATGTGCCATGCTTTTGATATGTACCAACGGTGAGCTTGCATAAAATTCACGGATGCTGTTGCGGTTTGCCAGCAGGCTGGCTATCTGTGCCAGCAGGTGCTCTTTTGAAAATGGTTTTTCAATGTAGGCATCAGCCCCCAACTCAAGCCCCTGCACTTTTGACTGAATGGTATTTTTTGCAGTAAGCAATATAACAGGTATATGTGAATACTCGACTGTTGATTTTATTATTTTGCATAATTCAAATCCATCCATCACCGGCATCATTACATCGCTTACTATCAGTTGCACCGCTTCTGTTTCCAGCAGTGCCAATGCCTCCTTTCCTTCTGCTGCTTTCAGTACCGCGTATTTATTTTTTAAAATCCTTTCCAGGAATTCAAGTATTTCTTCATTATCATCTACGAGTAATATCAGTGGTAGCATAATAGCTGGTTTATTTTATAAGCGTTTTATTTTTTTTGTTTGTTATTTTCCATCGGTTTCAGCGGCAGGCAAAGTACAAATATATTTACGCCGCCAACCGGGGTTTTAAGATATAAATTCCCTTTGTGCAATTCTGTTAATGATTTCGCAAGTGCGAGCCCAATGCCGGTTCCCTGCTGCTTTGCGGCTTCTTTCATCCTGTAAAAAGGTTCAAATATCTTATCACGCATTTCAGCAGGGATGATCAATCCGTCATTTTCAATTTCAATGGTAAAGTATGCGCCATTGTTATCCGGCGGAATGAGCCGAACGGTTACTTTACTTTGAGCATACTTTACGGCATTATTAATCAGGTTACTGAAAATTTTGTTCAACGCTTCTTCATCGGCAAGAGCATGTATAGCGGTAGAAGGAAGTTCTATATTGTATGCCAGTTTCTTTTTCCTGGCAAGCGGAGAAAAATTTTCATAGTTTTCTTTGATCAGTGAGGTGATATCTACTTTTAAAAAATCAATGCTGAATCCTTTTGTTTCTGTCTGCCGGAAATCGAGTATTTGTGTAATGAGTGCAATCAGGCGGTTGGTATTCCTTTCCATTGTTACCACATCTTCTTTTATTGACGGTACTTCTTCCACCTGCTCCAGCAAATTTTCTACCGGACCCTTTATCAATGTAAGCGGTGTTCTTATTTCATGTGCGATGTTGGTAAAAAAGTCAATCTTCGCTTCATAAATTTCCTTCTCTTTTTTATCTTCAGAAATGATATGGTAGGTTCTCAATAAATAATAACCAATAGCAATGCAGATGACTGTGTACACAATATATGCCCAAATGGTTGCCCACCAGGGCGGTAAAATATTTATAGTCAATTGTTTTGCTTCTTTGCTCCAGTTGCCATTGATGCCTGCCTTTACTTTAAAAATATATTTGCCTGGGGTAAGATTGGTAAAATATATTTTCCGGTTAGGATTTATTTCCGTCCATTCATTGTCTATGCCCTGCATGGTATAGCTGTAGATGGTCATTTCAGGCGAAATAAAACTCAGTGCGGCAAAGTCTATGCTGATGGAGGAACGGTCATAAGGCAATGCTATTTCATCCGTGTATAAAATGGATTGGCGTAGAATAGTGCTGTCAGTGGCTATGTCGAGCTCTTTGTTTTGCACCTGCAGGCCTGTAATGTAAACAGGTGGAATAATGGTAGGTTTTAAAAAATTACCCGGCACAAAACGGATCATACCTTTTACACTTCCAAAGTACAGTTGCCCTTCTTCGTCTTTATAACCGGAATTGTAATTGAACTGGTCATTCAATAAGCCATTGTCTTTTGTATAAACAGTCACATTCCCGTTTTCGGGGTGTAGGTTTACCAACCCTCTTGAAGTGGTTACCCATAAGTTCTGTTGATTATCCTCCAGTACTTTAAAGATAAAATTACTGGGCAACCCGTTTTTAATGGTAAAGTGTTCGATTGTATTTCTTTCCCTGTTTAGTTTACACAGGCCACCGCCTTCCGTTGCAAGCCACAGGTTTTGTTTTCCATCCTCATAAATAGCGTTGATGGTGTTGTTGGTTAAACTATTTTTATTGGCGGGGTCATTTGCAAAATGCCCTTGTTTTTTTGTTACGGGATTATAATAGTAAATGCCCCTGTCATGGGTGCCTATCCAGATGGTTTTGTTGTGATCTTCCAGCAGGCAGGAAATAAATGTATGAGATGGTAAACTGGCGGCGCTGTCAAAACCGTCTGCCCTGGTGTCATATTTAAATAGGGAGTTACTGGTGCCTGCATAAATTTCTCCATCCTTTGTTTGTAACAGGCATACAATAAAATTACTTTTCAATGCTTTACGGCCGGTGCCGGCGGCATAATGTTTTTTTATTTTTCCGGTAACAATGTCCATTACATCCAGTCCGTGTTCAAAAGTGCCGATCCATAAGTCATTGCCCGTTGCAAGCAAGCCATGTATGTTGGAGTAAGCAATGCTGTTATTTTCGCCGGTAGGTTTATATTGTGTAACAGCCCCTGTAGCCGGGTTCAATTTGTTCAGCCCTGCGTCTTCTGTTCCTATCCATAAATTTCCCAGCCGGTCTTTGCAAATTTCCCTCACCACGCTGCCGCTGATTGCGTTTGCAGAATTATCCGGAAAGTATTTTTGAAACACCGCATATTGTTTTGAATAATAATTGATGCCGCCAAAGTAAGTGCCTGCCCACATGCCGCCCTCCTTGTCCTTGCAAAGGGTATAAACAGCATTGTCTGAAAGGGAATAGGGATCCAGTAAATTTTTTTTGAGGTTGAGGAATTTTTTTGTGTGTGTATTGAAAATAAAAATACCTGATTCTGTGGCAAGCCAAAATTCATTGTCCGAATATTTTTTTATGTCATGCACATACACGGTAGTTTTATCCGGGTTCAATGTAAGTAAATCGGTATAAGTGGATGTGGCAATATCAAATCGCTTTAAACCCTGGTTGGTAGTACCTGCGAAGATGGCTCCTTTACCTGCCGGATAAATTTTCAATATTGCGTATGAAGAGGCTTCCGGCGAGTGTGAAAAAAGATTAAAACTGTTGAATGTGCCGGTGGCTTCATCATACCGGTGCAAAAGTCCGTTGGGGCTACAGGCCCAGATATCACCTTCTTCTGAAAGACAAAGCGAACTGGCCTCAAAATAAGTTGAGGTAGCAAATACCCGTATCTTCTTTGTTTTAAAATCATACCGGCAAATGGTGAGCCTTGATATAAACCAGAGCTGCCCGTGTTTATCAGTTTGTATGGCGTTGATCTCAGGGAAGGAATCAAAAAATCTTACCATACGTTCTTTCTGCCGGTCGAATTGGTATAAACCTTTTTGACAACCCACCCACAAGGTATTTTTTTTATCCACCATCAGGCAGCCAATCAAATTGGTTTCCAATGTACGGCCGCCATCATTCATATTGAACACTTTGAAATGATAGCCGTCAAAACGGTTAACACCATCCTTGGTTCCAAACCAGAGAAAACCGCTGCTGTCCTGTATGCTGCAATAAACGGTGTTGTTTGAAAGCCCGCTTTCTACGGTATAGTTCCTGAAGAAATAAGACTGTGCGGTTGCGTTAACAGAACAAACCAACAGCACGCCGGCTACAGCAATAAACAGGGTGATATGTAATTTTTTTTTCAAACCGCAATACGAAGTTGAAGGATAGATGTTAAGCAAAGCAACCAGGCCGCATGTAAATATCAAAAAAAATTAAGCAATCGGTAAAAAAATAAAATGAAACAATTTGTAAAAATTTTGATACGCATGGAATGGCTGATTAAATAGTTATGGATTTATTTTACAGTGTAATTTACAATCGGGTTAATTAAGCCGGTAAATTATACAAGCGATTGTGATTTTATTTTAACAGGCTAATTATTGCTATATGATACGCCCCATACTTTTTAATAATCTGGTATTGCAGGTCCTGCAATTCCGTTACTACCAAACCATCCCGTTTTATAGATTTAATTTTTTATGGTCGTTCATTGGCGGCTGTTATCTTACCGGGAACCGATAGCCGGATAACAGTCAAACAGGGATTCTTTTTTTTAACTTCTTATATCAATATCACAGCACAATTCAAAACTAAAAACTGCATACAATGAAACAAAAAAAATGGTTGCTTACATTGCTTACCTGTACCGCTGTGGCAATGCTGCTTTCTGCAAATGTTTTTGCACAGCAGGCAATAAGCGGCACTTTAAAATCCGCCTCCGGCGAGCCACTTTCCGGTGCAACGGTTACGGTTAAGGGAACAACAAAATTTGTGGTGGCGGATTCAAAGGGCGTTTTCCGGATTGATGCACCCGCCGGCAGCACACTTGTTATCAGCGCCATTGGTTATAAAACAAGGGAAATAACATCTGCCGGCACAGAGCTCAATGAGATACTGGATCTTACGGAAGGATCATTGAATGAAGTGGTTGTGATCGGTTATCAAACGGTTAGAAAGAAGGATTTAACTGGTGCGGTAGGTTTGATTAATCCTTCTACGGCTAACC
>JANPIJ010000349.1:0-5488 GCA_031424955.1 Ferruginibacter sp. | reverse complement strand
ATCTTTCAGGCGATACGACCGGCCAGCCATTCTGCATCCAAAACAGTTTTCGAACATGCAGATTCATTGAGTAAACACTTACCCCGGGCCTGCCCTGGTGGCCCATATAATACTGGCCCGTATCATCCTTAAATACACTGCAGTGTGCAGTACCCTGCCAGCCGCTATGCCCCTGGAACTGGTATGGCGCCACTATCATGGGGCCTGCATCATGAGGGATATTTACATTCAGTCCGTTAAAATCATAGAAAGGCCCCTGCGGATGATCTCCACGGGCTACCCGTACATTGTATTTTGTTTCCAGCCAGTCATAGGAAATAAAGAGGTAATATTTATTTTGAGCTGCGTTGTAAATTATTTCCGCACCTTCTATATTCCCGTTAATGCTGTTTCCGGAAGATGCCCGCTGTGCTATCCTAACACCCTTGTCTCCGGGTGAAGCTGCAAGACCGGTTGTTGGATCCAGTTTCAACACATAAATCCCATCGTATGCGGATCCGTAATACATCCAATGCTCACCACCCGGGGTAACGATAACCGAAGGGTCGATTGCGTTGGTTTGGGGAGTATTATCATTTTTTGATGCCACGGCAATTCCTTTTTCGGTCCACGGGCCTTCCGGAGAAGTGGCGGTTGCCAGCCCGATCACACTTAACCTGGAAACTGCGGAAGACAGGGAATAATAGAGCCTGTATTCACTACCCACTTTTATGATGTACGGCGCCCATAAAGAATTGAAGGGGGTACCACCAGCCTGTGTAATAAAGGCCGAGCCCATTGCCGGCAGACTATTAAAAACCCATCCGACATAGGTCCATTCCACCAGGTCTTTTGATTTCCTGATCTGTATACCTGAACGCACATTAATGCCATACCCCACATCGGTACTGTAGCAATAATAATAATCTCCCATTTTCAAAATAGACGGATCATGTACATTGTGACTTGCCCATTTTAAATAAAAAGCAAAGGGAGATATGCTTTCATACGTGTCGGTAATAGAATTGATATCAAAAGCAGCAGGGGTGATTACCGGTGGAATGATCACGGGAGGTGTAACAACCGGCGGGGCACTTTCTTTTCCGCAGGACGATAGCAGCATCACAAAAAATGTGATCAGTATGCCGCCCGCCGTTTGATAATTTCTTTTCATAAAAATGTTTACCTGTTCAATGTAATTACTCCACCGACGCCACAGGCAATAAGGTGTTGTTACCTTCATCATATTCTTATCAATTATTGTTTATTTAAATACTGCCTGTGTTAATTATTTGGTTATTGGTATACTCTTAAAATTTTAAACGAATGAAGAATCTGTCTATATTATTTCCCTGTCCCGTCATTCAAAAAAGCTGCATCAAATGTTTACACAATGATGCAGCTAACTACTAAAACGACTGATTGTTTTTCATATTGATTAATAACTGGAGTTTTGACTATAGCCCGGGTTGTTATCTATTTCAGTTTGTGGAATAGGATAATATTCCCTGCCTGGTAAATAGGTATTCATCTCCGGATCGTTTGCTTTTAGCAAACTAAGTTTGGTTGGATTGGATAACCATCCCCAGCGGCGGATATCATCAAAGCGATGTCCTTCCAAACAAAATTCCAACAACCTTTCATGAGCCAGCTGATCCCTCATCTGGGCCTGGGTCATATTGGGTTTTGCCGTAGCAAGGTCAGGCAATCCAACCCTCGTACGCACTTTTTGAACTAAGGGATATGCAGCGGCGGTTTGGCTGGTTTCATTTAAACATTCTGCATACATCAGCAAAATATCCGAATAACGCATCAGCCTTTCATTGATCCCCGATTTCCAGTCAAACTCATCTGGTTTATTGCCATATCCATTCTGGTATTTTTTGCAAAACAGATCATTGAGATCAGCAGCGTTACCACCATACCTGGTAGCGAATGGCACACCATAAATCATGGCTCCCGGTTTATTGTAGAAGATGGTTGCATCCAGCCTGGGATCGTCCTGCAACGTAGTGGTTTTCTCCACTAAAAACTCATTGAATACGGACCTGGTTGGTTGCACATCCGTCCAGCCAAAACTACGTGGTGCAAACGTGATTGCCCTTGCTGAAGTTTTTCCCCAGCCGGATGAAGGTATACCGCCCCATCCCAAATCCTGTCCGCCGGCAGCTCTTGAAAACTGTACTTCAAAAATGGACTCCTTATTATTTTCCTGGTCGTCTGTAAAATTGTCTTTATAGTTGGGAACCAGGTCGTAAATATTCAAATCAATCACCGCTTTAAACTGTACCGCTGCTTCGGCAAATTTTTTGTTGAACAATAAAGCCTTACCCAAAAAACCCATCGCTGCACCCTTTGTTGCCCTGCCTGCATCTGTGCCGGGATAAGAAACCGGCAGCACATCGGCAGCCGCTTTTAAATCTGCCATTACCTGGTCCCAGCCCTGCTGCTCGGTAGATTGTGGTACGTAGAAATCTGAGTTGGCTTTTGGTGCATGTAAAGGCAATGCAACCTTGCCGAAAAAATTAACAAGGTGGAAAAAATACAAGCCCCTTAAAAAACGAGCCTCCCCGATAATCCTGTTTTTCAGTGCCGCATCCATAGCTATACCGGGTACATTATCAAGCACCTGGTTGGCACGGGCCACGCCTTCGTAATAGGAAGCAAATGCCCAGCCATAACCTGCGCCATCTGCGGTACCCAGTGCAAACCTGCCGATATTACCAAAGGCTGTCCATGGGCTATTGCTTTTGATATCGTCTCCCCTGATATCCAATAATGCAGGGGTAAAACGCATGTAGGTACCATCAATTAACAAGCTGCCATAGGCTGCATTCAAACCCTTTATTGCATCGTCCCCGGTTTTCCAGAAGGTAGCGGAGGTTTGTGAATTTGGATTGGCCTGGTCCAGTTTTTTTGTGCATCCTGTGGATAGCGTTACAGTAGTTACTGCAAGTATCCCTATTAGTGAGTTATATAATTTCATAACGATAACTTTAATTTTTTTAATAATTTAGAATCCGATCTGAAGTCCAAAAAGAATGGAACGGGGGTTAGGAAAAGAACCTAAATCAAAGCCCCTGCTGAATAAACCATCGCTGATAAAATCAGGATCATATCCGCGGTAGCCGGAAAAGGTTACCAAATTCTGCCCGGAAATATATGCCCGGAAACTGTTGAATACTTTTGTTTTTCCAAAAATATTGGCTGGAAGTGTATACCCTATTTGTGCACTCTGCAATTTCAGGTAAGAACCATCTTCCAAAAAGCGATCAGAGAAACGCCCGTTACCGTTTGGATCGTAAATGACAGGCCTTGGAATATTGGTATTGGTGTTGGTAGGCGTCCAGAAATTTAAAGCATCTGTATGATGGTTGGAGTACTGGCCGATCATCAGGTCGTGATATACCCCGTTAAACACTTTGTTACCGGAATTTCCCTGCAGGAAAACAGAAGCGTCAAAATTCTTAAACGATACATCAAAATTGAAACCATAGCTTAACTTAGGGATGGTTGTTCCCAGGTAAACCCTGTCCACATCTGTTATTTTACCATCAGGCGCACCGGTTAATTTGCCATTATTACCAATGCCGTCGATATCTTTAAATTTAACATCGCCGGGTGCAGCACCTGTTTGTGTGGCATGACCTGTAACATCTGCTGCAGAGTTAAATAACCCCTCGGTAATAAAGCCAAACAATTCGCCTACCGAACGACCCACTTCTGTTTTACTACCGGCACCGTAAATTGGATTGTTGGTACCACCCAATTTCAGCACTTTATTTTTAAGCGTGGTTAAATTGGCGCTGACATTGTATTTGAAATCGCCTGTATTTTTATGATAACCGAGTGTAAACTCCAGGCCGGTATTTTGTGTAGAAGCCGCATTGGTAAAAATGGAAGACGGTACAGAACCAACAGAAAGAGGCAGCGGAATGTCTGCCAACAGATCAGTTGATTTCCTTTTGTAGTATTCTGCAGTGAATGTTAAGCTGTTATTGTAAAAGCCGAAATCTGCCGCCACATTTAAAGTAGAAGTTGCTTCCCATTTAATTGCAGGATCACGCTGTGTAACGGTAGTAGCACCTGTTGCCAAAGCATTGCCAAAAACATAGCTGGCATTGGGATTGATAAAAGATTGAAACAGGTAGTCGTTAAAATTCTGGTTACCAACTTCTCCATATCCACCTCTCAGTTTCAGGGTAGATATTTGCCTTGGCAGGTGAATAAACTTTTCGTTATTCAAATTCCATGCAAGTGCTGCTGAAGCGAAATTTCCGAATTTATTAGCCGGTCCAAAACGGGATGAACCATCTCTTCTGAAATTACCGGTCAATAAATACCGGTCGTTGTAATTGTAGTTTACCCTACCCAGGTAAGATAACAGGGTATTGGTGGATAAATCACTGTATACCGATTTATCAGCAGGATTGGTGATAGAACTAAAAGTAAGGAATTGCAGGTCCTGAGTTCCGGAGGCAGTACCGGTGAAGTTTTCGAAATTTCTTTCCAGGTATGATGTTCCTGCAAGGAAATCAAATTTATGTTTGCCCAGTTCCAGTTTGTAGTTCAATGTATTTTCCAGTTGTCCGGTTTTATCAGCACCCGTTCCCTGGTTCATGTAATAGACAGTATTCAGGTAATAGAACCCAAGGTCAAACTTTGGTTCGTAATGAAAGTTTTTAAACTCCGTTCTGTCGTAGCTCACATTGAGTTTGTACTTCAGGTTTTTAATAATTTCAAACTCGCCCCATACATTTCCCAGGAAACGATTCCTGTTGTTATTATCGGTAACCAGGTTACCAAGCCCGATTACATTTAATGTGATGGCCCGTTGCTTTACGTTATCGGCACCACCGTAACCACCCAATCGATTGGGATCATATACCGGCATGGTAGGAATTGCGGTAAGCATACTGGTAAGGCTTCCACCAAAAATCGCATGCCCGTTGGTATTGCCAAAATTATGTTTATCCGATTGGGTGTAGGCCACTTTTGCACCGTAGGCAAAGCGCCCCTTTTTTCCCTGGAAATTGGTGTTAAAAGAATACCGGTTATATTCCTGTGGTCCTTTCAGCGTTCCGGTCTGGTTGAAAAATCCAAGGCCTACATTAAAATTAGCTGTCTCCGATCCGCCTGACAGGCTGATATTATGATCCTGGATAATTCCACTTTTGTATAGTTCATCCTGCCAGTTGGTATTTACATTGGATATAAAAGCGGGATTTGCAGGATCGTTACCGGGAGCAATCCCCAATCCTGCATTTACTTCTGCAGCACTGGTTATTTTTTGATATCCTACCCGGTCTGTCAGCGACATTCTTTGTGCAATTTTCTGACTGCCATAGTAACCATTGTAATTTACCCTTACCTGGCCTCCTTTGCCTTTTTTAGTGGTAATAATAATAACCCCCTGGGCAGCACGTGAACCATATAAAGCCGCTGAAGAAGCGTCTTTCAGCACCTGGATACTTTCAATATCGCCGGGAGCAAAATCATAGGGTGCATC
>JANPIJ010000348.1:0-31380 GCA_031424955.1 Ferruginibacter sp. | reverse complement strand
TTTAAATCCAACTTTATCTGCAACTCATCAAACTGCTTCGCATCAATAGAAGATGGAGCATCCAGCATCACATCCCGTCCGCTGTTGTTTTTAGGGAAGGCGATGAAATCACGGATACTTTCGCTGCCACCCAGGATGGCGCAAAGGCGATCAAAGCCAAAAGCCAGTCCGCCATGCGGAGGGGCTCCGTATTCAAATGCCCCCAACAAGAAACCAAATTTGTGTTGTTGTTCTTCCGCATCCATGCCCAGTGCAGCAAACATTTTTTCCTGCAAGGCACGTTGAAAAATACGGATAGAACCACCACCAATTTCATTGCCATTCAACACCATATCATAGGCATTGGCTTTAATGCCTGCGTAGGGATGCGCAAGGTATTCAGCCGCATTTTCTATCACCGGATTGTTGTTGATCATGATGTCGATATGATCCGGTTTGGGTGAAGTAAATGGATGGTGTCTTGCTACCCAGCGGTTATCATCTTCTGCGTATTCAAACAAAGGAAAATCCAACACCCATAATAATTTAAACTCACCGGGTTTGCGCATCCCCAATTTATCGGCCATGTACATACGCAGGTCGCTGGTTGCCTTTCTTGTTTTTTCTTCAGCCCCGGCTAATATCAATATAAGATCACCGGTTTTAGCATTGGCCGCATCTGCGATCGCTTTTAATTTTTCAGGACTGTAAAATTTATCTACACTGCTTTTGTAAGTGCCGTCTGCATTACATTTCATAAATACCAGGCCTTTCATACCGATCTGGGGACGTTTCACCCATTCCACCAGTTCATCTGTTTGCTTACGGGTGTACTCGCTGCAACCGGGGATGGCGATGGCCAGCACCGTTTCCGCATCATCAAAAACGCCAAAAGAAGCGCCTTCAATCAAAGCGGCTAAGGATGTTTTTGAAGGGAACGTGTGTTGCGGAAATTTCAGGTTGGCTATTTTTATATCAAACCGTATATCGGGTTTGTCGTTGCCATAGGTCCACATGGCTTCTTCCCATGTCATGCGCTCTACCACATCGGCGTAATCTATGTTTTTTACATCTTTAAAAATGCGTTTTACGAGGCCTTCAAACATATTCAGGATATCTTCCTGTTCTACAAAACTCATCTCGCAATCTATCTGGGTAAATTCAGGCTGGCGGTCGGCCCGCAAATCCTCATCCCTGAAACACTTTACTATCTGGTAGTACCGGTCGTATCCACTTACCATCAGCAATTGCTTAAAGGTTTGCGGCGATTGTGGTAAGGCATAAAACTGGCCGGCATTCATCCTGCTGGGTACTACAAAATCCCTGGCACCTTCCGGTGTAGATTTGATGAGGAAGGGTGTTTCAATATCCATGAAATTATTTTCATGCAAATAGTTCCGGGTGCTGCGCCCCACCGCATAACGCAATTCTAAATTCTTCTTCACAATATTTCTGCGGAGGTCCAAAAAGCGGTATTTCATCCTCAGTTCGTCCCCTCCATCGGTATCATCCTGTATGGCGAAGGGAGGCACCACCGACTTATTTAAAATGGTAAATTCCGATACTGCTATTTCAATTTCCCCGGTTGGGATATTAGTATTTTTATTACTGCGTTCATTCACCTTTCCCTTTACCTGCAATACAAATTCCCTGCCCAACGGATTGGCGTCAAGGTCCGCATTCAGTGCCTCTGAAAACAATAACTGCGTAATGCCATAGCGGTCACGGATATCCACAAAAGTGATGCTTCCAAATTTACGAACGGTTTGTACCCATCCGCTAAGGGTAACTTCTTTGTTTTTATCGGCAATTCTTAATTCGCCGCAGGTGTGAGAACGATACATTGAAAGGTGTTTTAATTTTTTTGTTATCAATAGGAAAGCACTGGTTGAACATTCTTGCGACAGTCAATCCTGTATTTTAATCGGGACTCCGTTCAAAGACAGTACTACTATTTGGCTTTTATTGTGCGGCTGCAAATATACAAAGGGAATACTAAGGGAGGGCATTCAATAAATGAAAGCTCCGTTTATACCAGGCCAATTCCGGCTTTTGAAAGTATTGGCCTAAAAACTCACATCGTCTCTACTGCATCTTTATGAGCCGGCCTCCACCACAAATAGTAAAATCCAAGTATTAATATGCCCAGCATAAAAGGAATGATGGCTAAATGTTTAAATGTGTATTCGCCAAACAAAGTATTGGTATCAAAATGTAAAAATTCGCTTACCATCCAGTAGGAGTTGGCGGTTATCCAAACTACTATGGCCAGGTTGTGACATACTTCACTCATGAATTGACGGGTACGAATGGTGATAACAATGGCTATAATAAGCGTTGGGAAAATCATGGCTATACCCAGGGGCTTCCAGATCATGCACCAACTTATGTCTTTAAACAACCAGAATACAATGTGGAGGTTTTCCATCTTGCGGTATCGAATAGGAATCACATATTCTTCATTTGCCATTCAATAATAGTTTTATGAACAAATATAATTTTATTGCACCATACGAAAAACAGGGTAGCGCAAATGCACCGGTTCGTACCAGGGCGAATTTTTATAAATGAAATCCAATTGCGCAGCGGCGTTTGAAGCAAAAAGAGGATTGGCCAGTTTTTTATTTTGAAGCTTTTTCTGTAGTGCCGCATCATTTTTCAAAACCGCGGCGGCTACATCTTCCCAGCGGTAATCGCTGTAACCTTCCTTTTGCTGCAAAATAGCATCAAAAAAATTCCAGGCAAAAAAGCTGTCATCTCCTGTTGGTTCCAGCATTTCAACAAGATAACGGTTGGCGGGTTGATTCATCAGGATATATACGTCACCTTTCAAAAATTTTATTGCCTGTTTTGTTGCAGAGACTTTTACACTGCTGTTTTTATGATGCTTTTCATAAGGCCTTGTTGAAGATTTATAATCGTCAATATGGTAGGCTTCTACTTCAATAATGGTATCTTTTAAAAATGACTGCAGGTTTACTTTATTCCCTTTTAGCAAATCAATTACTTCATGCCAGCCTTGCGGAATAATATAGGCTACTGGCTTTTTTACAATGTTGGCCGGGTTAAAAACATCAAAAAACGTTACCTCTTTTGTAAATGGTTTGGTATGATCATAATACATTCTTTGCAGCCCGGTGGCTTCACTTGTTTTTAAAGCCTGTCCGTACCCCATAAATTGCACGGTTGAATGTTTGGCACTATCTGATTTCCAGCTTAAAGGGAAGGTGTTTTGTTCCAGTGCGGCAGCCTTTGCTTTGTTGCGTTGTTCAATTAAATCAGCAGCATTGATACTGGCTTGTTCCACCATGGTTTGCATGAGCGCATAGGTGGATAACACCCTTTCTTTATAAGGTTTAAGCATGTGGGTTTCCGGTATAAAAGAAATTGTTTGAAAAAGAGCTGCGTACCCCGAAGAATACCTTGGCGGATCATAAAACATTTCCATTCCGCTTTCCATATTGGTGCTTTCAAAATTTACATAGGGTGTGAGGGGCCAGCCTTTTGCTGCCATGCCTTTATATAAACCAGGCTCAAAAAATTGCTTAACCCATTTGCCCAGGCCGTACCCTAATTTATCGTATTGGGTGGTAATCAGCGTCATGGTATGCTGGTAATCGGCACCATCACTCACATGGTTATCCATTAAAATATCCGGATCCAATAAATGAAAAATTTCGGCAAATGATTTGGCTTCCCTGCTATCACATTTGGTGAAGTCGCGGTTCAGGTCGAGGTTTTGGGAGTTTCCCCTAAAGCCATATTCAAGTGGCCCATTTTGATTTACCCTCGAAAAAGAACCACGGTTAAGGCTGCCTCCAATATTGTAAACAGGTATAAAGGCAAGCGCAACATTCCCTGGTAATTTTATTTTTTTAGCTGCAATATCTCTTACCAGCATCATACTCGCATCAATGCCATCCGGTTCACCGGGATGGATGCCATTGTTGATCAGGATAATTATTTTCTTTTGCTGATGCCATTTTGGAACATCGAAATTTGCATCATTGCTTACCAAAACCAGGTGCAATGGGTAGCCGGCATCCGTGGCACCCATTTGTTTTAGCTGCACCAGGGAAGATTGTTTATCCAGTTGTTTATACCAGGAAATGGCTTCAAAATAGGTGGCAGTTTCTTTGCCGTTGGTTTTTTCAAACCGGCATTGCTGGGCGTTGGAAATTAAAACGGAGAAGAAAAAGATAACGAAGGGGATAATAAAGGGTTGCTTCATACCGGTGATAAAATTTTTCACAAGCTACATTAAATTTCCATCCGCCCTTTTTACTTTGCACAGAAAAGGATTCAGTCAAAAAGGTTATGGAAAGCTATCATTTCATTTTAAATACTTTCTAAGCCTGAAGAAAATTACTATTAAGGTGAGTAACTGTATCAACAAAAAAACCCATTAGGTTGTACCTAACGGGTTGTAATAATATAAAAGAAAAGTAAAAATTACTTTGCCAGTGCATTAATTCTTTTAGCCAGTTTGCTCTTTAAATTAGCTGCTTTGTTTTTGTGGATTGTACCACGCTTTGCTAATTTATCAATCATAGAGGCAACAATCGGTTGCTTTTCAGTAGCACCTGATTTATCGTCTATCGCTTTAATGTCACGTATTGCATTACGGGTTGTTTTACCATAATAACGGTTACGTTCGTTACGCTTGCTGCTCTGACGCACATCTTTCTTAGTTGCTGAATGGTTTGCCATTTAAATCTTATTTTTGGGCTGCAAAGATAGGGATATGAATTAAGAAATGAACAATATCAGGAAAGGAATTTTTAAAATCAATTTAATCAGGGCAATAATAATAATTTTTAACTAAAAATCAGCGGCATGAACAGGTTCATATTATTGATTTTTCACGTTCTCTCCCTGGTTTTATTAGGTTTTGGCCTTGTACTGGATATGCTTAAAATTAATATTACGGCCAATTTTTTTATTGATATCAATCTCTTCAATGAAAAGAGAAGTGTGTTAGGCACATTGCAAACTTTATGGGGCGGCACCAATTATTTACCTTTTTTACTAATTTTTCTTTTTGGGATCATTGTTCCGCTGTTAAAATCAGGGATCGTTTTTTATATCCTGCTTTCTAAAAGCGTATCCGTTAAATGGCACCAGTTGGTTAGTGTTATCGGCAAATGGGCCATGGCCGATGTCTTTGCTATCAGTATATTTATTGCTTTCCTGGGGGCAAGGGCAATGAGAAATACCAGTGCTTCGCTTGAACCGGGTTTTTATTATTTTACCGCTTATGTTTTGTTGAGTGCGGTGATTGTAAGTTTATTAAATCAATCATCTAAAATGCCTCTTTCATCTAATGCATAAATGACCGATATTTGCATTCTTAAATTAAAAATTAAAGCTGCCATAACTTACAAATTTTCTATTCAAAATGAAGGATTTTCAATACATTACCAACGCTCACCCGGCATACATCGAAAGCCTGTACAATGATTTTGTGAAAGACCCTGAAAGTGTAGATGGGGAATTGCGCAAATTTTTTGAAGGGTTCGATTTTGCAGTCAGCAATGGAAGCGGGGGCGAAGCTGTTAACGGAGCAAAGAGTACAACTTCAGTATCACCTGCTGATTCGGTGCAACTGGATAAGGAATTGAGCGTATACCAACTGATACAGGCTTACAGAAGAAAGGGACACCTGGTTGCCAAAACCAATCCTGTCCGTGAACGAAAGGATCGGAAAGCAAACCTGAGCCTCGAGAATTTTGGATTAAACCAGGCTGATTTAACTGCTTCATTTGAAGTGGGCAAATTTGTAGGCCTGGGAAAAAGCACCCTTCAAAACATCATCGCCCACTTACAAAAATGTTATACCAGTAATCTTGGAGTGGAGTTTCGTGCAGATAACAGCACCCGTAAACTGGATTGGATGATACAGGCGGTTGAAAAGACCATGCTTAAGCCGGTGCCATTGGAACAAAGAAAAAGAATTTTACAAAAACTGAATGAGGGGGTAATGTTCGAAAAATTCCTTCACACCAAATACATTGGTCAAAAGCGGTTTTCACTGGAAGGTGGCGAAACTACCATTGCTGCATTGGACGCCATCATCAATACCGCTTCTTTAAATAATGTGCAGGAAGTAGTAATTGGTATGGCCCACAGGGGTAGGCTGAATATCCTCGCCAATATCCTGGGCAAAACCTATGAGCAGATTTTCAGCGAATTTGAAGGCACCGCAACACCGGATACAACTATGGGAAGTGGCGACGTGAAATATCATTTAGGTTTTAGCAGTGATATTATTACCGCTTCCGGTAACAAAATCAATTTAAAACTTTGTCCCAATCCGTCACATCTTGAAGCGGTGGATCCTGTTGTGGTTGGATTTTCCCGCTGCAAAGCGGATGTATTGTACAACAGTGATTTTGATAAAATATTACCCATCCTGATACATGGAGATGCTTCAGTAGCCGGACAGGGGGTAGTGTACGAGGTATTGCAGATGTCGGGCCTGAAAGGGTATTACACCGGTGGCACCATCCATTTTGTAATCAATAACCAGATTGGCTTTACCACCGATTTTGATGATGCCCGTACTGCAGATTATTGTACATCTGTGGCAGCGATGGTGAAGGCGCCTGTATTGCATGTAAATGGGGATGACCCGGAAGCTGTGGTGAAAGCAGTTGAAATAGCAACGCATTACCGACAGGAATTTAACAGCGATATTTTTATTGACATGGTATGTTACCGTAAACACGGTCACAACGAGGGAGACGAGCCTAAATTTACGCAACCGCAATTGTATGCATTGATTGATAAGCATCCAAACCCAAGGGAAGTGTACACCCAATACCTTATTGAGAATGGGGAGCCGGAGGCAAAGGCATTGGCTAAAGAAATGGAAAAGCAATTCCTGGCCGACTTACAGGAAAGGCTGGATGAAGTGAAGCAGAACCCATTGCCTTATACCTTTCAAAAGCCCGAGCTATGGTGGAAAAGCCTGCGAAGAGCCGTTGCCGGCGATTTTGAAACATCTCCTGTTACTGCGATCAATGAAAATGATTTCAGTTTACTGTTTAAAGGATTGATGAAATGGCCCGCAGATTTTAAACCACTCCGGAAGGTGGAAAAATTATTGCAGGATAAGATAAAGTTGTTTGATGATGAGCAGAAAATTGACTGGGCAACCGGTGAGTTGATGGCCTATGGAAGCCTGTTGATTGAGGGTAAAGATGTACGCATGAGCGGACAGGATGTAAAGAGAGGAACTTTCAGTCATCGCCATTCTGTGCTTTATGACGAGAACACCAATGTAGAGTATAATCGCCTGAATCATTTTACAGAAATGCAGGCGCCATTCCGGATATACAATTCTTTGTTGAGTGAGTATGCGGTGTTAGGTTTTGAATATGGATATTCTATGGCTAATCCGAATGCCCTGGTGATCTGGGAAGCGCAATTCGGTGATTTTTGTAACGGTGCACAAACGATGATTGATCAGTTTATTGCGGCTGCCGAAACCAAATGGCAACGTATGAACGGCGTGGTAATGTTATTGCCACATGGATACGAAGGGCAGGGGCCCGAGCATAGCAGTGCAAGGATGGAACGCTTTTTACAAATGTGTGCCGAACTGAATATGGTGATTACAAATGTTACTACAGCCGCCAATTTTTTCCACCTGTTACGCCGCCAACTGACATGGCCTTTTAGAAAGCCATTGGTCAATTTTTCTCCCAAGGCAAATCTTCGTCATCCGGGAAGTTATAGTTTGGTTGCGGAATTTACTTCCGGCGGTTTTAAGGAAGTAATTGATGATGTATTCGTGAAAGATGCTGCGGATGTTAAAAAGGTGATATTGTGCAGCGGTAAAATGTATTTTGATCTGGCTGAAAAACAAGCGAAAGAAAATAGAACCGATACTGCAATCATCCGGCTGGAACAAATTTATCCCTTACCTCAAACCAAATTAGACGAGTTGTACAAAAAGTATAGTAAAGCAATCTGGCATTGGGTGCAGGAAGAGCCACTAAATATGGGTGCAGCATCCTTTTTACGGATGAACCTGAAGAACATTAATTTCTTTATCATCAGCCGAACACCAAGTGCATCTACTGCAACCGGTTATTCTAAAATTCACGCCAAAGAGCAGGCTGAATTGGTTGATAAGGCTTTTTCAATATAACTTTTCAATACAAAATTATAAGTGTATGCCGGTTTATTATTAACCGGTATTTTTTTGCTTGCTATAATTGAAATTAAATTTTATAACCCGGGAATAAATTTTGCCGGGAAGCTGATCAATGATTCCGAAAAATTGGGTAAAATAAAAGCCCCTCCTTTGTGGAGGGGCTTTTATTAAAATTATTTTAAGAATGTGATTAGTTGGCTTTAACAACTGCCATCGTTTTAATTTCGGTTGCCGTTTGAACTTTCAGCATATAGCTTCCTGTCGCCAGGTTATCCATCTTGATTTTCTTAATATTCGGGCCTTTAAACAGTTGCAATTGAAGAAGTTGAACCTGTTTGCCGGAAGCGTCGGTTATGCTTAGCGTTGCATCTGCATCCTGCTCTACGTCAATGGTAAGATTGGCGAAAGATCTTACAGGATTAGGATATACTCCAATTGCCAGGCCCTTGCTATTCAAGCGGAGGTTCTTAATTTCGGAGTAAATAAATTTACCATCTTTATCCACCTGTTTGATGCGGTAGTAAAAAACACCTGAAGACCGGAGAACTGATAAATTCAAATCTGTTAAATCATAACTGTTACCTGACCGGCCATTATTTTTTGGAAGCACGGTAGCAAATTTTACATAGTCCAATCCATTTAAACTCCTTTCTACTTCGTAGCGGTCAGTAATAGCGCTTTCATTTTCAATTTGCCAGGAAAGCAAGGCATTTTCACCTTTTTTTACAGCGGAAAAGCCAAGGAATTTAACCGGAAGGATAACATTTGATAGATTGGTATATGAATTTCCTGAATAGCCAAGTGGAGAGTTCACAGGTGTGCCACCATAAAACATAGCCGATGTATTTGTAACATCAATGCCTGAGTTATAAACATTAAAGAAAGTGTTCTGAGAAGTGCCACCATCTGTCAGACTTACCATCAGAGCAGTTGCAACAGTTGATGGACCGTTTTGGAAAACAAGTTCAACCATGTTATTATCACCTGCTGCTGAATAATTCCGTTCACTGCCGGGTATTGTTTGACCATCTCCAAGAAAGTTATAAATATAGTGAGATACACCACCGACCATTTCAGGGGATACTACCGGAGATGGAGTATAACCTATGGCTGTATTAAAATTTGTCAAAATATTCAAAGTGGGCCTTGGTGACACAGTCGCAGGAATTGCAATAGAGAAATAGAATGTTGTTAGTTTGGCATTAGTAACGTCGGCCGATGGCTTAATTGCAACAATTATTGAATTTCCCAAACTTCCATGCTTTATCGTACCCTGGAAAGTTTGTGCGATACAAAAAAAGACAGCGAGCGAAAAAGTAAGTGTTATAAATGTATGTTTCATAATTAGTAATTATCAAGGTTAAAAGGTGCGGTTTTGTCAATTAATTAGGTAGTATTTGAGATCTAACAGTCGCAGGATTTGTACCAAGCGGAGTTGCTAAAATATAATCCTTGTCATTAGCCGGCCCTCCATACCTGACATTTTTATTCATATTTACATCTCCTTGATTATATACGCCACTTAATACAGTTGCAGGATTTGTACCCAAAGGCGTAGCGAGAATATAATCTTTGTCATTAGCTGGTCCCCCATACCTAACATTTGCATTAAAGTTTGCATTACCGGCATACATTAAATTAAATCCGCCAACCTGGGCATAATTGGTGCCGGCTGCACCCAAAACATTGGTAGCAGGGGATGTAAAATCCAGCGCTGGTGTAGAGGATGAAAGCGTAAGGTTTTTGAAAGATCCGGCTGTATTATTAGTTGAGATAGCAGTATGATTTCTATGGCGAACAGTAATGGTAAAGTCACCGGCATCTACATTCTTAAAATATATCGGGCTGGTTCCATCAATGTCCACCACATCACCATCTCTTTGTACAAATGCAGAACGGGTTTGAAGCAAAGTACTACCAGAAGTTACATTATTTCTCATCTCCAAAAATACCCAATCAACAATATTATTAAAGGATCCTAAATCGTTAAATACAGATGCCGCGGCCACCTCCTGAACTCCACCGTTTACGGAAGTGAAATTGTATGGAGCACCCCTGTATGGTTCGGTGGTCGGAATAACGGTTGGCGCTACACGTAAGGCGTCGCTCATAACCCCTCCAACGGGATTTGCTCCCTGTAATAATACTTTAGAATTCATCAAAACAAACTTGTTCGTTCCAAAAATCTGCCCTGAGTTTGCAGCAAGTTGTGCGGTTACTGTGTTCAATGCAAAATCATGTGCTTCCCCGGTTATGCTCCAGTCAGTGCCGTTGAAACTCAGTCCCCTGATATCAGATTCTGTACCGGTAAATCCCGGAGCCCCATCAGCGGGGTATGTGCCTGTGCCGGTAAATGTACCACCCGTTACACCGGTTGTTGCAACCGGCCAGTAAACGTTGCTGTAAGATTCTGCTCTAAGATGAATGTTAGGGCTTTTTCCTGCTTTGGCCTGGGCGCCTAATAGTGCAGATGCGTAGGTTCCACCGGCATGAGTAAGGGAAACAGGTGAGTATCTGGTACCTGCACCTACCGGTAAAACCTGGTTTGAAGCGGCGGCATTACCGATATTCCTTTGTGCAAAACCAGTACCATTTGTTTCCAAAAACTTATTGTCTGCTGCACCAGCTACAGTAGTGGCCGCATCTAATATAAAATTAAAATTCCCCAGTTGTACTTTGCCATTTGTAAAAAGTAAAGAAGTACCCACTTTGCAATTTCCTGTTAGTACTACATTAGATGTATTGTCTATTTCCAGGTTAGGAATGGTATAGGCGTTGGTGGCCGCACCACCATTGTTCATATTAACATTCTGCAAACTGGTGCCTTTCAGCAGTATTTTGCCGGGCCCCTGGAAACTCACATTACTGGTGACGTCTCCCTGAACAGTTACAGTAGCACCCGATTCTATAAAAAATGTGGCGTTGTCAATAAATAATTGAGCTGACGCAACATTGCAAATAGCAATGGCTGTTACCAGAAACGCTGAGTGTAATTTTTTTAGCTTCATGGAGCAAAAATTTATAGGTAATAAATGGTGTAGTAAATATTAATAAAAGTAGTGGTTTATTTCAAAGGGAATTGGAATTATTTAGTAAACGGGCTTGATAGATTATTAATTGGTATTTATTTACATTATTAAAAATAAAGATAAATACTGTATTTTAAAAATCCAATACCACAAATGGGTGATATTAGGAAAATATTTTACTGCCTGTTATTTTTAGAAAACGATTTTATTAATACTTTAAATTAACCGAAATTCGCTGAAATTATAAATTATAATGGCAATAGAAATAAAAGTACCCTCTGTGGGGGAAAGCATTACAGAGGTTACGCTTGTAAAATGGATAAAAAATGATGGCGACTGGGTTGACCGGGATGAAGTGATTGCGGAATTGGAAAGTGAAAAAGCCACCTTTGAAATCAATGCGGAGCAGGCAGGCAGGTTAAAAACAATTGCAGGCGAAGGCGACACATTGAAAATAGGTGATATTGCCTGTAGTATAGATACCGATGCCGTCCGTCCGGAAACTGGTGCACCGGTTGAGACGCCTGTTGTAAAAAATGAAGAAGTAAAATCATCCCCGGCTCAGCCTAAACCTGCCGAGGAGGTGAAGGCAACCCCTGTGGCAGCCGCCATCATCGCCGATAAAAAAGTAGATGTAAAATCAGTAACTCCCAGTGGTAGTAATGGAAAAATTGTAAAACAGGATGTATTGCAAGCCATCAGTAATCCTGGTCGAAAGCCGGGTGTTGAGTTATTTGGAAGAAATGAACGTTCCCAAAAAATGACCAATCTCCGCAAAACGGTAAGTCGCCGGTTGGTGGAAGCAAAAAATACAACGGCCATGCTTACTACTTTTAATGAAGTAGACATGAGCGCCATTATGGAGATCAGGGCAAAGAATAAAGACAAGTTTAAAGAAACCCACGGTGTTAACCTGGGCTTTATGAGTTTCTTTACCAAAGCCTGTTGCTTTGCTTTGCAGGAATGGCCCGCAGTTAACGCCATGATTGATGGCGAAAATATTATTTATCATGATTTTTGCGACGTATCAATTGCCGTGTCGGCGCCAAAAGGGTTAGTGGTGCCGGTAATCCGCAATGCGGAGAGTTTAAGCATGTCTGAAATTGAAAAGAAGGTGGTAGAACTGGCCACCAAAGCAAAGGATAATAAACTGACGATTGAAGAAATGAGCGGCGGCACTTTCACCATAACCAATGGTGGTGTTTTTGGTTCATTAATGAGCACGCCAATCATCAATATCCCGCAAAGCGCCATATTGGGGATGCATAAAATTCAGGAAAGGCCGATGGCTATCGGAGGCCAGGTAGTAATAAAGCCAATGATGTACCTGGCACTGAGTTACGACCACCGCATTATTGATGGCAGGGAATCGGTTAGCTTTTTAGTAAGAGTTAAGGAATTGCTGGAAAATCCTGCATTACTTTTATTTGGAAAAGACCCGGTAAAAAGTTTGCTGGAACTGTAATGATTGTTATGCTGTTTTTCACGGCTGGGTTTTATCCAGCCGTTTATATTTGTACCAATGAGTCGTTTCCACTCTTACATTAATACCGCTACAAAATTAATTGAGACGTATAAAGGCGATAAGCCTTTTGCTGTTTACATCAAACAGTTTTTTTCCGAAAATAAAAAGTATGGCGCCAAAGACAGGCGTCAAATATCTTCCCTTTGTTACAGTTATTTTCGAATTGGCTTTTCTGAAGCAGGTACCCCGGTGGATCAGAAAATGTTAATAGGAACTTTTTTATGCAGCCAGGAACCCTCTGAATTGTTGGACAAGCTACAGCCCGAATGGAACGCAAAAATATCCCTGCCACTGGATATGAAAATTGATAGCATCAAACCTGCATTTCCTGTTGAAGATATTTTTCCTTTTGCCGGGGAACTGAGTGATGGGATTAGTCCCGTAGAATTTTGTAAATCATTCCTGTCACAACCTGCTCTTTTTATAAGGGTACGACCGCAAGTCAGCATTTCCGTGTTTAAAAAACTGGAAAAATCAAAATTAGCATTTCAACTGATCGGAGAAGATTGCATCCAATTGGCCAATTCCGACAAAGTAGAAGATTATTTTATTCTGGATAAGGATGTGGTGGTGCAGGATTACAATTCGCAAAAGGTACTCGGTTATTTAAAGGATCATGGTTTGCCGGTCGATTCCGTTGACAGTAAATCTAAATCAAATTTTTCCGTATGGGATTGCTGTGCTGCCAGCGGCGGAAAGTCAATTTTGTTACATGATATTGTTAACAGGAAAGTTGATCTCACAGTTTCTGACATCAGGGCAGACATTATTTTAAACCTGCACCGGAGATTTGAAAAAGCAGGTATAAAAGAGTATAAATATTTTATAGCAGATATTACCAGCCCCGACTTTAAGCCGGGAGAGTTAAACTTTGATTTGATCATCTGCGATGCCCCCTGTACCGGGAGTGGAACCTGGGGCCGTACACCCGAACAATTATGTTTTTTTAAAAAGGAATCAATTGAAGAATACAATCACCTGCAAAAAAAAATCGTTTCGAAAGTGGTTCCCTATCTGCGAAAAGGAGGGGTGTTTATTTATATCACCTGTTCTGTATTTAAAAAGGAGAATGAAATGGTGGCGGGCTTTATTTCGGAAAATTTTAATTGTAAATTACTTCGTCAGCAATTGCTAAATGGCTATGATAAGAAAGCGGACAATATGTTTGTAGCTGTCTTCGAAAAATTGTAAATAAGCTATTCTCTCACAACTGCTTTTACCAATTCCTTCCTGCCATCTAAAAATACAGATACAAAATAAACACCACGGCTCATTTGTTTCATTGGAATGGAGATGGTTTGAGCCCCGCTTATCTGTCCTTCATAACTGTATATTTTTTGTCCTGATATGGAATGTATATTAATGGTAGCTTTTACAGCACTGTTTCTTGCAATTAATACAGATAGTTTGTCAGTAACAGGATTTGGGCCAATGGTAATCTTTTCAGTAACGGTATTACATGACTGAGCATAATTTACAGTTGCCGAATCGAGGTAAAAACTGGTGTCTGCTGCGATGTTCATTTTTAACCGGTAATTTATATCGATGCCTCCCGCAAATGAAGTAAGATCATCTGTGTAGGCGAAATCGCCTGTTGCAAAACTGCCCGTAAAGTTAATAGTTGATATCGCCACATAATTTAAGTCGGTTGGTAATCTTCTTTCAACCACAATGTTCATATTCGCATTTTTTTTTACTGTAAAAGCAATGGTAGTTTTGCAACTGCTATTAATGCTGATTTGTTGGGAATATGTTTTTTTCAATAGCGACACAAAGGCTTTTTTTGCATTGGGCACACCATACCCGGTGCGGTCATCTGGTATATTCGCCTTGTCCGAAGATTTGCGTACCTCGTCAATAATGGTCATGTTATTTACTTCGGGAAATGCCTGCCACAAACAACTAACAATACCAGCCATGATAGGGCAGGCGTAAGAAGTGCCGTTATTAAAAACAGGGCCGCCGGTATTTTGATTGGCGATTACTGCACTTTGTCCAACTGCTGCCACATCCGGTTTTATTTGACCATCGGAGGAAGGGCCATAACTGCTAAATCCTGCAACCTGCCGGGCGGCATTTACTGCACCCACTGCCAACACACTATCCGCATCTGCCGGTGCAGTAATATATTTCCAGGTGCCATTTCCTTCATTGCCTGCAGCCACTATTACCAGTATCCCTTTCTTTGCAGCGAGGTCGCAGCCCTTTGAAATAATGGTGGTATTACCATTCATGTCGGAATAGGTATGATTAAAACTGCTATTATCAAAAGTAGTGTAGCCTAATGATACGGAAAAAACATCTACCCCAAGGCTATCTGCTTTTTCTGCCGCCGCTACCCAGTTTTGTTCTTCAATAGGATACTCGCCGGATATATCTTCGGTACGGTATAAATAAAAAGAACTTTTGGGCGCAGTGCCTACAAATGATCCGGGAAGGTTGGCAGCAATGGTACTCAGGCAATTCATACCATGTACATAATCTTCGTTTACGCTTGCTTCATTGGCTACAAAATCCCAGGTGCCCAATATTTGTTTGTTAATTCGAATACTATCGAATGTAGGTAAAGTTTGATAACGATAAAATCCTGCATCCATAATGGCAAGCTGCATGCCCTCGCCACTGAAACCCTGGTTGTGTAAAAACTCTGCCTGGTGTAAGTGTACCTGCGGATAGGAGGTGCCGTAGTCGTACACATTGGTTGGGGGTGGGGGAGCAGGAGTGCCTGGGTTTGTAATAACCGGATCTGTGAAGGGATCCATTTGCTTATTTACGGGATCTGTTATTGATTGTACCCTTGCTGCAATAGGTGATGTGGCCAGTACGAAGGGCAGGCTATTTATTTTTGCCAATGCTGCTGCATCCGTTGTAAGAATACATACCTGGTTTAACCACTTACTTACATTTAAGATAGTAACGTTGCCAGATGATTGAATACTGTCTAAATATCGCGGCGTAACAGGCAGGTCGGTTTGATTGATTGGGATATTATACCGGGCTCGCCTGTTAATGGAGCGTTGTGTTAAAAATTGCGAAGGAGTGTTGATTGAAAAAGGGGTGCCGGCTTTATCTTTTAGTTGAATGATATACCGCGAATACTGGGCGAAAATTTTAGTATGACCTGATACCAGCAAAATAAAAAGCAATATTTTTTTCATAGCGTCAGTTGATTACTATTCATACAGCTCATTAAATGTATGCAGGCTCAGATATTTACCGGCCGGTTTAATTATGGTCGATCATGGTAAGGGTGACACCGTAGGAACCATCCACATAAGCGCTTTGTGTGCCCGGTGTAGCCGGCTGGTATTCAGTGTGCAGAAATTTTCGGTATACCAACCCAATACCTTTTGCGTATACCTCAGCTCCAAAATTCTTTTCGCTATACGAATTTGGATCTGAAGGATTTCCTATAATTTCATCCCGCTGGTTTACTTTGAGAGTGCTATCCAGTTGAAAGCTTCCCAGAGTAAGCGGTTCATGCATATTTTCATACATGTAATCCCAGTCATCTAAATATCTTACGGTGGAGTTTAAAGAATAGGTATCGATATAGGTATTGCCTTTCCAGGCATAGCCATCTTTCAGGGGTAATTTCAATTTTAAAAACCGTAGATTATTCTCAATAAATTCAAACGAACTGCCGGTATTTACTGCCATAAAACTGTTGTCAGGTAACCATTTGTCCTGGGGTTTATTACGGATATAGCGTATAATTCTGTAAGCGGGTCTACCCAGGTTGTCGGTGATCAATGCATCTACCACATGTTTTACCTGGTAGGTAATAGTGGTATCTTTTAAACTAAATGGTAAATACCGGAAAGTGTCCAACTGGTATGTAATGTATTTACCGGGTGCAAGCGGAGTGTAATCCTGGATTGTTTCTGTTTTAAACTCCTCCCTTTGTTTTTTACATGCTGCCACTGTTAACAAAGCAAGTAAACCAGCAAATAAAATAATTCTTTTCATAATACAGAAAGTTACGTAATCAGACCCTGATTTTTATCAAAAGGCTGCATTCTTATTTTGCAGTAACCAGCGGAAGCGGAAGCGGCCGTTGAATGATTCCTCCACCAACCACATCATCTCCTTCATAAAATACTGCGCTTTGCCCCGGAGCAATGCCTTTTACATTCTCATAAAAACGAACTTTTATGCCGTTTTCGTATGCGTACAGGTTACTAATTGCGCCTTTATCTTTATACCTGATCTTGGTAATCAATTCCATACCTTCCGTAATACCATCGTATTTAATCCAGTTTATTTTTGCCACATTCATTTCACTGCCTTTCAGGTCTTCTTCTTCCCCAAGCACAATGGTGTTGGTCTCGGGGTCAATGCCGGTTACAAAGGCGGGTTTGCCCAACGCAATATCAAGTCCTTTTCTTTGGCCGATGGTATAAAAAGGATATCCTTTATGCTGTCCAAGAACCTTCCCGGTTTTATCAATAAAATTTCCCCCGGCAACTTTTTCTTCCAGGCCTTCCACATTTCGCTTTAAAAATCCGCGGTAATCGTTATCCGGAACAAAGCATATTTCATAGCTTTCTGCTTTCTTTGCCAGTTCAGGATAACCAAAATCATGTGCCATCTGGCGTATTTCCGTTTTATGATAAGTACCCAACGGAAGTAAAGTCCGGCTTAAAAGGTCCTGCTGCAGGCCCCATAACACGTAACTCTGGTCTTTGGTTTCATCTATTCCCTTCCGGATAAAATATCTTCCGTTGCTATGCTGATGGATTTGTGCATAGTGGCCGGTGGCAATAAAATCGCAGCCCAATGCATCTGCTCTTTTTAACAGCGCACGCCATTTTATATGTGTATTGCACATTACGCAGGGGTTGGGAGTACGGCCTGCCATATATTCTTCCACAAAATTATCTATCACAAAATCCCCGAATTCTTCGCGGATATCCAGTATAAAATGTGGAAATCCATGCTGTACGGCTGCCTGCCGGGCATCATTAAAACTATCGAGATTGCAGCAGCCGGTTTCCTTTTTACTGGTTGTGCCCACGCTGGTAGCATAATCCCATGTTTTCATGGTAATGCCGATTACATCATACCCTTCTTTGTGAAGCATAAGAGCAGCCACGGTACTGTCTATACCACCGCTCATGGCCATTAATACTTTTCCTTTTTTACTCATATCGAAATTCTTCGATGCAAAGATACAATTTCAGTTTTTAAAAAGAAGGACGTAGTAAAGTGATTCTATACGTTGATAATCTTCCTCAACATGAGTAGTATATATCTCCATGAAAACGTTCATCTCCGTTAAACCGGGTTAAATGCGAATGAAGTACGTAGTAGCCTGCGTGGCACTTTATTTGAAATACCCTGTTGAACAACAAATAAAATTTATGAAAAGAAATGTAAATAAGCTATTAAGAAATGTGTTTTTAGCTGCCGCTGCCTTATCAGGTATTTTTATGGCAGGATGTAATAACAGCGATTACAGTAAAGCAAGTGAATCTTCTACTGCAACTCCTTCAGATTCCATGATGGTCAATCATGACTCAATGGTGCATAATGACAATATGGTAATGAATGCAGATACCGGGTCGGCTATGATGGCCAATCCCAACCGTGTAGATTCCGCAACTACCACTAAAACAGCCAAAACGCCCAAAAAGGGAAAAGTTAGTATTCTACCTGTTACAAATGTTCCGGATAAAAATACCACAATGGATATGGATAAGGAAGGGTTTTATAAAAACACAGAAGTATTACCTGCTTTTCCGGGTGGTCAAAAAGAACTGGAACGCTTTTTTGAAAAAAATATACAATATCCCGAAACAGCCTCTGAAAACGATGCACAGGGTACCGTACAATTAATTTTTTCGGTGGATGAAAATGGTAAAATATACCAGCCTGTATTAGCCGGCAATAAGATTGGATACGGTATTGAAGAAGAAGCAATCAGGGTATTTGGTAAAATGCCAACGTGGACTCCAGGGAAAATAAAAGGAAAAAATGTGAAAACAAAGTACACATTGCCAATCAGGTTCCAGCTTTATTAATGGTGACTTTTTTACGATAATATCAACTTAGCAAGGTCCGGGGATGAACATCATCTCCGGATTTTTTATGCAATGATGCGAAGTAATTTCATTATGATCGGTTGCTTTGAGTGTCAATATATAAATCTTCTACCTTTTTGCGGGCCCAATCCGTTTTACGTAAAAATTTTAAACTCGATTGTATACTTGGGTTTTCATTAAAGCAATTGATCCGTATAATATTGCCCAGGTCTTCCCATCCATATTGCTCTACCAGGAATTCAAGGATATTCGCCAATGTTTTCCCATGAAGCGGGTTGTTTTTTTGAGGGGTTGTTATATCATTCATAATGCGGCTCTTTTTATTAAAACCTGGACAAGGTATAATAAAAACTAAAAAAATAAGCTATCATTTTAACAGAAGCGTTTTATTATAAGATTTTACCCCACTGTTCCTGGTAGTTAATTAATTGATCCATGTTCCAGCCATCAAATTAATTATTTTGATATTGGGTAAATGTTTAGAATTGTAGTGAAATAAATTAGAAAGCCAGCTTTAAGTTGCTTCGTATATTTTGACAAACAAATGAAACAGTCTAAATTTCTAAGAATAAATTAAAATTTGATGGACAACGGAAAAGTGAAAATAATTGAAACGGAAATTCTTTCCGATAATTGGTATACCCTGCGAAAAGTTACCTATGAATATGTAAAAAATAATGGAACCCGGCAATTGCAGAGCAGGGAAGCATACGACAGGGGAAATGGCGCCACCATTTTGTTGTACAACAAAGATCAGAAAACAGTCATTCTAACCCGGCAATTTCGGTTACCTACTTTCATCAATGGCAATGCTTCCGGAATGATGATAGAAGCTTGCGCAGGGTTGCTGGACAATGATAACCCGGAAGATTGCATCAGGCGGGAAACAGAAGAGGAGACCGGTTTTAAGATATCGCATGTTCAAAAAATAATGGAAGCCTACATGTCACCAGGTTCGGTTACAGAATTAATTTATTTTTTTGTAGCGGAATACAACAAAGAGATGAAGTTGAATGAAGGTGGCGGTATTGAGCAAGAGCAGGAGGATATTGAAGTGTTGGAACTGGATTTGGATGAGGCGTTGCAAATGATAAAAACAGGCGACATTAAAGATGGCAAAACAATTATGCTATTGCAGTATGCAAAGCTTTATCAACTGATGTAATGGATAATATCTTTTGTTTGGAGTTGCAAGTGCATTTGAAACTGTTCGATTTTTGATTGAATTTAAGTCAAAGCAATTTGAAATAACAGGTTACAAAACAGGGTATGATAAAGGAAAATATAGAGCAGCTTTTTATAAGGGATTTAGCAAAGCTTCAAAAAGAAATAGAAGATTATGATCAGGATGCGTTGATGTGGAAAATTGTGGATGGTATTCAAAATTCCGGCGGTAATCTTTGTTTGCACCTGGCAGGTAATTTAAAAACTTATGTGGGGGCTATATTGGGTGGCACCGGGTATATCCGAAACAGGGATTTGGAATTTTCGTTAAAGGATGTCCCAAAAGCCTTATTGCTACAGGAGATTGACGCGGTAACAAAGATAATAAAGGAAACCATTGGTAAATTAGATGACGACCAGTTACAGGAAGATTACCCGACTGAAGTGTTGGGGTATCCTATGACAAAGTTTTATTTTTTGATGCACCTGCTTGCTCACTTAAATTATCATTTGGGGCAGATTAATTATCACAGGAGGATAGTCACAAATGTTGCTGATCAACCTGTACCGGGGAAGATATGAAAATTCAAAAAGATAATTTCAGCAACCAGTCCGCGGCTTATGCAAAGTACCGGCCTGCATATCCTCCGGAGATGTATATATTTTTATACTCCTTGGTAAGTGATAAAGCAGCAGCATGGGATTGCGGTACCGGTAACGGGCAGGTGGCGATGGAGTTGTCAAAGTTTTTTGCAAAAGTATATGCCACCGATATCAGTGAACAGCAAATAAATAATGCTGCCCGGCGGGATAATGTTTTTTACAGTGTAGCAAGAGCCGAAAGCACTTTGTTTGCCGATAATAGTTTTGATTTAACAACTGTTGCCCAGGCAATCCACTGGTTTGATTTTGAAAGCTTCTACCGGGAGGTAAACCGGACGCTAAAGCCAGGAGGTATCTTTGCCGTAATTGGCTATGGGTTAATAAGGATTGATTATGTAACTGATCAAATCATTGATCATTTTTATCAGGATATCATTGGTGCGTATTGGGACAAGGAACGGCGTTACATTGATGAGAATTATCAAACCATTTCATTTCCTTTTAATGAGCTGGAAGCGCCTGTTTTGAAAAATACTTTTGATTGGACCCTGGAAGAATTAGTGGGTTACTTAAAAACCTGGTCCGCCGTGCAGCATTACATAAAAGCAAAAAATGAAAACCCGGTTAATTTAGTAAAGATGGAATTGGAAAAAATATGGGTGAAAGGTGCAACAAAAAAAGTTCAGTTTCCTATATTGCTTCGGGTAGCGGAAATTGAAAAGTAGCCAATAAAACATTATAAACAACGTGATGAAAGAAAGTACACAGCCACCCGTTGATGTGGTGCATTTACTTCCGGTACTCGACAGGAAACTAATTGAGTTGCTACATTCCTTAACCCCGGAAGATTGGTGTAAACCAACGGTGGCGAAATTATGGACAGTAAAGGACACAGTGGCACATTTGCTGGATGGTAATATCAGGATACTCTCGATGCTCCGGGATGGGTATATTGGTGAGCAGGTGAGTATTAACTCCCCGCAGGATTTGCTGGATTATTTAAATGGATTAAATGCGGATTGGGTAAAAGCGATGAAAAGAGTAAGCCCGGAAATGCTGGTGCTTTTACATCGAACCACCGGGCCCCTGTACAGCGAATATTACGCATCACTTAATCCATTTGAAAAGTCACCATTTGCGGTGGATTGGGTGGGTGAAAGTGAAAGTTTAAACTGGATGCATATTGCCCGGGAGTATACAGAGAAATGGCTCCATCAGCAACAGGTTCGGGCGGCGTTGGATAATAATGAATTAATGACAAGGGAACTGTTTTATCCATTCATCGATATTTTTATGCTGGCCCTGCCTCATACCTATCGCAATGTGGAAGCAGCGAACGACACTGTCGTCAGGGTCACAATTCCCGGGGAAATTGGTGGCTTATGGAATTTAATTCGTCATGCAGAAAAATGGGTATTGGATAAAACCGGGTTGGCTGCCCCGGCAAGCGAAATAATTCTTGAAGCAGGGGATGCGTGGAAATTATTTTCGAAGAGCATCCGGCCGGAACAATTAAAAGATCGGGTGAAAATTAAAGGCGACCACTACCTTGGCGGAATTGCTCTTTCAATGGTTTCGGTAATGGCCTGATGGTTATAGCCGGGTAACTATTCCTAATTTTGACATCATGGACAAAACGCATCATTATTCTTTAACAGTACAATGGACGGGCAATACCGGTACGGGTACAAAAGATTATCGTTCTTATGAACGCAGCCACACCATTTCCGTAACAAATAAAGTGGTGATCAATGGTTCTTCAGATCCTTCTTTTAGAGGAGATAAAAGCCTGCATAACCCCGAAGAATTATTTGTGGCCTCCCTCTCCTCATGTCACATGCTTTGGTACCTGCATCTTTGCGCAGATGCAGGAATTGTGGTAACAGATTATGTGGACAATGCTTCAGGCACAATGACCGAAACTTCCAACGGAAGTGGTAGATTTACTGAAGTGTTATTGCGCCCTGTTGTAACCATTACAAATGAATTGTTGCGCACAAAAGCGGCCGAACTTCATCATAAAGCAAATGAGCTTTGCTATATCGCCAATTCCTGTAATTTTCCCATTCTTCATCAACCTGAAATTATTGTAAGATGAATTAAGTAAATGATATTTGAGTATTCGATTTGGGTGGTAGAAATAAACAGGTATAATGGGAAAGCTCAATTGAAAAACAAATGAGGAACGGAGTCCCGATTAAAATACGGGATAGATTGTCGCCACTGAGGCCCAATAAGGGTTCAAACGTTGGGTACAAAAAAGTGATACAAATTGATTTCTGGCAGCATTGCTGTAAAATGAAGAACAAAAAAAGGGCAACACGTAGTTGCCCTTTTTTAAATTTATAAGATTTCAATTTTTAGCTGATGTTCATTTTCTTCTTCAGGTTTTCATCAATTGCATCCAGGAACTCTTCTGTGTACAAATAATGTGCACCATGGCTTACTTTATTGCCATGAATACAAACTGCCAGATCCTTGGTCATTTTTCCACTCTCCACCGTTTCAATACATACAGCTTCCAATGCCAAACAGAAGTCGATCAATGGCTGGTTGTTATCCAACTTACCTCTAAATGCCAAACCTCTTGTCCATGCAAAGATGGAAGCAATCGGGTTAGTAGAGGTTGGTTTGCCGGCCTGGTGATCCCTGTAGTGACGGGTTACGGTTCCATGTGCTGCTTCTGCTTCCATGGTACTGCCATCGGGGGTTATTAAAACGGAAGTCATCAGTCCTAAGCTGCCAAAGCCTTGTGCCACGGTATCGCTTTGCACATCACCGTCATAGTTTTTACATGCCCATACAAAATTGCCATTCCATTTTAAAGCGCTGGCAACCATGTCATCAATCAGGCGATGCTCGTAGGTAATGCCTGCTGCTTCGTAAGCGGCTTTAAATTCAGCCTGGTAAATATCTTCAAAAATATCTTTGAAACGGCCATCGTATTTTTTGTAGAAAGATACAGGGGCCATTTTTTACTAAGGGCCATATTGAAACAGCTTCTTGCAAAACCCATAATGCTCTCGTCGGTATTGTACATGCTCATCGCAACGCCATCGCCTTTAAAGTTGTATACTTCAAAAACCTGTGGCTCGCCCCCACCTTCCGGTGTAAAGGTCATGGTTAACTTTCCCTTGCCTTTTATAACCGTATCAGTTGCACGGTATTGGTCACCAAAAGCATGACGGCCTACAATGATAGGAGCGGTCCAGTTGGTTACCAGCCTCGGTACATTCTGCATCACGATGGGTTCACGAAAAACAGTGCCATCCAGGATATTACGGATGGTTCCATTGGGGCTCTTCCACATTTGTTTCAGGCTAAATTCTTTTACCCGGGCTTCATCCGGGGTAATGGTGGCGCACTTGATACCTACCCCAAATTCCTTGATGGCATTGGCTGCATCAATGGTAACCTGGTCGTTGGTTTCATCACGATACTCCATTCCAAGATCGTAATATTTAATATCCAGTTCCAGGTAAGGAACGATCAGTTTGTCTTTAATAAATTTCCAGATGATCCTGGTCATCTCATCGCCGTCTAATTCTACCACGGGATTTGCTACTTTAATTTTAGCCATTGTTTTTTATTTGTTTGAAATTGTTGCTAATGTTTTTGCAAATTGAGTTTTATTAAAAATAGCTTTCACAGGAATGGTAAATCCTTTTATTACCTTACTGCTGATATCTCCGTGCAATAATTTTTCTTCCAGTTCATATTTTTTATTGACCAGTATATATTTTTCTATCGTTTTGTGTTTTGGATCAATGATCCAATATTCTTTTACATCATGCAAAGCGTAGTCTTCAAATTTCACACCCCGGTCTATTTTTTCTGTACTCTTGCTAATTACTTCAACTATAAAATCCGGTGCCGGGCACAATTTCTGATCATCTTTTAATTTCTTTGCTTTGGCAGGGCTAAAGAAACAAATATCAGGCTCATAATTATTCCGCGTAAGTGCAATCATTAGTTTTTCATGTGTCACCTTTCCCAAATTATTTAATGTTGTATAAAAATGAAGTAGGGAGGCAAGGTTAAATGAAACGCTTGCATGGTCAACAGTTACAGGGGAATGAATAATAACTTCACCATTGATAAATTCAGCTTTCATGTCTTCTGTAATGAAGTCATAAAATTCCTTTCGTTTCTGTTGTTCTTCCTTTATGTAATCTTTCAGCTTAATAAAATGCTCCTGTAATTTGGGAGATTGTATCAGCGGGGTTAAGATGTCGATCATCATTTATAAAATTGAAAACAGTCAAATTTACAAAAAAGGGTACATGCTTTATAAATTCTTTATAATCGCATCTGCAAACTCACTTGTCTTTAATAAGGTACCTTCTTTCATCAAATTATAGAAGTCGATGGTGACTGTTTTATTACGGATGGTCTTGCCAACCGAATTGGTGATCAGTTCTGCTGCATCTCTCCAGCCCATATATTCCAGCATCATTACGCCACTCAAAATAACCGAGGATGGGTTCATGGTATTGGTATTGGCAAACCTGGGAGCTGTGCCATGGGTAGCTTCAAATACGGCATGCCCGGTGAGGTAATTGATATTGGCTCCCGGCGCAATGCCGATGCCGCCAACCTGCGCTGCCAACGCATCACTGATATAATCCCCGTTTAAATTAAGCGTTGCAATAACCGAATAATCCTGCGGCGCCAGCAATGCCTGTTGTAAAAAATTATCGGCGATGGCATCTTTAATAATTACTTTGCCACCAATGGCGCATATTTTCATTTCTTCGTTGGCTACTGCTTCACCACTTTCTTTTTTGGTGCGTTCCCATTGGTTCCAGGTATACACATCACCGGCAAATTCGGTTTCGGCCAGTTGGTAGCCCCAGTTTTTAAAGGCACCTTCGGTGTACTTCATAATATTGCCTTTGTGCACGATCGTAACGGACGGAAGCTTATGTTCGATTGCATGCTTGATTGCACTGCGTATCAGCCGTTCGCTGCCTTCTTTACTTACCGGCTTAATACCAAGTGAAGTAGTTTCGGGAAAACGGATGTTTTTTACACCCATTTCATTGATCAAAAAATCAAGCAGCTTTTTGGCTTCCGGAGTGCCGGTCATATATTCAATACCTGCGTAAATGTCTTCTGTATTTTCCCGAAAAATCACCATGTTTACCTTTTCCGGTTGCCACATCGGCGAAGGCACCCCTTCGAAATATTTTACCGGGCGCAGGCAAACATATAGATCCAGTTCCTGCCTTAACGCCACATTCAAACTCCGCATGCCACCACCAACCGGGGTGGTAAGCGGCCCTTTGATAGACAGTAAATATTCTTTAAACGCATCCATGGTTGCTTCCGGCATCCAGCTTCCGGTTTCATTAAAAGCTTTTTCGCCCGCCAGTACTTCCTTCCACTCAATCTTTTTTTCTCCTTTATATGCTTTGGCTATTGCTTCATCAAAAACCCTTACCGCTGCACCCCAAATATCGGGGCCAATGCCATCCCCTTCAATATAAGGAATGGTAGGGTTGTTTGGTACATTCAGTTTACCATTGCTGCTCATAGTAATCTTTTCTGCCATCGGAAATTATTTTAAGTTATATAAATCAGGTTTAATGCAAAAATAGGAGAACTGAATTATGTTTTCTAAAAGTTTAACATCAGGGTAAAATGACAATTGCTTCCTTGTTGTAAGGAAGCAATTGAAAATAGGGAACAAACGCGTTTTAATTACTTCGTCTTACTCTAAAGCTACAGCTTACGTTATAGGCAATATTTCCCGGCGGAGCGCCATTTATTATTCCGGAAAAATTCCCGGCTATGAACTGACCAACCATACCATATTCCGTAATTTTTATGTTGATAGGTGTCAATATCCTTAATGAATCGATTACCTGCGGCCAGGTAAATGACAGCAGGTTTTGCGAACTATTTAAGCCGATCCCGGAATGAACAAAGTAAATACTGGCACTCCCGAACATATTGTTATTTGAAAGGCTAAAGCCATTGATAATTACAGTGGGAGGAGTATTCTGTGGTTTGCTATAATGGGCAATACTATCAACCGGTGATGTTAAGGAATAGCTGACCCCATTGATGGTGTAATTAATAAACTGTTGTGTACTGATTTTGCAGGCGATTAAAGTACCGAGGTCGTTTGGTCCGGAATTTAAACTTACAGCAATAGGATCACTCGCCTTTAATGCGGTTTTGTCCTCAGCAATAAAAGTTGCGTTACTACTACCGGCACAGAGGGTGGTGGTGAAATTAAAAACACCTGTTTTACTTAATGGCTTAAAATAATTGAGTCCGTTCTTATACATTAAAACATACCCGTTTGTAACAGGGGCGTTTGCGCAATCATTTACATTACCGGTAATAGTGGCGCTATTTGCTACCGGGATTACTATTTTACCCAACGAAACATTGGAGTTAGTGGTAGTGAAATTTTTCGCATACAGCCCGGTTAAACAATTGTATTCGCTAAATACTTCTAACAACAAGCTTGCATTTGCAGGAACTGCCCCACCGGTATACCCGGAAGAATCGGAATAACCAAAACCCGCATTTTGCGGGTTATTTACCACGGATACCTTTACCAGGGCGTTTTGAACAGGTATTCCCTTGGCATTGGTAATGGTGCAATTAAAACGAACATAGTTAGATGGTACATCACAATTCCAAAAGGAAAAATGGCTTACCTCCCCGGTATAACTGTTGCCGGTTTTAACCGCCATACCCTGCTGCTTCCACAGCCCATTGGTTTCGTCAAAATACCATAACGGAATAGTAGCTGGTGCACTGGCAGACAAGGAGGCGGGCAACGGTATGGTTAGCGTAGCTTTTTTTCCAGGGGCAATCTGCAGTAATTCGCCACGAATGCCGGTTAATTCTACCGCCGCCATACCATAAGTAGTCAATATTTTTAATGCCCCGGCTGTATCCGTTCCTCTTAAATCGCCGGGCATTACCATGTTAAGTTCGGGTGATGTTGGATCCATCCAGGTAGCCGATACATTTACCTGTCCAACATATATGGCGTTGGTAACTGCATTCACTATGGCATTTGCAGGCAGGCTTACTGTTAAGCCGTTGGTAAGGGTAACACTTCCTCCCAATGCTGCATCAACATTTCCGGCAGTAGTTTTGGAAATTAGTTTTATCCGGAAAAAAGCGCTCTTCCCTTCTGTAGCCAGGAAGGTTTTGATGCCTTTAAAATAACCGGGCATGGTCACAGTAACCACAGCGGCTTCTTTTACCACTTCCACATCGCCTATTTCAAAAAAGCCGTATTTATCGGTAATGGAACTGCTGTTGCCAAAAGTTACTACAGCGCCGGTTAAAGCCAGCCCGGTTTTAACGGTTACAAAACCGGAAACGGAGGAGCTGATTTTGGTGGTTAGGTTTGGAGGATCGGTGGTAATACCATCACCGGTTAATTCTTTTTGGCAGGAAAAAAATGTGATTGCCAGCATTGCTACGGTAGAAATAAGCAAAGCCGCCATTTTGCGGGTACTGGTGGGGAGCATTGGGATTAAGTTTTAAAGATGGTTTTGATAAAATAAATCTATAGTATAAATGTATGCTTTGAAATGGAGGAAGTAAAATTTTACCCCAGCTCAATACTGCAGTTTACCCAACCATTGTCAAAATTAACATTTCCTAATTTTTTATAAAAATTAATAGCCGGTTCATTCCAGTCCAATACCTGCCAGGCGATGCCACTGTATTTCTTTTTGTTCGCTTCCTCAAAAAGCTGTTCAAACAGCAATTTGCCTACCCCCATTCCCCGTAATTTTTCGGTTACCAGCAAATCTTCCAGGTACATTCTTTGCCCCTTCCAGGTGCTATAGCGGATATAATACAATGCAAACCCTTCCACAGTGCCATCAATTTCGGCAACAAATGCCCACCACACCGGGTTATCACCAAAGCCACTTTCTACAAAATGATCAAAGTCAACAATTACGGCTTCCGGTTCTTTCTCATAAATAGCCAGCTCCTGCACCAGTTCCATCATCCTGCTGCAATCTTCTTTTACTGCTCTGCGTATTTTTATTTCCATTGTTTTTTTGTTTAAACCTTTTCAACTTTCCAGTTATTAATGTTTCTTATCCTGATGCTAAAACTCACTCCAATTAAAAATATAATTTTATTTAACTCAAGATATTTTTCATGATATCTCATTTCTTTTATTTGCTGTATTGCTTTACTTGCATTGTTGAGTTTAAATTCAAAAAGAAAAACTTTTGGATTGTGTTCAATTATGGTATCAATTCTTTCAATATTGTTTGCCTCTTCTGATTTGGAATTACTGTCTATAAGATGGGTTACTACATGAAAAATAGTGTGAAAAGACGATTCCGTTTTCGAGTATAGCTGATATGGCACAGAGGCATAAATGGTTCTTACAAGACTAAAAAAATCGTCAAATTTTTCATCAAACAGGTTTTCCCTTAATCTTTTAATTTTGTCTCCTTCAATTACAGAACAAAACATTCTGCTATCTTCATAAACGAATTTATCAATAGTCAGATCTTTTAAGGTTAATTCCAGGATTTTTTTATAATAATTCAACTGCTCATTCATCTGATATTTTGTGTATTCTTCAAAAGCCTGCTGCTTTTCAATAAGTATTATAGTTTCCTTTATAAAATCGATTCTTTCTTTAACAGTAAAATGTTTGCCGACCTCAATTATAGCGTCCACAATCCATTCTGTAAAAATCTTTGTAAACATGTTATCATAAGGTTTCCAGATTACTTCATTTTTAATTTTTATAAATTACTGATAAACATGTTCAAAAGAATCAAATTCAATTTTCTTTTTTTCAAAATCAAATATCACAATTTTATCGTTGGCAGTTTTTTGCATATTCTCTTTAAGATACTCTTCCCACCATTCCATTTTCATTTTTGCTATTGAAGTGCTATTGACAGCAAAATCGTACAGGCTCTTTATTTTGTTTACTATCTCCTCAATTTTTTTTTCTGCGATGAGCGTCTTAAATATTTGTTGCAAAATTTGGTTGTCTGCTTCATTCGTACCTACCCTTAATTCATCCCTGATACGTTGAAAATGCTTTCTTTCAAATTCTAACTGGCTATCTTTTTTCATTCTGCGGGAATTATTTTTTGAAAATAATACAATTTCCCGCGGGTTTTTACCAAAAATAAAAATCCACCTGATGTTCACATTATTTTATACCACTTTTTACTGGCAGTATTTGAATTATCTTGCAGCCATGGAACAATACCAAACACTTTTAAGACATATTTTTTCAAATGGTATCCCAAAAGAAGACCGGACAGGGACAGGCACACTAAGTTGTTTCGGGTATCAAATGCGGTTTGACCTGAATAAAGGCTTTCCGTTGACGACTACAAAAAAAATTCATACTAAATCTGTCTTTTACGAAGTACTTTGGTTTTTAAAAGGGGATACCAACATAAAATATCTCAAAGACAATAAGGTTTCTATTTGGGACGAATGGGCCGACGAAGATGGAAGCCTCGGCCCGGTATATGGCAAGCAATGGCGTAGCTGGCAAGGGGCGGATGGGGTAGAGGTTGACCAGGTAAAGGACGTTATTGACCAGCTAAAAACCAACCCCGACAGCAGGCGGATGATTATCAGCGCATGGAACGTGGCGGATTTGCCAAAGATGAAGCTAATGCCCTGTCATTGTTTGTTTCAATTTTATACTACACCCCCTAACCCGCTAAAAGGGGAGCAAAAACGTAAACTCTCCTGCCAGTTGTACCAGCGTTCGGCAGATGTATTTTTGGGGGTGCCTTTCAATATTGCTTCTTACGCTTTGCTAACCATGATGATTGCCCAGGTTTGTGATATGGAGCCCGGAGAATTTATCCATTCATTTGGCGATGTGCACTTGTATAACAATCATTTTGAGCAGGCAAATCTCCAGTTAACCCGAACACCGTTTCCCTTGCCACAAATGAAAATAAATCCCGGTGTAAAAGATATTTTTGATTTTAAATTTGAAGACTTTGAATTGGTAAATTACCAGTCTCATCCGGCGATTAAGGCGCCGGTAGCAGTATAAAAAATAAATTACCACCATAGACTTTAGAAGACGAAGCATAAACGGAATTAGCATGAACAAGCTCTTCAACTATTAATGGTTTAGGAATTAAATGAAAACCACTCTTACCAACAATGATAGAGACCAACGATATAAAAGCTACAAGTACCCCCCTTCGGGGGGCCGGGGGGCCGGGGGGCGCTTCCATTGCCCTGGTGGTTGCCGCGTCCACCAACAACGCCATCGGTAAAAATAACCAGTTACTGTGGACCCTTCCCAATGATTTGAAGTTTTTTAAAAATACCACCTGGGGATTTCCGGTGATCATGGGCCGTAAATCATTTGAGTCGGTGAACAGGCCTTTGCCCGGGCGAACTAATATTGTGATTACCCGGAAACCCGGCTGGAGGGCAGATGGTACAATAGCGGCGACTGATTTGGAAGATGCCATAAAAAAAGCGGAAGAAACAAATGCCAGGCAAATATTTATAATTGGTGGTGGAGAAATTTACAGGCAATCCATGGTTGTTGCAGATACGATCTATCTTACAAGGGTACACGCGGTTTTTGAAGGAGATACTTTTTTTCCCGCCATCGAAGAAAAGGAATGGGAACAGGTTTCAAATATTGATTTTCCGGCAGATGAAAAACATGCCTGGCCCTTTTCATTCCAGGTGTGGAAGAAAAAATAAGATTGTTAATACAAACAGGAATAGTAAAGCACGAATTATAAAGCACGAATTATAAAACACGAATTACACGAATTAAAGCCCTACTGTTTCAAGGGTACAACAATTTATTTATTCATAACTCATCATACATCATTCATTACTCATCATTCATTACTCATCATTCAT
>JANPIJ010000347.1:0-21772 GCA_031424955.1 Ferruginibacter sp. | reverse complement strand
ATCCAACCCGGCCTTTACAAATACACCGGCAAATAAAGAAGCCACGAATGATCCAAAATAAACACAGAAATAGGGATTGAATTTATACTTTATTGCTTCCTGCCTTACAAACAGTCCGCACACTGTGGCACCAAAAGTGATGACCATTTCAGGTAATTTGCCACCGAATGTAAAGCAAAAACCAGCGCCTGCAAGCCCCACAAAAAGAAGTACAATTAACCGTGGATAATGAGGCAGGGCGATCAGGCGGTTTAGCTCATCTCTTACCTGCTGCAGCGTTAAATCATTTTCCACCGCTTCCCAGCTTAACCTGCTGATGCCAGAAATAGTTTTGAAATTTACTCCCTGTGCAGGGATACTATGCATGCCGTTGAATAATGCATTGTCGTCTTCATCGTTTAGGGTAAGGGAAACTGATTTTGGAGCGATGGATATATGGGGCGTATATCCGTAAGTGGTGGCCAGCCTTCGCATGGTAATTCTGATCCTGTTGCAACTTGCTCCTGAACTTAGGAGATAGACCCCAACGTCCAATAAAACTAATCCCAACTCCTTCGCTTCGGTGTTATTTTGTTGATTCATTAAATAAATTAAAATGAAGAAACATTTGCTGCAAAAGTACAGGTATTAAATTCAGTACGTATTTTAAAAATGCAGGTACACCTGTTATAAAATATGTCTTGATGTAACAGGGTAAGCCTGTTGGATAAATTCATTTTTTGAAATACAATTTATAAAAAAAGGAGAAGCCCTGTTAAGTACAGCGTTTCTCCTTTTGTGTTGTGATGTTGGCAAAAATATTTTATTCAAACAAATCGCCCTGCAGGTTATCCGTCTCTTCTTTCTTTTCCCATTCCATTTCCACGCTTTTGGAATAGTCTGTCAACTTTGCTCCCACAGCCTTCCAGCCCATTACTTCCACCATATTTTTCACTTTAAACTTGGCACTCCGAACCAGTTGGCCCTTACCTGTTCTTACAATTAATAAAGGTTCCAGGTCCGTTGTAACCATTTCGAGGCGGTTATCTTTTCCTTCCTTTATAAAAAAGAACTTATTGTGCAAGGTGGTAGTTTCTATTTTAAAGCGCTTGATATTGTATTGTAATTTCTCATTGTCGAGGTATACAGCGGTAATTATTTTTTCCGGCCTGAATTTCTCAATCAGTATTACTTTTTCCACATCAAAACGTTGGGTTAATTCCTGGTCGGTTATTTCATAATTGCCATCATTGAATACAACCAGCAGCCTGTCCTCCGCATCAAATTTACCCAGGTACTCTCCTTTCTCTTCAGTATTCAGGCGACCAAATTTATTGTCAAACCACAATTTTTTGGCATCTAAGGTTGACTTACCTGCTTCTTTAAACTTGACCGATTTGATTGGATACTTTGTAACCTGGTTGCCAATACTTCCCCGGCCCTTTATTTCCAGTTCTTCAAAATAAAACTCCAGTTCCTTTTTCTTGGCACTGCAATTCGGACTTAGCACAATCTTTACCACTTCTGCTTCGCCATTGGGGTTTGCTGAAAAATAATGAACCCTGCTTTTATCTTCGCCTTTAGTAAGATCATATTCTTTATCCCTGGTAATGCCGGTTACATTGAAACGCTTTGCATAACTCACACCGGTTTTCCCATCTACATAAATCATGTTGTAAGTAGTGCGTTCATCATTTTTCTGAAAAACGGCTACATGCACAATATCCTTTCCTATAAAGGCTTTGTCAACCACCCTTACCACTTTCATAACGCCACCCTTCGTGAATGCAATGATATCATCCAGGTCAGAAACTTCTGCTATTAATTCGTCTTTCTTTAACCCGGTTCCAATAAAACCATCGGCGAAATTGGCGTATAATTTTATGTTGGCAATGGCTACCGACTTGGCCTGTATGGTATCAAATTGTTTGATTTCAGTTTTACGCTGCCTGCCCTTTCCAAACTTTTTTAACAGGTTTTCGTAGTAGGCTACCGCAAAATCCGTTAAGTGTTCAATATCATATTTAACCTGTTTGATATCGGCTTCCAAACCTTTTATCTGCTCATTCAGTTCATCAATATCCAGTCGGTATATACGGCGTACCGGCTTTTCAGTCAGTTTTACAATATCCTCCCTGGTGATGTCCCTGCGCAACAAATGTTTAAAGGGCGTAAAGGCTTTATCAATCGCCTCCAGTACTTTTTCCCATGTTTCGTGCTTCTTCTCTAATTCCTTGTATATCTTTTCTTCAAAGAATATTTTTTCCAATGAAGTGTAGTGCCATTTTTCCTGGAGCTCACTTAATTTGATCTCCAGTTCCCTGCGTAATAATTCCTTTGTGTTATCCGTAGCAGTTCTCAACAATTCAGGTACGCCTAAAAACTGTGGCTTATTATTTACAATTACACAGGCATTGGGTGAGATGCTTACTTCACAATCGGTAAAAGCATACAAGGCATCAATGGTGATATCAGGTGAAATCCCCGGAGCCAGTTCGATGATAATCTCCACATCCGCCGCGGTGTGATCGAGTACTTTTTTAATTTTAATTTTCCCCTGGTCGTTGGCCTTCACGATGCTTTCCATTAACTGGGTGGTAGTAACCCCAAAAGGAACACTTCGTATCACCAGTGTTTTCTTATCCTGTTCATCAATGATGGCTCTTACCCTTACTTTGCCGCCTCTTCTACCCTCATTGTAATTGGAGGCGTCCATTGTACCGCCGGTTAAAAAATCAGGCAGTAATTCAAATTTTTTGCCCCGCAAATATTTAATGGAAGCATCAATCAGTTCACAGAAATTATGTGGTAAAATTTTAGTTGCCAAACCTACCGCAATCCCCTCCGCACCCTGGGCAAGCAACAAAGGAAATTTCATGGGTAAGGTTACCGGTTCATTTTTTCTGCCGTCATAACTCACCGTCCAGTCGGTAGTTTTTGCGTTGAAGGCAACTTCCAATGCAAATTTGCTGAGCCTTGCTTCAATATATCTTGGTGCTGCCGCATCATCGCCTGTACGAACATCACCCCAGTTTCCCTGGGTTTCAATCAACAAATCTTTTTGCCCCAGGTTTACCAATGCGTCGCCAATACTCATATCTCCATGCGGATGGTACTGCATGCTTTGCCCGATGATGTTGGCCACTTTATTAAAACGGCCGTCATCCATTTCCTTCATGGCATGCAGTATGCGGCGCTGAACGGGTTTTAGCCCATCTTCCAATGCCGGCACGGCCCGTTCCAGGATAACATAGCTGGCATAATCTAAAAACCAGCTTTTGTATTGCCCGCCAATGCCGCTGTCGGTGTGGATGTAATCTTCTTTCTTTTTACTTGTTGCCATTTTTTATTTCCGCTTTTCTATATTGGATAATTTTTCAATCATAAAATTCAAACAAATATTTCTCTTCATAGTCAACCCCGAATTTCTCCAAAAAATCAATGTATTCTTCTTTAAATGTTTTCTTTTTATGATGCTCCTTTTGATTGAGGATATATTTCACCACATTATCCAAAGCAGATTTGGAATAAGAGAAAGCGCCATAGCTTTCCTGCCAATAAAAATGCTGCTTTGTAAGATGGTTGTCATTGATAAAACTATTAGAACTGATTTTCACTTCCTTTACCAGGTTCGAAATTGACTGATCCGGATCTAAGCCAATTAATAAATGCAAATGATCCGGCATGCAGTAAATAGCAAGTGGCTTATGTTTTCTATTCTTGACCGTTACACAAATAAATTTTTCTACTCTTTCCCTAAATGATTCTTCGATAACACAGTGCCTTCCTTTTACTGCAAAAACCAATTGTGTTAATAATTGGGTGTAGGTGTTTGGCATGGTGAAAGATTTAGTTGGTGTATAAATTTGATTTGTACAATTCGGTTTTTTATCAATTGGCATTACCCGTGTATCCTCAAGGTATTGCTTAAATCCCTGTAGCAAGGGTGGCTCCTACGGAGCCGATGTACATTACATTGTTGTCCTACAAAGAGGTGGCTCCGATGGAGCCGTTTGTTCATGCTATGCCTTTTCACTTTTCCATCTATTTAGATCTTGCTTTTATACTTATCACCGTTCCATCTTAAAATTCCGGTTGCTTCTGCCCCATCGGGGCAACCTCTTTGTAGAACATAATTCCCACCAACATCCGCTCCGTAAGAGCGACCCTATACTCTCCATTTACAAACCTGTAACTATATCTCGTACAACTCCAACGGCTGACCGTTGGGATCATAAAAAAAACAAAATCTTTTATTGGTTAACTCATCTGTGCGTATGCCTTGTACATCTACCCCTTTACTTACCAATTCGGCTACCGATTGTTCGATATCTGCTACGGCGAATGCCAGGTGCCGCAATCCCTTTTGCTCCGGAAAGGAGGCTCTTTCCTTAAACTCCGGGAATGAAAACAATTCAATTTGATAGTGCCCGTTGATGGCCAGGTCTAATTTGTAGGATTTCCGTTCGGCACGATAGGTTTCTTTCAACGCCTCAAAACCCAACACATCTATATAAAAACGTTTACTGCGTTCATAGTCATCCGTCAATATGGCCACATGATGAATTGCTTTGATATTCATAACTGCTATGCCTTTGTTTTTAATTCAAATTCCTTCATATTTCCAACCTTGCCCTGTACATCAAACATTTCCTGTGCGATCATTACTTTTAACCGCCACAGTAAATATGCATCGCCAGTGGTATGGGTTGCTTTACTTAAATGCTGATGGATAATTTTAGATGCTTTCTGCCAGTCGGGAGTGATCAGCTTTTTTAATTCTGCATCATAAAAATCATAGTCCTCCTGCGCCAGCTTTTTACCGCCTTCCAGTAACCGGACACCCTTGTTTTCATCGCAGAGTTTTGTCCATTCATCCGGATCCACTTCAAACTCACTCAGGGTGATTTCCCTGGCCAATTTTTTAGCTTTTAAAAATTCTTTGGGCTGAATTTCATGCAACCAGTTGGGATAAAATATATTTCCTTTTTCATTGATAAAGGGAAGATTATTCAGGTAAAGAATAGACACCCTGCCCTGGAATTCTTTCATGTACCGGAGGAGCCAATAATAACCGCATACATCATGTTTGTTTTGTGCGGCCCATATCCAGATGGTCTCTTCTTCATTTCTTCGCATAGCACCCACCAATTCAGCAACGATTTTGTAATCGTCCACTTCGCCGGCATCTGCTTTGCCGTCGTAATCACCACCTGCTAACACTTCCTTCCACCATTGCTTACGGGCTTCAATGCCCTCCCCAATGTAGATATTATTTAACGGGCCTACCGCGTAATCGTCTTTTATTTGAATTACTTCGCCTTGCAGGGTTTCATCAAGCGCAATGGCTTCTTTCAGAACTTTTATATCAGGTTCGTTAAAAACTATGTGAATCATTCTTTTAATTAAAAATTAGGAATTAAGAATTAAGAATGCCTTTACCTCGGCATTCTCTTTTTACTTTGTTAGTCATGAAATTTCAATAATATTCTTTTTAGTATTGAAACAAAATTTTTACACCTTCGTTAAATTATTACGATTTATTCATTTTAAATTTTTCATTCTTAATTCTTAATTAATTATTCCTCCCCTTCGAAGTCTTCAAAATTGAAGCGAGTATTTTCTTTAACTCATCAGCATCTTTGAGAAAAGAATCGGCTAACTTCATTTCAAGCAAGGCGCTATCCCGCAAAAGCCGCAGCCAATAATGAACTTCCCTGGCTTCTTTATAAGCAATCCCCATCTTATGAATAAAGTCCGCACCTGATTGTCCTCCTTCAGCTTCTTCCACATTTGCTCCTACAGACGTGCCACTTTTTAACAATTGGATAATCAATTCTCTTTCTACTTTATTTTTTCTGAGAAATATATAAAGTTTGACAATCCTCAATCCAAACCGGTAAGATTTATCAACAATGATATTCTCCTTATCCATAAAAAATATTTAATTATTAGTTATCCATTTTAAACTTAAAAGATATTCCAATGACCAGATACTCCAATTTCAGAAAAAATTTTTCATTCTTAATTCTTAATTTTTAATTCAAAGAATTTTCCACCAAATCCAACTCCACCTTCAAATTATCAATGATAAAGTCCTGACGGCTCGGTGTATTCTTTCCCATATAATATTCCAGCAACTGCTGAATATGCGTATCGGGCAACATCATTACCGGTTGCAGTTTCATATCCCGTCCAATAAACCTGGCAAACTCATCCGGGCTAATCTCACCCAATCCTTTAAACCGGGTGATTTCCGGCTTGGAGCCGAGCTTTTTTATAGCATCCTGTTTTTCAGTTTCGTCATAACAGTAAATGGTTTCCTGTTTATTTCTCACACGGAACAATGGCGTTTCCAAAATATACACATGGCCATTTTTTACCAGGTCGGGAAAAAACTGCAGGAAAAAAGTCATCAACAACAAACGAATGTGCAAACCATCCACATCCGCATCCGTTGCAAATACAATATTGTTATAACGCAGTGTTTCGTAGCCATCTTCTATGTTTAATGCGTGCTGCAACAGGTTGAACTCTTCGTTTTCATACACTACTTTTTTGGTTAGGCCAAAACAGTTTAAAGGCTTACCACGTAAACTGAATACCGCCTGTGTATTTACATTTCTTGCCTTGGTAATACTACCGCTTGCACTATCTCCCTCAGTAATAAAAATAGTACTCTCCTTTTGCTTTTCCAGGATATTCTCCTTGTCTTTACCGGTGGCTTCATCGTTGTAATGAAACTTACAATCTCTAAGCTTTTTATTATGGAGGTTAGCTTTTTTAGCCCGCTCATTAGCCAGTTTACGAATGCCGGATAATTCCTTACGTTCTCTTTCATTCTGTTCAATGCGTTTCTTTAACGCGTCGGCTGTGGTGGGATTTTTATGTAAATAATTATCCAATTCCTTGCCTAAAAAATCACCAATAAAATTCTTCATGCTTGGACCACCTTCCGATACAGTTTGCGACCCCAGTTTTGTTTTGGTCTGGCTCTCAAAAACCGGCTCCTGCACCCTTACACTCAGGGCTGCACAAATGCTCCCGCGGATATCAGTAGCATCGTAATCCTTCTTAAAAAATTCACGGATCGTTTTTACGTAGCCTTCCCTGAAAGCGGCCAAATGCGTACCGCCCTGGGTGGTAAACTGGCCGTTTACAAAACTATAATACTCTTCGCCGTAAGTATTGCCATGGGTTACAGCCAGTTCAATATCATCCCCTTTTAAATGAATGATGGGATACCGGATTTCATCTTCATTCGTTTTGCGCTGTAACAGATCGAGTAATCCATTTTTACTTACATATCGCTTGTTATTCAGGTTCATTACCAGTCCTGCATTCAGGTAACAATAATTCCAAAACTGGTTATCCAGGTATTCCTGTACAAAATGAAAGTTTTTAAAGATGGATTCATCCGGTATAAAGGTTACAAATGTGCCATTCTCTTCCTTGCTGGGTAATTCTTTATGTTCCTTTATTAGTACGCCTTTTTGAAACTCGGCGGTTTTTTCTTTGCCTTCCCGGTAGGCGGTCACTTTAAAATAATCACTTAAAGCATTTACAGCTTTTGTACCCACCCCATTCAGGCCCACACTTTTCTGAAATGCTTTGCTGTCGTATTTTGCGCCGGTATTTATTTTGCTTACCACATCTACTACCTTACCAAGGGGAATACCGCGGCCATAATCCCTCACGGTAATGGTCTTGCCATCTATCCGAACATCCACGTGCCTGCCATACCCCATGGTATGTTCATCAATGCAGTTATCAATCACTTCCTTTATCAACACATACACCCCATCATCCGCACTGCTTCCATCGCCTAATTTACCAATATACATTCCCGGCCGCAAACGAATATGCTCTTTCCAATCAAGACTGCGGATGGAGTCTTCGTTATAATCAACTTCAATTCTTTCTTTTTCTGCCATATATTTTTTTTGTTTCCAGCTACATGAATGCTATTTAACATCGTTGCAGCTTGTCCGCCGCGGCGGATCGCACTCTTCAACAATTGTTTTTCAATTAAACTTCTCCCCAGTACCATCTGCCTTCACTTTCCCTGACGAGTATATTTGGTGTATAAAGGCCGCAAGCTACTAATTTTTTTAGTATTTTTTCAATGATGCAAATATAGTTAATCAGGAATAGAGAATTATAGAAGGGTTTTAAACACCTGTGCATAAATAGAAGTATGCTCCATTTTTTACTTTTAAGTGGCCGAAATACGCCTGGTATTAATAAAATCCGCAACCCGTTTACAGATAATTTTAAATATTTCCTGCAGGTGAAATAAGCATAATCTTTACAACACGTAACACTTAGCATAGTGGACAAATTAGATAGGACTGACTTTCAAATAAAGAAAATAAATAGTATTTTGTATGCCTGAAATTGTATTGAATGAAAAATGCCATCCAATTTGATTGGGAACATTCAGGAACTGCTTAACTGTTTTATATGAAAAATAATTTATTGATTGCAGCCTCTTTTATGGGATTACTACTGCTGTTTGCATTTCACTACAAACAAAAAACCAGCGACAGCAAACCCAAATTAATTTCGAGACAGGAAATATTTAAAAATAAGTTTACCATACAATGCTCCCCCGATTGGAATTATTTGAATACCGACAGTCTGGCAAAAGGAATTATTATACTAAAAGGCTGGGGCAATTATCAATGGAATATCGCATCAAAAAGTGATAGTGCCCGGTTATATTTCCAGCAAGGTATTAATATGTATTATTCCTTTCATATTATTGAGGCAATGGCTTCGTTTAAAAAGGCGGAAAAGTTTGACAATGGCAATGCAATGATATACTGGGCGCAGGCTTTGGCTTATGGCCCCAATATCAACGACTTCGCTTATTCATCCACACCGGAGGCTTTTGCTGCTGCACAAAAAGCAATTGCCCTGTCGGCAAACTGTACCGAAAAGGAAAAAGTGTTGATAAAGGCGATGGCGCTGCGATATTCATCTGATAGTACAGTAAGCAGGGCATCCCTAAATGAATTGTACACCCATGAAATGCGAAAAGGGTACAAGCAATTTCCGGATGACGCGGATGTGGCTGCGTTGTATGCGGATGCCATGATGCTGCTGCACCCATGGGAATACTGGAAACATGACGGAAATGCGCAACCCTGGACTCCACTTATTTTGGAAGTGCTGGAAAAAACGTTGCAAAAATTACCGTTACATCCGGGAGCCAACCATTATTACATCCATTCCGTAGAAGCATCCAATAATCCGCAAAGGGCTTTACCCAGTTCGGATCGTTTATCCGAATTGATGCCTTCCGTTTCACACATGGTACACATGCCTTCTCACATTTATATTCGCAGCGGGTATTATAAAGAAGGAATGAAAGTAAATGAAATGTCGCTGAAGGGATACAACGATTACCTGTCTGTTTATCCCGAAGTTGCGAATAATGCGCCTCTTTATTTTATTCATAACCTGCACATGCAAACTGCCTGTGCCATGTTGGGGGCAGGATATAGCTATAGTTCAAAAAGTGCAGCAGCATGCCAGGCAAGTTTCGATACTTCCTTCATGTCGATACCTGCCCCACTGGGCGGCTATATTCAGTATGTTTATATGGTACCGGTTATAAATGAGGTTCGGTTTGGTAAATGGGAAGAAATTCTCGAAGCTCCATCAATGCCCGATAGCTACATATACGCAAATGTATTACACCATTGGGCAAGGGGTATTGCGTTCGCAAGAAAGAACAATGTAGCAGACGCCAAAAAAGAACTGGCCTTTGTGCAGGAAAATGTAAACAAACCCGATATGCTGGTGGTGATGCAACCATTCAATGCGCCGGCGGATGCGGCAAAAGTTGCTGTAAAATTACTGGAGGGGATCATTGCAGAACAGGAGAATGATCTGCCAACCGCAGTAAAACTGTTTACAGCGGCTGTAACTGACGAAGCCGCTCTAATATATAATGAACCTAAGGATTGGATACTACCTGCAAGGCCATACCTTGGTTCAGCCTTGTTAAAAGCTGGTTTATTTTCGGAAGCAGAAGATGTCTTTAAAAAAGACCTGAAAGAAAATCCAAATAATCATTGGTCATTGAAAGGCTTATACCAATCTTTGCAAAAACAAAAAAAACAGTCAGCAGCAGACCTTGTCAAAAAACAACTGGATAAATCCATCGCCACGGATGATATGAAGGATTTACCTGTTGTATTCTAAAAATTGGGTAATTGATTACTCATTTTGAATTAACTAAATAAATTTTTGTGCCTTTACAAACGGATTTGAAAGAAATTAAGGAAATAGCCGCTGAAAAAGAATTGGAAAATGACCGGTTCAGAATTTTTCTTAAACAACAGGATGGAACACAAATTGATACCATCGTTCATCAATTGAATGATGAGGTAACAGCCCAAATTGATTGCACGCAATGTGGTAATTGTTGTAAATCGTTAATGATAAACGTTACGGATGAAGAAGTTGAATCGCTCGCCATTAATTTGCAAACAGGCGTTGCAGCCGTTAAGGAAAAATATATAGAAGAAAGCGAACAGGGCAGGATGATCATCAATACAATCCCATGTCATTTTTTAAGTGGAACCAAATGCTCCATATACCAATACCGGTTTACGGAATGCAGGGAATTTCCACACCTGCACAAACCGCATTTTAACCGCAGGTTGTTTGGCACATTGATGTATTATGCCATGTGTCCCATTATCTTCAATGTTGTGGAGAAACTGAAATTGGCGCTTGATTTTAATGTGCAGCAACATCTTGTGGCGGGAGACTGATTTTTTTTATATTGTTGGCCTGCTATTAGTAAAAAAAGTATTCATGACTTTATAACTGAATAGCAATTGAATCCCAATTATCAATAATAAAATAATAATCATTCGCCAATAAAATAACCCGGATAAATATTTAGAATTCAGTCTACCTTGTCATACCTTTAAAAACGATTTCAAACCAAAAAAAATTAAACATGAAAATTACCCGATTATTTATGGCCGTGGCCATTACAGTTGCTATTGGATTCGCAGGCTGTTCCCCAAAGGATGGCGACATTAAAACTGCCATCGAAACAAAACTGAAAGCGAAATCAGACATGACCGGAACAACAGTTGACGTGAAGGATGGTGTAGCTACCATTGCAGGTGAATGCAAGGATGATGCCTGCAAAGCAGATTGCGAAAAAACTACCCAGGAAGTAAAGGGTGTAAAATCAGTAATTAATAATTTAACTATTGCGGCCCCCTCTCCTCCCCCTGTAATGGCTCCTGCTTCTATGACTACTGTTTTAGATGAAGCTACCCAGCAAAAAGTAAAAGACGGATTAAAAGACATCAAAGGTGTTACAGTTGAATTTTCAGGTGACAAAGCAGTTCTTACAGGTGAAGTTACCAAAGCAAACCGGATGAAAATTATGCAGATACTGGCTGCAGCAAAAGTTAAATCTGATGTAAGTAAATTAACAGACAAGAAATAATTCTTAATAACACTTAAACACTAAAACAACATGGCACTCCAGGATAAATATGCTGAATTGATACAAACTGCCACCACGATGGGGGTAGCTAACTTAGCCGTTGCAGAAAAAGATGGCGTATTACATGTAAGCGGAACTGCAAAGAGCACTGCAGATTATGATGCGCTTTGGGCATTGTATGATAAAATTGACCCTTCAATGGCAAGTGGCGATCTGATGATGAACATTGATATTAAAGCCGATGCGGGTGCACAATTAAAAGTAACTACCGATTCTACTAACCTTAATATCAGGAGTACACCAACTACAGAAGGTGATATCGTTGGTAAGGCTGCGCATGATGAGATTGTTACATTAATTGAAAAGACAGATGATAGCTGGTGGAAAATTAAAACAAAGGACGGCGAAGAAGGTTATGCGTATGCTCAATACCTTTCACCATTGTAATATATTTTTAGCATTTTATAAACCATTCACCGGAAGGTGGATGGTTTTTTGTTTGTAGCTTGCACAAAAAACTTAATGAATCGTACTTACCGGATATTAGGAACATTCCTTTTGACTTTAACTTTATTTTCCACCAATGCACAAACCAGCACTACTTTAACGGCTGCTGAATTTGAAAAAGGTATAGCCGGCAATGATTCTATACAATTACTGGATGTAAGAACTGCAGGAGAATATAAAGCCGGTCATTTAAAAAATGCGCTGCTTGCCGATTGGAAAGATGAAAATGAATTCAACAGGAGAATTGGCTTTATTGATAAAGAAAAGCCTTTATATGTTTACTGCCTGGGTGGTGGCAGAAGCGCAGCCGCTGCAGAAAAAATGAGGGCCCTTGGTTACCGCCATGTATATGAATTAAAAGGAGGAATAAACGCATGGAAAGCCGGAAACAAGCCAGTGGAAGGAAAACCCACTGAACAACAAATGAGTATCGGCGAATTGAATAATGCAATCAATGCTTCAAAACTGGTATTGGTTGATTTTGGCGCTGAGTGGTGCCCGCCATGCAAGAAAATGGAACCGGTTTTAAAAAGCCTCCAAGCTAATAACTCCAATAAATTTACGCTGGTAAAAGTAGATGGAGGAAGGGATGAGGAACTCTTAAAAAAGTACAATGTAACTGCGCTGCCGGTTTTTATTCTTTTTAAAGATGGAAAGCAGGTATGGCGTAAAGAAGGAATTGCAGAAGAAAAAGAAATTTCGGATTTGTTACACTGAGGCTTAATAGCCATTTCAAAAAAAAATTCAACCCAGAATATTTTCTATGTCCACTAATACCCGGCTAAAAACTTTTTTGAGCTGAAATTAGTTATCATTGTTGCATTCGCGGCGAACCTCCTGCTAAGATTGGGATGATCCTTTTATAAAATCACTCACCAGGTAACTGATCAGCTTTCCTGTAGATTCATTTTTTCTGCCATCCGATAATTGGGTAGCACCTTCACATATATGCAGATAGGCTGGCTTGGCATCCTGGGCCACAAAGGTTACAAACTGCCTTGCGTGTAAAGGAGTAAGCCCTGTTGGCGTGGCGGCACTGCTTAGAACATGCTCGATACTGTCAAGGTCCAGTTCAATACCTGTGTAAGTATCTTCCGTAAATCCTGTGGAATGAGCCACCGCCTGGATAAAATTTTTCCGTTCGAGTATAAAAATATCTTCGTAGCTGATATAATCTACAAAGGGATCATTATAAATATCCATCAAAATATTCTGGGAGATATAATTTTCATGCAACCCAATAATGGAATATTTACCGAGGTATCCATCTTCTGAAGCATACCGGAATGCATTACCACTATGCCTTCCATCGGTATTCCTGAAATCAGCATGGGCGTCTAAATTGATGACATTGATTTGAGAAAGCGGCAACAAGTCCGCCTTATGCAATCCCTTTGACACGCCTTTAATAATCGGGTAAGCGTTGTTGTGACCGCCACCAATTATAATCGGGATCTTTTTAAATGAGGCAATTACCTTTATTAAATTTTCAACCTGTTCATCAATCATGATTAATGCATGCCGGTAGGCATCAATCATTTCTTCCTGTCCATAAGCATTGTTTTCAACCAGGTATTTAATATCACCAAAATCAAAATGCCCCAGCAGTAAAATATCTTCACCTGTTAAAAAATCATTACTCTGAATATTTAAAAAAGCAGTGAGAAAAGGTAACCAGGCAGTATCCGCACCACCGGTTCCGTAATTTGCTTTTACCCCAATATCTTCGGGAATTCCAATCAGCACATACTTTGCCCTGGAATGCTGCATCATTTCAACCCATTCCACATCCGATCCAATATTCAAAATACGTTCGCCCACTTTGGTTTCAAAACGTCTTATTCTAGTAACAGACAGAATATCTTCTTTGGTGTAGAATTTAAAATGTTTCATACAGGGAAGTTATGGAAAATCTGCCTCATTTGACGGGCTTTATTTAAATGCCCGGCACCCCAAATACAACAGATTATTCGGCCTTACGTAGTTTCACATCCGGAGAAAAAATAAAGCCCGCAAAACGGGCTTTATTTTTTAAACTACTGACAGAACTACCACCTGTTATTTCTACCGCGGTCGTCATACCTGCTGTCACGGCCATCAAAACGATTTCTGCGATCATTAAATTTTTCCATCACTGAACGAATCTCTGCATCTCTTTGAAGGTCCAGTGAATAAATGATCTGTTGCTTTTTAGACCTGTTCATAAAGAATTTTCTGTTTACAGACTCAATCCTTCGGTTGTAATCAATGTTAATTGATTTTATTTGCATATTCCTTTCCCTCGGGCTGAAATAATATGCACCCCTGCCTTTACCATAGCCGTTCCGGTCTCCATTATTTGTTACGACTACATCACGGCCCCTGTTATTTCCGTAATTGTTATCGCGTGGGTAATTGCCCTGGGCAAACGAGGCGGATGAAATGAGGGCTGCAATTGCTAAAAGTGTAAATGCCTTTTTCATGATTTTTATTTTTTAATTGTTATTAATGTGCATAGGATTCATTAATATTCCAGTTGTTTACAAATGGATTGTTAATAACAAAAAAATAAAAATCAACATCAAAAGTGATTGCGGAATTATATATTCCGGGGTTAACATCGAAAAGGTTTTTAATAGAATTATCCAATAAGGCCATGGACATTACAGTATATAAAGTGGGAGCTGATTTATATTTTGGAAGGTTCAACCAGGTCCCAAAGATTACCATACAAGTCTTCAAAAACCGCCACTGTTCCATATTCTTCTTTAACCGGCTCCCTGATAAACCGTATATTATTATCAGCGTATTGGTGATAGTCTCTCCAAAAATCATCAGTGTGCAAATACAGGAAAACCCTTCCCCCGCTTTGGTTTCCCACATACCGGGACTGCTGTTCACTGGCCGCCTTCGCTAATAATAAACAACATTCCGTTGAGCCTGGTGGTGCTACTTTTACCCATCGTTTGGTTTCGCTTAGCTGAGTATCTTCCAGTAAAATGAAGCCAAGTTTTTGTGTGTAGAATTGTATCGCTTCATCATAATCGGCCACCAAAATAGAAATTTGTGCAAGGTGCTGTTTCATGCTATTGATTTAAAAAATCTGAATTAAATATGGAATAGTTGCTGGATAATCGCAACAAAGCGGATGTAAAATTATGGATTGCGCTTTGCCTGATGTTCTTTGTTCTTGGCCCTTTGCTAATTGCCAATTGACCATTGACCATTCACCATTCACCTATTACGATATCATCTCCCCGTTTATCATCACCTGGTCAATTAAATTTGTACCAAACGAATATGATAAATAAGCCAATGAAGGAATGGGTTTGGTAAAAATCACGTTTGCTTTTTTGCCAATGGTGATGCTGCCCAATTGATCACCAACTTCCATCGCATAGGCTCCATTGATAGTTGCCGCATTAATGGCTTCTTCTGGCAGCATCCTCATTTGTATGCAACTCATAGCAACCACCAGGTTCATATTACCGGATGGGGAAGAACCGGGATTATAATCTGATGCCAAAGCCACAGCGCAACCTGCATCAATAAGTTTGCGGGCCGGCTGAAAAGGCATACGCAAAAAGAAAGCAGCAGTAGGCAGTAAGGTGCAAAGCCCCTCCCATCCCGGGTTGGATAACAATTTGATTTCATGATCCGTTAATGTTTCCAAATGGTCCAATGAAACAGCAGCTAACCTTTGTCCGACTTCTATTCCCCCAATACTATTTAACTGGTTTACATGCAGCTTTGGCTTCAACCCATATTTCATTCCGGCCCTGCAAATGATTTCTGTTTCGTCCGGTGAAAAAAAAACGGTTTCACAAAACACATCAATATAATCTGCCAATTTTTCAGATGCGATTACCGGCAGCATTTCATGAATGATTAAATCAATATAGCCCCGGTGGTTATCCTTAAATTCTAATGGGAAGGTATGAGCCCCTAAAAACGTGGCTTTAATGGTCAACGAAGATTTTTGTTTCAATCTTTTAATAACCCGTAACATCTTTAATTCACCTGCTACCGTTAAACCATAGCCGCTTTTTATTTCAATGGCACCTGTTCCCAGTTTACTTAGTTCTTCGAGCCTTTTCCATGCTTCATTAAAGATTGCATCTTCACTGGTTTCATTTATTTTTTTTGCGGAGTGTATGATACCACCACCCCGTGTTGCGATTTCCGCATAGGATAAGCCCTTTAGCTTATCAACAAATTCGCCTTCTCTTGATCCCGAAAAAACAGTGTGGGTATGACTATCGCACCAGGCAGGCATCACAAAGCGGCCGTCGGCTTCAATAATATCTTTTGGCAATTGCGGCACTTTTGCATCCAGTTCGTACATGGGACCATAATCCGCAATTACTCCATCTTCAATTAATAAAAAGGCATTGTTAATCAGGGGTAATTCAGAAAGCTCCTTTCCCCTCAGCACGTGACTTTCCTCCCTGGTGCCAATGAGTTGTTCAATATTTATAATGAGAGTGGCCATTGATTAAAATATTCATCTGAGCGTTTATAGCCAACCAGGTTTTAAAATTTACACCTGATTAGTTATAAAGTTTACACCTTTTAAAAAGGTGTAAACTTTATAACTAATGGACATAAAATTACAGCTCTTTCCAAACTTCCTTTCCAAATTGTTCCAATCCCGGATCTCTTGCACCCATTAACAATAAGACACAATTGCCGGATAAATGAGGCCGAACTGCAGCAACAAAATCATTTCTATTATCTACAAAAAAAGCATTAGTGCCCAACGATTTCAAATCGGTGATCAAATCATTGGCCGAAATATCCTTTACAGCAGTTCCGCCTGCATAAAATATTTCACTCATCCATATCTCATCTTCCGGCCTTAATACCGCAGCAATTTCTTTTACAAAATCATTTCTTAAAAACCGCGTAGGGCCATAACCATGGGGCTGAAACCAGGCGACCACCTTTGGCGCAATATACTGGCAGGCAGCAATAGACGCAGCACATTTTGCAGGATTATGTGCGTAGTCATCTATCACCCACACACCATTTTTTTGTCCCAATACCTGGTGGCGGCGATAAATACCTTCATAATTTTTTAATGCATTCGCACATACGGTTAAATCAACGCCCAAATGGTTGGCCACACAGGTTGCTGCCACCGCATTTTCCATATTGTGTTTACCAACTGTATTGATTGAAAATGGAACGCCGGATATCGTATATTGAATATTAAAACCGGTTTGATGAAAGTCTTTTGCCTGGTATCCTGCCGCAATGTTTTCATTTGTGCTAAAATCCTGGTCGCTGTTAACAGATAATTTTTTCGACAAAGCATTTGACTGGTTGACAATAAATATTTCTTTCGTATTATTTTTAAACTGTCCGAATATATTCATCAACTCTTCAATCTCCTGGTGATCTTTATCGATATTAAGCAACAGGCCAACTTCCGGGTGATATTGAACAATAGATCCATCGCTCTCATCTGCCTCTATTACGAGCCACTCTCCCCTTCCTACCCGGGCGTTTCCTATTTTACCTTCCTTAATAATACTTACCAATCCTGCCCCACTGATAATGCTGGGTTGTAACCCTGCAAATTTCAAAATATCAAATAACATTGCACTGGTTGTACTTTTGCCGGATGTACCACCTACCGCAATTGTTTTTTTGCTTTCAGCAATCATTGCCAGCAATTCCGAACGCTTAATGATTGGAATGTTTAATTGCTTTGCCTTCTGTACTTCATAGACAGTACCTTCAACGGCAGTTGAAACAACCACCAGTTCTGTTTCTTCATTAATTCCATCACCGTTTTGTAAAAAGCATTGTATACCCTCAGCTTCGAGCTTTTCCTGTATTTCATTATAAATGCCTGGTGCAAAGAACCGGTCGCTGCCGGATACGTTTTTGCCAATACCGGCTAAATATTGGGCAATAGCGCTCATACCGGTACCGGCTACCCCAATAAAAAATACATTTTTAAAATTGTCTATCCCCGAGGTCATATATAAAAAGAATTAGGTAATCGTTGTATTGTGGTGAAGGGTTCGGTAAGCTAAAAACAGGCTGATTGCCATAAATATGGCTCCTAAAAAAAACGCCGCCCCGGCAAATTGAACAGGTGCGGCAGGCTTTGTAAAATAAGAGAATAACGTAGTCATCAATACAGGCCCTATAATATTTGTCAGGCTCATTATACTGGTTAGTCCACCCTGTAATTCGCCCTGTTCATTTGCAGGTACCTGGCCGGATATTATTGATTGCAGCGCAGGGCCGCAAATACCGCCCAGGCAATACGGAAATAAAAAAACAAACATCATCCAGCTTTGCGATGCGAATGCAAATAAAAATAGTCCAACGGTGTACAGTGCCAACCCCAGGTAAACACTTCGCTTATTTCCAAGCCACGGGTTAACAATCCTTATTAGCCCTCCCTGCACAATACCCACCAGTAATCCAACAAGGCCCAGCGAGATCCCAATCATTTTTGCACTCCAGTTAAATTGCTTGATGGTAAAAAATGACCAGGTACTTTGCACCGCATTAGCTGCCAGGTAAATCAGGAAAAAAGAAAGAACCAGGCCACTCACTGCCGGATATTTCTTTAAATGCTTAAGGGTACCAAGGGGGTTGGCCCGTTTCCAGTTGAATGCCCTCCTGTTTTCAATAGCCAACGACTCCGGCAAAACGAAATAGCCATACACACAATTCAAGAGGCTTAAACAGGCTGCTACGATGAAAGGGATGCGAACACCGTATTCACCCAATAATCCACCTATTACCGGGCCAAGTATAAACCCAAGTCCAAACGCAGCACCTACCATACCGAAGTTTTGCGCCCTGTTTTGTGGATTACTGATATCAGCAATGTATGCTGTGGCGGTGGTAAAACTTGCCCCTCCCAAACCAGCTATTATTCTACCAACAAAAAGCCAACCAATAGAAGGCGCCAGTGCCAGGAAAATATAATCAATGCCTAGTCCCAGTAAAGAGAATAATAAAACCGGCCTTCTCCCATACCGGTCGCTGAGGTTACCGAGTAAAGGAGCAAACAGGAACTGCATACTTGCATAAGCAAAGGCCAGCCAGCCACTATACCTGGAAGCATCGCTTATATTACCGTGAATTAATTGCTCAATTAATCCCGGCACTACCGGTATAATGAGTCCGATACCAGTAACATCTATTAATAAGGTAATAAAAATAAAGCTAATTGCAGCCGTTCGATTGGAAGCCATAGAGGGCAAAGATAGTCCCCTGCCCCTAAAAGAAGAAAAAAATACCCCCATCCCCTGAAGGGGAGAAAATACAGGGCGGTCTATATGGGAGCCATATATATAAAGCCGTTTTTTAAAACCAGCTTATAAATTTTACAGATAGCCATCAAAGACATTTCGTCTTTTGGACAACCACATGAGCAATTTGAAAAAGACATAGAATAGGAGAAGAAAAAATCTCTTTCAAAATGCCGGGGACAGTTTGGGGCAAAAAAAAAGAGCTCAATAAATGAACTCTCTTTTGTAGTATATCAGTTTGGAATTACCATCTGTTTCCACCACCGCCACCGCGATTGTTAGAATAACCACCACGACTTCCGCCGCCGCCGCCAGTTCTTTCTTCTCTTTCTTTAGCTACAGAAACAGACATTGCTCTTCCTTCTACTTCTTTGTTGTTTAAACCCAACATTGCATCTTTGCCTTCTTCGCTAGATGGCATTTCAACAAAACCAAAACCACGTGAACGGCCTGATTCTCTGTCCATAATTACTTTGGCAGAAGAAACTTCACCAAATTTTGAAAATAATTCGTTAAGTTCAGCATCGTTTGTGTTGAAACTCAAATTTGAAACGTAAATGTTCATAATCTTAAAAATTAATAAATAAAAAATAAAATACCCGTGATGGTAACTAAAGACAAAACTTTTAAGAAGAGAAAACTAATACGTTGGAGAAGTAAAAAATTGAATCTATCTAAAAACTATGTGCTCATTGAGCTATAATCACGATGCAAATGTAGGGGTATTAATTTGTAACCAGCTATTTATTTTTAAAATGTCATTAATCTTACCGGTATTAATGGTAAGATTAACAATTCATCCAATTTAAAATCAAACCGGACAACAAAATTTCCTCGTGCGCCTATCCTTTCAGGCTTGCTATTAAATCAATATATTCCTGCATAGCGCTTTCCTTCGGCTTTCCTTTCAATTCTTCCCAGGCACCATGTTTTGCTTTGGCCACAAAATCAAATGGATTAGACGGTGCATCTATATTTATATCACCTTCTGTGCTTTGCTTATAAAAAGCATACAATTTCAGCAAAATATCATTACCCGGCTTTTCGGGTAAGTTTTTACTATCGGCTACAGCCTGTTCAAATAAAGTTTTTAATTCCATGATTTTTTTTTCAAAAGTAGGTGAATAATAATTTATCGCAGTTTATCCATATTGTACAAAAATAAAATCTACATCATTCCAGCTTTTTCAATTCTTTTAAATAATCGTATTGGAGATCTTCGTGCATGGTAGCAATTACCTTTGCGATCTTCTTTAACTGAAATTGATACAGGTTGTTTAATACGGTACTTTTGTGAACAGGTATCGGTGACTTGAGTAGTGTACTGCAGAAATACAATAACAATTCTACTTCCGCCTGCTTAGAACCGGTATAGCGTATATACTTAGCTGTCGTTCTCAATATTTTACGAAGGCTTTTTTTTGCAAAATATAAATTGGAATGATTGATTTCGGCAAACTGTTCGTCTATTACTGTTTTTACACGCTCGATATAGGCTGATTCATCATGTGCCTCAAAAAGCAAATAGCTCAATAATTCCTTATTGTCCTTTTTAAATTTTGCCAGGCGCAAACACAGGTCTAACAATTTCGCAGGAGCAACACTGTTTAGTTCCTGTTTTATTTCATTGATGGTGGCTGCTTTCATAATGCTAAATTAAACAATTGTAATCGCCGGCAATCCATGACATTCTTAAGGTTGAATGTGAAAGTAGATTATACAATTACTTTAAAAAACAATTGCCTTTTTTCAACCTTTTCCTTCTATTTTATTCTTTTCATTGAATTCCCTGACAGGCAATTTTACGAATGAAAAAATTAGCACTTAGTAATGGAATCCTAAGTTTCCAAAAACAACAAGCAGGTAAACACAGTGTATTGCAGCAACAGTTACACAATTGTACCACAAAATAAAATGAGTTCATTTTCGTTGTTCAATTGCAATTATAATAAACCAATAATAATTTTCAAAAAAAGTAAATGACTGAACAAATTGTAACTGGTTAATTTTTTATATTGCGTTTCAAACCAATTCTATGAAAAAAACTACTGTCTTATCACTGCTGTTTTTTTGCAGTATCCAATTTACCCACGCACAGTTTTACAAATCCATTCTTCCATCAGAAGCTTTCTCCGACTCGCTCGCAATAGTGGTACAGGATTTTAAGAAAAACTTTTCGACCATTGAAGGCAAACAATTACCCTCACAGGGAGAGATGGATGTGTATCGTTCTAAAGTGGGCATACCGGGTGCATTGCATTGTTCCATCTTTCGTTTTCATTCTTTAGAAGATACCACGGCCAGTTGGCAGGCCATCATGTATGAAGGTGATAGTTATGAAAATGCCGTAAAAATTTATAAGAATATATTTAAACAATTGAAAAAAAGTAAAATGAAATGGGTGGATAAAAGTACTATTTCATTTATGGGAGAAATAGACGAGCCGGATGAAAACCTACGCTTCACTGTAACCAGCTTAAGGCTAAATATAATAGACATTCCATACCGTAGCTTTTTTGGAGAAATAGAACTGACCAGCACTTAC
>JANPIJ010000346.1:0-19313 GCA_031424955.1 Ferruginibacter sp. | reverse complement strand
GGAGGAACCGTATGCGGGAAAGCCGCTCGTACGGGTCTGTGGGGGAGCGGGGAGGAAACGAACCGCTCTACCCGGAAATGGTGAATTGGGGTCATTCAATTGCGTTCCTTTTTTAAGGATTGCTGATAGTGGAGAAATTTATACAAGCCCGTCACCGGTTAGAGCAGCTTCAGTGCTAAATCTTCAGAGGATAGGATTGCCGGAAAATAAAAATAATTTTAAACAAAGTACAAATGATTTCATCATGCATTTTTCACTACCTTAACTCATCATAAACCAACAATATTTCATCATTGACCATTGACCATTGACCTTTGCCCATTCACCATTCACCCAACTCATCAAAATAAGCAATATGAAAAAAAACAATCGAAGGAATTTTCTCAAAACATCTGTAAAGGCGGCAGCCGGCACCTATATCGCAACTATGGGTTTCAGCGCCAAAAGTTATGCAAATATCATCGGAGCCAACGACCGGGTGAGGCTCGGTGTAATTGGTTTTGCTGATCGTTTCAGGCAGTCGCACCTGCCCTGTTTCATGCAGCATTACAAAGCGCAAAACTTTGATATTGTGGCTCTGTCGGATATCTGGAAATTAAGAAGGGAAGAAGGTCAGCAGTACCTCAAAGAAAAAATGGGGCATGATATTACCGCCTGCCGGAACAATGAAGAATTGCATGCGATGAAAGATATTGATGGTGTATTCATCGCCACTTCCGATTTTCAGCATGCACTCCATGCTGTTGAAGCCGTAAAAGCAAAACGGGATGTGTACTGTGAAAAACCATTTGCTGAAACGATGGATGACAACCGGGTGGCATTTAAAGCAATCAAAGCATCGGACCGCATTGTACAGATTGGCTCCCAAAGAAGAAGCGGCCCAAATTATGCTGCGGCGGCAGATTTTATCCAAAGCGGGAAGTTTGGCCCCATCACCATGGTGGAACTTACCTGGAATGTAAACCAGCCTGGCCGCTGGCGCAGACCAGACCTGGTAGCCAAATGTAAGGAAGAGGACCTGGACTGGAAACGCTTTTTAATGAACCGTCCGTATGAGCCATTTGATCCCCGGAAATATTTAGAGTATCGTTTATTCTGGCCTTATTCATCCGGTATGCCTGGTCAGTGGATGAGTCACCAGATTGATACCGTGCATTGGTTCAGCGGCCTGCAACATCCACGGAGTGTAACTGCCAACGGAGGTATTTACCAATGGAAGGATGGCAGGAGAAACTGGGATACCACCACGGCCGTTTTTGATTATGGTCCCAAGGACGATCCATCCACCGGCTTCCAGGTAGTATTTATGTCGCGTATGCATAACGGAGACGAAAGCCCTGCTGAAATTTATTATTCCAATGGGGGAGAACTTAACCTGATCACCAACAAAATATCACCGAAGGGCGGGTTAAGTGAAAGGATGGCAAAGGCCATGAATATGAAGGCCAATTTGCTGCCTGAAATCACTTTGTCATCGATCGCTCCTGTTGCGGCGGGTGCAAATACCGGCGGAGATAATTTAACTTCTGCGCATGTGCTAAACTGGATGGAGTGCATCCGTAGCCGCAAACAACCCAATGCACCGGTGGAAGCAGGTTACTACCATTCTATTGCCAACATCATGACCAACGCTGCTGCCAGAACAGGTTTTAAGGCAACCTTTGATGAAGCTACGCAGGAAGTGATGGTGAACGGGAAAGTGTTTAAGTATTAGTGATTGCTTGTTTTTGCAACCTGATTCGGAACGTATTTTTTCGGATTTATATATAACCAGTGCCGGATATCTTATTATCCGGCACTGGTTTTTTTGTGCAAAATAAGCAGTGCTGAAACATCTTTTCCGCAACGATTGAACCGTTCATCTCCCGGCATTATTTTTTGCTTTTTTCATATTGTGTTGCTCTTTCATATAATTTCCCGAATTCATCCGGAATGGCTTTCTCCAGTTCTGTAATGTATTTGCTAAAGGCATCATTGGCCCTGTCCCTGTTTATCCGGTTGATGGTATTATATGCTGTAAGCGAATCAGAACCGGTTAATATTTCATCAATCAGTGTTTTCGCACTTTTTTTTGCGGCTTCTTTTATTTCGGTATTGGGGTTGTTTAGATAATCAATGGCGTGTACAAAAATGGTAATGCCCTGGGGTTCGCCATAGTGCGGTACTTTCTTTGCTGCAACCTGGCAGTACTTCAAACAATTTTCTTTGTACCAGCCGGAACCATCCAGTTCGTACAAATCAAAATATAAAATGGCGGCATTCATATAACTCGTCACTTTTATCTCACAGGCCAACTCATTGGTTTCAATTAATTTTTCTATTTCCCTTGGATTCCTGTTGCTGGAATATGCCAGCGCCAGCAGGTCCACTATTTCTGATAATAGTTCGGGGTTGTTGAAGCCCTTAATTTCTTCCAGCAGTTTCCTTGCTTCAATGATGTTTGCATCTGTAATGGATTTCTCCATTTTTTTCCGTATTACTTCCAGGTCGCTCCGCAGCGTGTATTTCTTTGAATCCATCACATATTTTTTGATGCTTTCCGTTTCTTTTTCGGATTGGATTTTTACCTGTTCCAATACCAGCTGCTTGATCTTATTGTTAAATGCATAAGCTGCCAATCCCGCAACAGCGGTAATGAAAATTCCGATCACCGTAAACCAGAAGGTAAATTTTTCGTTGATGGTTGCAGACACTTTTGTTTCCAGCAGTTCTTCAAAATCCTTTGCCGGAATCCGGGTATAATTACTTTCTTTAATCATACTATCCATCGCATTTTTCAACACCCTTCCCTGGGAGTCTGTTTGTGCAAATGAAAGCGGATGTTGAAACAGTGTGAAACTAAAAAACACGACTGAAAGGAGATCTGTCTTTTTCATAATGAAATATTTTAGGTGAAGCAGACATTGAACTTTAAACCGTGCATGTTCAAAAGGATATTGGCGGGGCTTATTAAGTAACTTGCTACAATCATTTGCTCACCTGTGGAGTTTGAAAGGGAGTTTAAATAATATCATCCATCCTTTCGGTCTCCAACAGAGATAGCCTTTTTTTTAGTGGCTTTCCGGTAAAAATATACCGAAGCTTCCCTAACGTGATTTGCCGCTTCGGTGCTTTATAACAATCAAAATGGTCAGCACCAATATCGCCACCGCAATGCCTGTAATCCACCACCACCTGTTTGAATCAGCGGATAATTCAAGAGATTCGGTATTGCCGATCAGTATCATATTTGCCCAGTAGTAGGGCAACGATTTCTCGCTGTTGAGATTGGTTGTTAATACATCAAGTTTGGCTTTTTGCAAGGCACTGTCTTTGCTCATTCCCCTGGAAAGATATTCATGAAATTTTGCGGATATCGCATAAATCACATCCTCATCTGCATTCCACAAAGTAGCGGCAATGGAAGGAATGCCCGCAGCCGAAAAGCCCCTTGCCAGGCTGTAGATCCCTTCGCCGGTTGCATTTTTACCCACATTGGTTTGGCAGGCACTCAGCACCACCAGCCTGGTAGCGGGCTTATTTAACAACTGTAATTCGGAGAGATGGATGACACCATCCTGCATATATAACCGGGGTTCATTTTCGCTACTGTCGGCGCTTGCATGCGAAAAGATATTGGCGATCGTATAACCGCCGATATTGTTAATGAAATTGCTTTTTGTGGCGGTGGTATTTGTAAACAGTAAGCTGCTGCTGTAATTATCGGCTGATTTATTTAATGCCGATGCGGAATTTAATAAAGTATTTACACGCAGCGCAGGCTGAAATGAAACCGGTGCAAAACCTATAAAATTGCCCATTGCCTCGTAGGCGTTGTAAGGCTTAAGCAGGTTAGTGGCAGAGTAGGCATAGCTGAAAGTATAATCCCGGATAAGGAAGTTTCTGCCTGCGGCATCAGTGCACAAGGCTTCAAAAGGTAAGATGAAATTATCTGAACAGATTACAACCCTTCCTTTTGGCAACTGTAAAGATTGAAACAGTGTTTTATACAATTTATTTGATACAGCCGCAAATGACGGGTACCGGGTATTTAGTAATTCCCTGTTGGAACTGTATTGTAAAAACTCAACGATTTGTTCATCATTAAAATCTTTTTTTAAGAGCTTGATGAACCTGGTATCAGTTGCAGTGATGCTGAGTATATAGGCCACCGTATCATTGGTAAAGTAGTGTATAAAACTTTTTTTGTTTACAGCAAGGTGTTTTTGTAAAGATTCCAATGTTGGTACTGCATCTGCATATTTGTAGTTGTAGTAAGCCGGGTATTTTGCTTCCAGTGATTTGATATAGGTTTCCAGTTCCTCTTTTACTTTTAAGAATTTTTGTTCCTGGGCATTATACGGGCCTGTGTTTGCCGTTAATTCATTGAGTTTTTGTTGCTCTTCTAATATCCTTATTTTTAGAAACTGTTCTTTTTGTGCATCTGCTTCAGATATTTTTGCGGATGCGCCTAATTCATTTAGTTTGTCGTTTAACAATACCGATTTGCTTTTCTCCATAAAATAAAAAGCATTCCTGGAATCATTGGCCAACAGGCAGGCTTCGATGGCATTGGTAAAAAAATCCCGTGTTTGGTTACGCCAGTAAAGTTTGCTTTGTTCACCCAGTTGCTGGTGACGTTTTTGGGTAATCACTGAATCGGTTAACAGGGCTGTTTGTATGCCTGCATCGATATATTTTTTTTCTTTTGTTTGCTTATATAATTCTAACAATAATAATACTTTTCTACTCAGTAATTCTGTAATAAGTTCAGTGTATCCAATTGTGTTAAAGATTGCCGCGACCGGATTCTCCAGTATATTTTTGCCCTGGGGGATTTTTAATGTTTGAAAAGTTTTATAGTAATATTCCCTGGCTTCCGAATAGTTTTGATCAGCTAAATTTAAATTTCCAAGATTAATATAAATCAAGGCGATACTGGTGAAGTTTTGTGCTTTTTTTGCAAATTCAATAGCACTGTTATAACTCCTTTTTGCTTTCGCAGGATCTTTTAACCTATTGAAATAAAGGCTGCCAAGATCCACATAATCATCTGCAATGAGGGCATAGTCATTTGATTTAATCCTGTAATTCACCGATTGGATATAATAGGTATTTGCCAGTTTGAATGAACCATTGGATTCATATATTTTTGCTTTAATTCTTGATGCTGATGCTAAATTAAATGGGTCGTTTGTGTTTTTAAAAACTGTTTCAATATCAGCAAGTGATGCCGCTGTTTTTCTTTGTACAAACAATGCATTACTTCGTTGAATTAAAAATTCTATATGATAATAATTGTCTTCTTCTTGCTGCGCCAATTCAATTCCCTTGGTGCTTTCCTCAATACATTTTTGAAAATCCCCGGTTAGAAAATAAATATGGGCTTTCGAAGTTTTTGCTTCTAAAATTAAAGTTGGGGCAAGATGGAATTGTTCACCGATTTCGATCGCACTATCGCAGCAGGCCAGCGATTGGGTATATTGAAAAATGTATCTGTAATAATATCCCAGGTTAATATAGGATTTAATGGTTGCGGCTTTAGAACTGGATTTTTGTGGTAGATAATTTACTTTAATTGATTCTAATGTATACTCAATAGACTTACTATAATTTTTATTTGAAATGTATTCATATAATCCAAGTATGTACAACAGTTTTGCGTATACGGAATCCTTTGTCAGTTTGCATTGATCTGTTTGTTTTTTAAGTTCATAAAATAATTGAAGCTTACTCCCGCCGCTCAATAAAGAGTTTTTTAATGTAGCCTCAATATTTTTATTTATTTCTATATTAGTTGGACATTGGGCACTAACCGAAAACAAAAAAATAAGTCCAATGAGGGTAAGACTTATTTTTTTTCTTATTTTATTTTTGTGCAGTGCAACTGCTAAGTCAAAAAGGTTAAACATGATGCGTTGTTTCATATCATTTTGACATCGTTACAATTATCTCATCGAATTTATATTCCAACATCGCCTTATGTGAAATCCTGGTCTACAACCACTACCTGTACATAGTGTGGACCTCCTTTCGGCGGAATTGGCGGGTTTAATGTACCCGGGTCACCAGCCACCAATTCCGGACTGGTGCTGTTTTCCATTTTGTTCATAACGGACTTATGATCTGTTTGAGGTTTTTTGACCGTACCTAGAGCCCCGGTGACTCTATGAATATCATAAGCAATTTTTAAAATTGCAATCAGAATTGCTAATTGTATAATAATTGAAAAATCCATAAAAAAGTTTTAAGTGATTAATAAATCTGAGATTAAATAATTGTCAATTTTAGTTTAATAATTTCATCAACGCCTGCCATTCCTTTTAATTCATATCCTTCACTATAACCATTCTGCAAATGAAAACCAGCATATCAAATTAAATCATCAATATAATCCATGTAAGCAGTTCAATAAAACACTGAACCGCTTTGTCGTAATGTTGTGCAAAAAGGTAAACAAGTCAGGGCTAATTGTTGTTGTTTTTATATTAGCCGGTTAGTAAAACCATTCAATTATTAAAATTGACAGTTCATTGTTTTTTGCAGGATGGAGTTTAAGCGGAGGGATTTTAAAGGATATTGATACGTTCGTAGCCTACTAAAGTACCATCAAAATTTTATAACTCATAATTTTATTGCAGGTTAAATTTTCGTTTAGATTAATCTGGGATACTGCATGGAGCAAATCTTCATTAAAGTTTTAATTAATCCCTTGCTATTAAATGATTGGTTAGGTGCCGATGTTGTGTGCTGTGCTTCCTTATTCGGGTCGGTGATTTTCCCAATATTCTTTTGAAGTCACAATTTTTGTCTGCTTGTATGCAGGAAAAGTAAAATCAGTCGTATTGCCTGTAATTACAAAGTCTGCTGAACATTCGTCAGCAAGTTCCAAAATCATGTTGTCGTCAAGATCAGAAATAAGCTGAAGTTTTATAGTCGGAATAAACTTTGTGGACTTTGCTTCAATGTCTGCAAGAAGGAACTCTGCCCGAATAAAAAAATCTTGAAACTTTGAAAATTTGGGCGGTGATAAAACCTCGTAATATTCAGTCATTAATTCGTCAGAAACACAAAGTTCAATTTTATATTCAATGAAAAGCTCTTTTATTATCAGGTTTTAATAGCCGCGTTGAATTAATGATGAAACAATCACATTAGTGTCAATTACGATTTTTTGCATTTTGTCTAACGGCTTTTATTTCATTTGTTATTTCATCCATTGATATTTTAGAAAGTCCATACTTGTCTGCAAGTTCCAAACATTTGTTCAGGTTTTGTCTTGTTAATTCCTTACTCACAAGATCTATAAAATCAGTAAAAGTTAACTTCTCGTCTTTCAAGCCAAATTTGTTATATTCAATGTCTGATATTGAAACACTCAATGTTCGCATAATTTTCTAAGTTTATATGAATGTACAGAAAAATTTTCAAAGCTAAGGGTAGTACAATGTCGGAAGCAGGCTTAGCACACAACCATTAAAGATCAACCACCAACCCTCAACCATCAACTTCAATACACCCTTCCAATCATCGGATGCTCCACAATCTTTTTCTTAAGAAACATGGTTTGAATGCCTCCCTGTTTTGTGTAGATAATCTTTCCGCCGGGTTCTACCAGTAAGGTGTAGGGTAAAGCGCCCTGCCATTTGGGATCTACCAGCTCAATCAGTTTGTAAATATCATCCGAATTGAAAATGTAATTGGTGCACGATACCTGCAGCCTGGTAAGCGTAGCAAGCGCTTTTACTTTTTTTGCCGGTTTGTCTGCGCAGATGGTTACCAGCTCAAAGTCGCGGCCACGGTACATCCGGTTGATGCTTACAAAATCCGGCATCTCAATAATACATGGGCCACACCAGGTAGCCCATACATTGATGAGGCGTAATTTACCGGATTCGTTTTTTAGCAGGTTTTTAATACCGTCCGCATTGACGGCATCAATCGTTACGGGCTCCTTCGCCCAATCCTCCAATCCTTTTTTTACCAGTTCCTGCTTATCATCCCATTTAATGGAACAGCCAAAGGTTTTGGTCACCGGCACAGGTACGGGAATGCCGGATAAAATTGCTTCAATTGCATTTCGGGTATCCTTATTTTTAGGGGAGCCCTCCGGGTTTTCCACATCATCAATTCTGCCGGTATATTGCAATATTCTTTTTTTATCAAAAATGAATACATGCGGGGTGGCTACGGGGCCATACTTTTTTGAGATGTTTTCGGTTTCGCCATCAAATAAGTAAGGAAAGTTAAATGCCTTGTCCCTGGCACGAAGCCGCATCTCTTCAAAACTATCTCCATATTCGGAATAGCCCAATTCATCCAGGCGAACACTTTTTGGATTGTTGGGCGAAATGGCAATTACCTGTACACCTTTGGATGCATAATCTGTTACCAGTTGCTTTATCCTGTCTTCATAAGCCTGGGCGGTAGGGCAGTGGTTGCAGGTAAAAATGATCACTAATACTGTTGATTTGGCAAAGGATCCCAGGCTATACATTTTGAGGTCGGTGCCTTTTAAATTGAAAGCCGGAGCCGGGGAGCCAATGGGTAAGGTGGGATAATCACTGCCGCTGGCGGTGATAAAAAAAGGCCCCATTGCAAACAGGAACATTAGCAGGTGTTTCATGTTTTTCTTTTTTACGTTTTGGGATTTTTGCTTTACCGTTGTTGCAGGGGTTTCCACATTTTAAAGGTTGGCTACCCCAAACTCCCGGCTTATGGTTTCAGCCATCCATTCACTTCCATCCAGTTCCTGCACCGCTCCATCCATAATTCGTTGCTGCTTTTCTGCTTCATACCAAAGCCATGTCCGCCACTTTGATAAATATGCAATTCGGCAGGCACTTTATGTTGCACCAAAGCTTCATAAAATAAAATGCTGTTTTGCGGATTTACCGCTCCATCATCGCTGGCATGTACCAAAAATGTGGGGGGTGTTTGGTTGGTGACCTGTAATTCATTAGAGTATTCCTGTACTTTTTCCGGGGAGGGAGTTTTACCAATCAACTGGTCCGCCGAACCCGTGTGGCCAATGCTCCTGTTAAAACTGATTACTGGGTAAATGAGCATCATAAAGTCGGGGCGTACGCTGGTATTTTCAATATTTGGAATGACTACCTTATTGTAATGAGTACCAGCCGTAGACGCCAGGTGCCCACCGGCTGAAAAACCCATAATGCCAATCCTTCCCGGGTTTATATTCCATTTTTTGGCACCTTCCCTAACGGTCTTAATAGCCTGTTGTGCATCCTGCAAGGGGCCAATCTCCCGGTTGAGCATCGTTGCATCATCGGGTATCCGATATTTCAATACAAAGGCTGCAACGCCCATTTCTGCAAACAGTTTTGCCACATCGGTTCCTTCATGCCCGGACGCATTGATCCAGTAACCGCCACCGGGGCATATCACCACAGCCGTGCCATTCGCTTTTTCTTTTGCCGGCAAAAAAATGGTTAAGGTGGGCCGGGAAATTTTACGAACGATCAGTATTCCATTGGTAACTTCCGACGTTTCTTCATCTTTGGAAGGCCTGCTGTTGGGAATACTGTCTTTGTAAAGTGGAATAATGGTTTGTGAAGAGATTGTGTTCATAATCGGGCAAAGCAAAATGAATAAGCTAATATTTTTCATAATTCTTTAAGCGTTTTACAACCGTTGAGTTTACCAAATATAAATAACAATCATTTTAAACCTGACTAAAATTTATTGCCGGACAATAATGGTTCATTCTTGCTGTAGTTGCAGGCAAGACCTAACATGCCCAAAAAATTGACAAGTATTTAAGACAGGGTTGTTTAAATTCTGAAGATTGTATAAATTAACAGAGAATAAATATTGTAAAAGACAACAAAAACTTACTGTTATGCTAAAATTAATATCCATGTTGTGGATGACACTATATCTATCACTTATTTCTGCAGCTCAGTCTAATAAAGTATTAAAAGAGAAAATTCAAAAAATACATCAGTCTTTCTTTGATGGGATTCTAGCCGAAGATTATAAATCAATTGATCAATTATTAGCTAAAGATGTCTCACTTGGATTTCCGCATGGTGGATTTTCGCCAAAGGAAGGATACATCACTGCATTAAAAAATGGAAATCTATATTATGATAGTTCATCTCATGAATTATCTAATATCAGAATTTACGATAATACAGCAGTGGTGAATGGAAAATCAAGCCTGGTTTTTAGGTATAAAGATGAAAATGACCAATGGTTCAAAATGCTGGAACACCTTTCTTACACAACGGTCTATGTTATTAATAAAAATACCGTAAAAATGGTGGCATGGCAATCAAATCGCCTACCCACTGATGTGACGATAAAAGTGCCAGAATGAATTTTAAAATAAAGAACACAACACATAGGGGGTACCAGTTGTTCTGCCTGCAATATTAATGAAATTACATTATTATTACCCTGAATAAAAAGAAGGAATGAACTCCTGGTAACAGATTGCCAAAAGGTAACTCGGCCATAAAGACGCCGCTTAAATTTATGCGCTTTGTATAATGTCAATCCGCTACTTTTACACCCTCAAAAACGCATCCATCAATTATGAAAAAAATTATTCTTGCATCAACGATTTTGTTTTTTGCATTTAGTGTTTCAGCCAATATACGGCTACCGAAAATTTTCGGTGATAACATGGTTTTGCAAAGAGACCAGCGCATTCCGGTTTGGGGATGGGCAGACAGTAAGGAAAAAATTACGATCCGTTTCAATAAACAAACAAAGAAGGTAACTGCAGATAAAACCGGTAAATGGACAATTAACCTGGATGCCGAAACAACAGGGGGCCCTTACCAGTTATTGATTGCGGGTAAAAATAATATAACAATCAGCAATATTTTGGTAGGCGATGTGTGGGTTTGCTCCGGACAGTCAAACATGGAATGGCGGCTGGTAAATAGCCTTGGTGCCGATAAGGAAATTAAGCAGGCAAATTATCCGGCCATCCGGCATTTTGAAGTAACAAAGGCGGTGGCATCTCAACCAAAAGATGACCTGGCAGGTGGTGACTGGAAAATATGCGACCCCGCTACGGCAGGTAATTTCACCGCAATCGGGTATTATTTCGCTAAAATATTACAGGCAGAATTAAATGTGCCCATCGGGCTAATCAATACTTCATGGGGAGGCACACATGTGGAAACCTGGACCAGCAGGGGTGCGTTTGAAAATAGTGATGAATTTAAAGACATGATTGCAACCATGCCAAAGCTCAATTTAGATTCATTGGCCAAAGAGAAAACAGCAGGTACCATTAACCGCATCCAGAAATTACAGAGTGTATTTCCTCCTGCAACTGCTGACCTATCCGCCTGGAAAGATTTGTCTTTTGATGACAGCCGCTGGCCAAAAATGAAAGTGCCCGGCCTATGGGAGGAGCAGGCGTTGGGAGATATTGATGGGGTGGTATGGTTAAGAAAAACGATTACGTTAGATGCTCCTGATGCAGGAAAAGCAGCTGTATTGTTGCTGGCTATGATTGATGATGCGGATGAATGTTATGTGAACGGGACAAAAGTTGGTAGCACTTCTTCGTACAACGAAAAAAGAAAATATTCCGTTCCTGCCGGCATTTTAAAGGCGGGTAAAAATGTTATTGCAGTAAGGGTAGAAGATACCGGTGGTGGAGGTGGAATTTACGGAGAAGCTGAGGAAGTAAAACTATCGATTGGTGCAACAAATATTTCACTGGCAGGTGAATGGTTATTCCAGGTGGCAGCGGTGGCAAACGGTACAGCCGGTGTTGGCCCCAATAGTTACCCTACCTTGCTTTACAATGCCATGCTGAATCCCCTTATCCCGTTTTTCATTAAAGGTGCCATCTGGTACCAGGGCGAATCAAATGCGGGACGTGCATACCAATACCGGAAAGCATTTCCACTGATGATTACCGACTGGCGAAAAAACTGGAACCAGGGCGACTTCCCTTTTTATTTTGTGCAACTGGCTACCTTCAATGCCAACAATGGCGATAGTCGAAAGGGGAGTAGCTGGGCCGAATTAAGAGAAGCCCAAACACTAACGCTATCGCTTCCAAATACAGGCATGGCAGTAACCACCGATATTGGAAACCCGGCGGATATACATCCACGGAATAAGCTGGATGTGGGGAAAAGACTGGCAGCTGTTGCATTAAATAAAACATACCATAAAACCAATGTATGCAGCGGCCCAACCTACCAGTCATTCAAAATAGAAGGTGACAAAATAATACTGTCCTTCACGAATATTGGAACTGGCTTATCAGCTAAAAATAAATATGGTTACCTGCAGGGTTTTGAAATAGCGGGTGCAGATCGCCAGTTTCAATATGCCAAAGCTTACATTGATGGAGATAAAGTAGTGGTATACCAGGATGGAATAAAAGACCCGGTAGCAGTAAGGTTTGGCTGGGCGGATGATGCCGGGGATAACAATCTGTATAATAAGGAAGGTTTTCCGGCGGACCCATTCCGGACAGATGATTGGAAAGGGATTACTGAAGCGGTTAAATACAGAATTGGGAATTAACCGGGGTGGCGGGTACTCAAGACAAATGGTGCTTTTTTTTGGCTCAACTGCTGCGTAAATATTTCGTTCAACGCTGTGACATCTTTCTATGTTGATTTAAAAGAGAATGCTCTGCCGGTAAAAGCAGGGCGTTCTGTTTTAAAGCTTCGTTTTACAAATTAACGTCTACCTTTTTAACAGCAATGGATGTTGGAATATCTTCACCCCAGCCTTGCTGGTACACCTGGTTATTTGCATCGGAATAACTGATTACCTGCGATACCCGAAGCGATTCTTTGCTTTCATATATACCGTCAATAATTTTTGTAATTACAAGCTGGTTAACCATTCCGGGATATAAACGGATCGCCCTTTTGCTAATGATAGTATCCCAAACTATGGTGTTAATGCCTGTTTGAAGGTTTTGCTTTGAAAGGGTCAGTTTTAATTCGGCCTGCACACCATCATATACTGCCGGTGAATAATCTTTCGACTGTGCTATCCGGAATTCTACTGCCTTTGAAACCGCCTTTTCAGGAATTTGCTCTACCGGGTCCTTGGTACAGCATACCAGTAGAAAAGCGATGGCAGGTAAAATAAATTGCTTCATTGTGTGGATGATATTACTTCTTTGGTGAAAATTTTTGATGACAGGATTTTAGATAGGTTGGAAATTTTGTTAAAATCTACGGGGGCCAGATTTCAATTAAAACAATGATGCAAATGTCAGGTAGTTAAGGGATGATGTCAATCACATAAAGATGTGAAAACAACATTGGCGGGAGTTAAATAGTGGAATCGAAGGAATGCATTTTGGGTGAATATCCATTTTTCATAAAGTTTACCCCTTTTTAAAAGGTGTAAACTTTATGAAAATGCAGAGTAAATTTAGCGGAGGAAATAGGCGGTTGGTGGTTTAGCAAAGATTGTACTTAGGCTACTGGGCTCTTGCTTACATAAAATCATCCGCATCGCGGTAGGCTTTTATCAGCGCCACTTCCCCTTCCTTTCCTGGTTTTGCATTACCGTGCTCCATTCCTAAAACCCCGGTGTATCCTTTTTGATGGATATGTTTGAATATATTTTTATAATTCATTTCACCCGTACCCGGCTCATTCCTGCCGGGATTGTCGCCGATTTGCAGGTAGCCTATTTCATCCCATGTTTTGTTTAGGTTGTTGATGATATTTCCTTCATTGCGTTGCATGTGGTACATGTCAAATAAAAATTTACAGGCAGGGCTGTTTACAGCTTTACAGATCATAAAGGTTTGATCCGAATGGCGAAGGAATAACTCAGGGTTGTCACTCAATGCTTCCAGCACCATCACCAATCCCTGGGGTGCTAAAATGTCGGATGCTTTACGCAGTGCGGTTATTACATTGGCCGTTTGAAAATCCAACGACAGGCTGGTGTCATAATTGCCCGGAACCACCGTCATCCATTTGGCATTGCATCGTTTGGCAACCTCTACCGCTTCCTTACAATCTTTTACCATTTTGTCAATCCATTCCTGCTTGCCCGTAGTTAAGGTTGTTTTCCAGTGCCAGTTATCGGAAGTGATTACAAACACGCCCATTTTCATCCCCAGTTTCGCAAGCGTTTCACCAATCTTCTTTTGCTGCTCCACCGTTCTTCTCATCATGCCGTTATCTTCTATCGACCTGAACCCGGCATCGTATGCAAATTTTATCTGGTCAATAAAATCCGCACCAGCATGGTTTTTAAACATTCCATCATGAAAGCCATAATCCAGGTGAAAGGGTTTTTCGCCTTGCATGGTATTGACTTGTTCACCAAATACAGGGATGGCTGACGTAAACAACGCTCCACCGGCCAGCAGCGATTGCTGCATAAATTTTCTTCTTTGCATGTTTGATATTATTTGTGCCTTAAATTTACCAACAATCATTTGTAAAAAAATTATTTTTGTTTACCCGTCTATTAATTACTGTACTTATCTTTTTTGTTACCCAATGTCCGGCACAACAAAAAAGATATTCCTTTACCCAACCAAAAATGGGTGCTCCCTTTACAATTGTTATGTATTCAACCGATAGTGTGCGGGCTGCGCTTCTTGCTAAACAAAGTTTTAACCTGGTAGATTCATTCGTCAATATATTCAGTGATTATATGGATAGCAGTGAGTTATCAAAACTGAGCGCATCTGCAGGCGAAAATGCCATACCGGTAAAGGTTTCCCCGGCTTTATGGGATATATTGCTTTTATCCAAAACGGCTTTTGGAAAAAGCGATGGAGCTTTTGACATAACTGTTGGGCCACTGGTAAAACTATGGCGCAGGGCCAGGAAGACAAAACAATTTCCTGCAAAGGAAACGGTGCTGGCTGCCCAAAATTTAATATGCTTCAATAAAATGAAGTTTGATACGGCCAATAAAACGGTCATGTTGACAACACCCGGGATGCAACTGGATTTGGGTGGTATTGCGCAGGGATATATTGCTCAAAAAGTAATTGATTTTTTGAGTGCTCAACAGGTAAACCAGGCGTTGGTAAATGTAAGTGGCGATATCGTAATGAGCAATGCACCACCCGGGAGCAAAGGCTGGACGGTTGGAATTAATGTACCCGAAGCAACAGATGACCTCTTGCCGAAAACTTTGCTCATGCAAAATATCGCGGTAACTACTTCCGGAGATGCATACCAGTTCATGGATTATGGGGGTAAAAGGTATTCCCATATCACAGACCCACGTACCGGGTATGGCGTTACATCCCAACGCAACGTAACAGTGATAGCCAAAGATTGTACTACCGCTGACTGGCTGGCAACCGCCTGTAGTATTTTATCCATCAAAAAGGCTAAAAAGTTAGCAAGCCAACTGGGGGCCGAAGTACTGATCGGTGAAATGAAAAGGGGCAGGTTTGTTTTTAAGGCAACAAAAGGCTTTTCACTTTACTGGAAACAACGGTAACATGTATTATTGTTTAAGTTTATTGCTTACCTTTCGGAATCAAAATCTTGCAATATCGTGAAACAACTCTTTGTAATTCTTTTGGGCATTTTTAGTATGTATTCTTCCAAAGCCCAGGACTCTGTTAAACTGTTTATGCCATATAAATTTACCATTCCCGGTTCGGATATTCAAACCAGGATGGTGCCTGTTAATGCCGGCAATTTTTTAATGGGCAGTAGTGATAGTGAGAAGGGCAGGAAGGGAGACGAGGGGCCACAACGTAAATTAACCGTATCCGCTTTCTGGATGGGGGCTTTTGAAGTAACCCGCGATGAGTTTGATGTGTTTTACAAGGATGCCACCACCAGTGAAAACTCGGCGGTAGATGCAGTAACCAGGCCCAGTCCGCAGTATGTGGATTTAAGTTTTGGGATGGGTAAGGAAGGCGGTTACCCGGTAAATAGTCTGTCGCAGTTTGGGGCATTGATGTATTGCCGGTGGTTGTATAATAAAACCGGCGTTTTTTACCGGCTGCCAACTGAAGCGGAGTGGGAATATGCCTGCAGGGCAGGCAGCACTACCCGCTACTATTTTGGCAATGATGACAAGCAACTGGATAAATATGCCTGGTATGTAGATAACAGCGATGAAAAATTTAAAAAAGTAGGATTGAAACTGCCCAATGCCTGGGGGTTGTATGATATGCTTGGCAATGTATGTGAATGGACGATGGATCATTATGAAGCAAAGCGCCTGGATAATATGGCCGACAATGCAGTGAATCCAATCGTTGCGCCTAACAAGTCAAAATATCCAAAAGCTTTGCGTGGCGGCGGTTTTAAGGATGAAGCGGAACAACTGAGGTGTGCCACCCGTTTTAAATCTGAACCGTTGTGGAATCACCGGGATCCGCAGATACCTAAAAGTAAATGGTGGCTCACGGATGCAGGGGCTGTTGGATTCAGGATTATCCGCCCGTTGGAACAACCAACACCCGAACAGGCAAACCAGTTTTATAAAGATTATCTTGGGAAATAAAAGACTGATGTCTGATGGCTGATTTGACGATGGCTGATTTTATTCGGTAGTTAAAGTCTGTTTTTGTTTGGAAAGTGGTTTATTGATGGATGTATGGTTTATTAAAATGAGCATCCGATTTTAACCGGTATAAGGATTTAACAATTTTGCATTCTAACCATATCACAATAAAAAAATAAATTATGAACAACGATGCTTCTAAACTTAGCCCTTCCCGTAGAGATTTTTTACGCCAGGGTTCATTACTTGCGGGTGGATTAATTGCTGCGCCGCTTTTATCAAAAGCCAATTATTTTTCCGGTGCGGATGATGTGATAAAAATTGCACTGGTAGGTTGCGGAGGCCGTGGTACCGGTGCTGCCATACAAGCCTTGCTTAGCAAACAAAATGTTAAGCTGGTGGCCATGGCGGAGGCTTTTCGTGACAACCTGGATAATTGTTACAAGGAAATAACCAGTGATGAAACAGCGGAGTCATTGGGCGGTCAGGATAAATTGAAAGCCAAAGTAGATGTTCCGGAAGAAAGAAAATTTGTTGGCTTTGACGGATATATGAAAGCAATTGCGCTGGCCGATGTGGTGATACTGGCAACCCCTCCCGGGTTCAGGCCCATTCATTTTGAAGAAGCCATTAAACAGGGCAAGCATGTGTTTATGGAAAAGCCCGTAGCCACCGATCCGGCAGGCGTTCAAAAAGTATTGGCTGCTGCTGCTATCGCCAAACAAAAAAAATTAAATGTGGTGGTAGGGCTTCAACGCCATTACCAGAATTCTTACCGCGAGTTATTTAAGCGTAAAGACATGATTGGAGATATCACGTCTGCACAGGCCTGGTGGAACAATGATGGTGTATGGGTAAGGCCACGCAAAGCAGGACAAACAGAAATGGAATACCAGATGCGCAACTGGTACTATTTTAACTGGCTATGCGGCGATCATATCAATGAACAACACATACATAATATTGATGTTATTAACTGGTTCAAGGGAGGTTACCCGGTGAAGGCCCAGGGAATGGGAGGCCGGCAGGTTCGCAAAGGAAAGGATCATGGGGAAATATTTGATCATCATTTTGTGGAATTTACTTATGCAGATGGCAGCATGTTGAACAGCCAGTGCCGGCACATACCCGGCACGATGAGTAAAGTGGACGAACTATTGGTTGGTACAAAGGGAAGAATAAAGGCCGGGGCAGGAACTATTACGGACAGCAGTGGCAAAGTACTATACCAGTTTGACAAGAAGGGAGAAAATAACCCTTATCAAACAGAGCATGATGAACTATTTGCAGCGATTGCCAAAGGTGAGTATAAGTTTGCTGATGCGGAAAACGGCGCCCGCAGCACCATGACTTCCATACTTGGACGCATGGCAACCTATAGCGGCCAGGTAGTAGACTGGGATAAAGCCATCAATTCGGGCTTAGATCTTCATCCAAAAGTATATGACTGGAACGCATTACCACCATTGTTGCCAAATGCAGAGGGATTTTATGCAGTGGCAGTACCCGGGGTTACAAAATATGTTTAAATAAATAAGGTCTGAACAGGATTAAATGGATTTTAATGGTTGACAGGATGATAGTAACAATTAGTATCCCGTAATCAAATGGCCCATTCAATCCTGTTCATAGTTTTAGGACATACATGTTGTTGGTTATAGCATCACTATTAATTTTATAAATTATTACAAATTGCGGATAGTCATTACAGATGGATATACACTAAACCCCGGCGACCTGAGCTGGAAAGCTTTTGATGATCTTGGAAAAGTGGAATATTATGATCGCACCCCCGCAGATGAAGTGATGGAACGAAGTATCCATGCACATGTTATCATCACTAATAAAACACCCGTTATATCCGCTACAATTGAAGCAGCCAAAGATCTACAACTGATTGCTGTTACCGCAACAGGATATAACATCGTTGATGTTGCTGCCGCAAAAAAAAGAAATATTCCTGTTTGTAATGTACCGGCCTATGGTACACATTCAGTGGCACAGCATGCCTTTGCTTTATTGCTCGAATTAAGCAACCGGGTAGGTGCAAACGCTGCATCTGTGCAGGCAGGTGACTGGTACCGGTCAGCCGACTGGTGCTATTCAAAGCATCCGGTGATGGAATTGAAAGATAAAACCATTGGCATCATTGGCCTTGGAAAGATAGGCACACAGGTGGCGGCTATTGCAATGGCATTTGGTATGAAAGTGATTTATCACCGGGGTAAAAAGCCATTGAAGGGCGCAAAAGAAGTGAAACTGCATGAGTTGTTTATGCAGGCCGATTTTATTTCGGTTCATTGTCCGCTAACGGCTGATAATAACGCTTTTATCAATAAGGAATTGCTGGAACTGATGAAGCCAACTGCATTCCTCATCAACACCTCCCGGGGGCAGTTAATAGCGGAGAAAGAACTGTCAGATGCGCTGCAAAAAAATAAATTAGCCGGGGCTGCATTGGATGTATTAAGTGTAGAGCCTCCATTGGCGGGCCATCCGTTAATAGGACTACCCAATTGTATCATAACCCCTCACAACGCGTGGATAAGTTTTGAAGCAAGAAGCAGGATCATGCAGGTTACGTTGGAGAATGTAAAAGCCTTTATAAAAGGCCATCCACAGAATGTAGTAGCATGATTAAATGGATTTCTGATGTCCGCCCGGATGAATCCCTTCGGACGGGTCTGATTTTTTGATGTCTGATTTCTTTATATGGCGGGAGCCTTATTGTTTCGTTAAAGTCTTTGTTACAAAAAATGTATTGTAAATACTATCCATATTACTAAATAGTCCATATTACTGCACCATACCGCTTTACCCAAATTAAAATAAGGTAACAATCTGAAAAATATCAGACATCAAAAAATCAGACC
>JANPIJ010000345.1:0-5243 GCA_031424955.1 Ferruginibacter sp. | reverse complement strand
TGCCGTACATCCAAAGAAGCAAAATGTAGTCCGAAAACATTTACCTTATTAATCAGGTTTTCTATCAAATATAGAAACAGGCTATTGTGTTTATAAATTAAAATCTCTTTTATCTTATTCAATGAAGCCAGGATATTCTCTTTATTTAGCGGGGTACGCTGACCGGGAATAAAGATATTATTGTACATATCTTTTTCCAGTTCATTTAGTATAGTGTCTACCCCATCAAAAGTGAGCCTGCGCTTCAGCCTCCTGATATCCAGGTAGTAGGATTTGATGATGCCTCCTCTTAAAGCATCTGCCACTTTTAAAGTAGTGGCGGCTTTTACAAAGGGGTTGCCATCACGGTCGCCCCCCGGCCAAAAGCCCATGGTAATGATGGAGTTTTTATCATCAATTGCATTTGGGAACTGGCTTTTTAAAAATGAAATAATTCTGCCTGCGGCCGGGTAAAAAATATTCTCCAGGTACCAGATCAGGTTCATGGCTTCATCATAGGGGGTGGGCTTTTGCTTTTTAAAGAAAGGGGTTTTACCCAATTGCATTAAATACGTATTGATCTGAACAGCGTTGTTTTCCACCAATGCATTCGACAGATCGTTGATGATTCCTAAAACAGCACCCGGATAAAACTGGGTAGGATGTGCCGTAAGTACCAATCTTACCGCAAACGTCTTTAGTTTCTCCTTTAATTCATCTTCCTTTTTATGTTCTATTACTTCACTTTCCAGGTGCTTTAATGTACCTACACCGCCGGTATCATGTACTTCTTTAAAACCGGCATCTTCCAGTGCATCAAATAATACAACCTGCCGTTCTATATATTGTATAAACCGAAACAACAGATCAAGTCGTTCCTGTGGTTGCTTGTAAGTGGTATGTTTTGCAAAAAACTCCTCAATAATCTCTGTTGGACTTTGTTTTTTCTTATATCCTTCTTCGCAGTTGTTAAGTAACAACGACAGCAAAATTCCTGTTTTTTCAATACGGTGAAAGGGGAGCGAAGTAAAGAGACTATTATACAGTTGAAACTTAATGCCTACTAAATTTTTAAAATGCTGCAACCCACGCGTTGACTGGTGATCCATATTCAATATTTATTAATAAAATGAAAAAATGCTGGCAGCAATGAAAGTAAAGCATGAAAATACTTCAAAATTTTCAAATACTTGACCTCTATTACAATTAATTCCCTAATTTAGCGCCATCAAAAGTGGTTCAAGTGAATTTACATATCATCTCCCGCAGCATTTCAGTAGCTTCTTCCGTTATTGGTACCACTATTTCCACTACAACCCGTTAAGGGTTCAGCAATTTCATATCACCATTGGGCAGCCGCTTTTTTTAAGGGGAAATAATATTTACTATTTACATTTACACACAAATAAAAAGTCATGCAGGTTTTAAAGTTTGGAGGAAGTTCAGTTAAGAACGCGGAAAATATCAGCAAGGTAATTGCCATTGTAAAAGATAAAATAAAAAAAGATAAAACCATTGTCGTTGTTTCTGCACTCGGCGGGATAACTGACATTTTATTGGAATGCAGCAGGCTGGCATCGGAGGGTAATGAAGAGTATAAAGAAAAATTGCTGGAGGCCGAGCAGCGGCATTTGCAAACAGCAAAGGAATTAATTCCCATTACACAGCAGAGCAGGGTTTTAAGCCTCGTAAAAACATTGTGCAATGAAATTGAAGATATCTGCAACGGGATTTTTTTATTGGGAGAATTGTCGGACCGTACCAGGGACCGGATTGTAAGCTATGGCGAAATATTATCTTCCAATATTATTGCAGCCAGGTTTGCATCTGAAGTAACCGGCAGCGAATGGAAAGACTCCAGGGAGATTATTATTACCAATTCAAATTTTGGCGCAGCCGTTGTAGACTTCGCACATACCAATAAAAAGATAACCGGTTATTTTAATGCATCCGAATCATCCTTGTTTATTTTACCGGGTTTTATTTCATCTGATGCAAAGGGTACCAACACCACATTGGGCAGGGGTGGTTCCGATTATACTGCAGCAATAATAGCCGCAGCATTAGATGCGGATGTACTGGAAATCTGGACGGATGTATCAGGCATGATGACCGCAGACCCCCGACTGGTAACGAATGTAAAGATCATACCACAGATATCTTACCAGGAAGCTATGGAACTGTCGCATTTTGGAGCCAAGGTAATTTATCCGCCCACCATACAACCGGTTAGCAGCAAAGGAATTCCTACCTGGGTAAAAAATACCTTTGCGCCACAGGATATGGGAACGGTGATTCAAAAAGAAGCTACCATCAACGGAAGCAGTATCCGGGGTATTTCCAGTATCAACAGCATTACGCTCTTAAGCCTGGAAGGCAGTGGAATGGTGGGTATCCCCGGTTTTTCCAAAAGATTGTTTGAAGCCCTGGCAACAAAAAAAATAAATGTGATCCTTATCACGCAAAGTTCATCAGAACATTCTATTTGTGTAGGTATTGACGCGGTAAATACGGAAGCAGCAAGAAATGCGATTGATGAAACTTTTGCCTACGAGATAGAAACAAAGAAAGTAGAACCCATTAAAGTGGAAAAAGAACTGGCGATTGTGGCGCTGGTAGGTGATAATATGAAAAGCCATCCGGGCATTAGTGGTAAAATGTTTGGCAACCTTGGCCGCAATGGGGTAAATGTGAGGGCCATTGCACAGGGCTCTTCTGAAAGAAATATCTCCGCCGTAATTTCTACCCATGATGTAAGAAAAGCCATCAACGTATTACACGAAGAGTTTTTTGAAACCGTGTATAAGGAGGTGAATTTATTTATAGCCGGGGTAGGTAATGTAGGTGGAAAACTGGTAGCACAAATTGAGAAACAACAAAAATACCTGCAGGAAAAGCTGCACTTAAAAATAAACGTGGTAGGGCTGGCCAATAGTAAGAAAATGCTTTTCAATGATGGGGGAATTGACCTTGTCAACTGGAAAGAATTATTGGGTAATGGTACTACTATGAACATGCAGGAATTTATTGATACCATCCTGGCAAAAAATTTACGCAATGCAGTGTTTGCCGATGTTACGGCCAATGAACTGGTTGCTTCCTGTTATGACCAGTTGTTGCAGAAAAGTATTTCGGTAGTGGCATGTAATAAAATCGCCTGCTCGTCCAGCTTTGAGTACTATACCAAATTGAAAAAGCTGGCAACAGAATTTAATGCCCAGTTTATTTTTGAAACCAATGTAGGCGCCAGTTTACCGGTGATTGTATCATTGAACGACTTATTGCGGAGTGGTGATAAAATACATACTATGGAAGCTGTTTTAAGCGGCACACTCAATTTTGTATTTAATAATTATGATGGCAAAAAAAGTTTTGCGTCTGTTGTAAAACAGGCACAGGATGAAGGATATACCGAACCGGATCCGAGGCTGGATTTAAGTGGTAAAGATGTGATGCGTAAAATCATGATCCTTTCCCGTGAGGCCGGCGAAAAAATGGAAATGGAAGATATTGTCAATAATTCTTTTATGCCGCCTGCCTGCATGGTAGGTACCGTAGATGATTTTTACGAGGCAATGGAAGCGCACGAAGACCATTTTAAAAAACTTCACGAAGCAGCAGATTCGGCGGGTAAAAAATTAAAATTTGTTGCCAAGTACGATAATGGAAAAGCATCGGTTGGCTTGCAGCACATTGATCCGCAACATGATTTTTACCATTTGTATGGGAAGGATAACATCGTGCTTTTCTATACCGATCGTTATGTGGAACAGCCATTGGTAATAAAGGGCGCCGGCGCCGGTGCTGATATAACTGCATCCGGTGTATTTGCAGATATTATCAGGACGGGGAGGATTTAAAAACCCCTCCTAATCCCGAAAGTCGGGAGACAAGACAGCTTATAAAAGATGAATACTAATATGAATCCGAATCAGCAAAAAATAGATCACACTTTTGTTAAACGCAATACCCCCATCGTGGAACGGTATGTTAAGGTGCTGGCACCTGGTACCGTGGCCAATCTTGTTTGTGGCTTTGACGTATTAGGTATGTGTTTGAATGAACCCAATGACCTGATGGAGATTAAATTGCTGGATGAAAAGAAAATTATTATTCACAGCGCCGATGGTTACCCTTTACCGTCGGACCCGGCGCTGAACACAGCCGGTGCCCCATTGGTAGAAATGATCAATGAGATAGAAGTGCCGACTGGTTTTGAGGTAACCATTCATAAGAAAATAAAACCAGGAAGCGGCATAGGTTCAAGTGCAGCCAGTGCGGCAGGTTCCGTAGTAGCCGCCAACCATTTACTGGGGAAAATTTTTTCAAATAAGGACCTGGTTCGCTTTGCCATGTTTGGCGAAAAAGTAGCTTCGGGTGTAAAGCATGCGGATAATGTTGCACCCTGTATTTATGGAGGCGTTACTTTGATCCGGAGTATTCATCCCCTGGATATTATTTCCATTCCTTCTCCCGATCTTTTTGTAACCATTGTGCATCCTCAAATTGAAGTGCGCACCAAGGATGCAAGGCAGATTTTACGCAAGGAAGTGTTGCTGAAAGATGCCATCCGGCAATGGGGTAATATTGCCGGGCTGGTTGCAGGATTTATGAGCAATGATCTTGACCTGGTTGGCCGTTCACTGGAAGACGTGATTATTGAACCGGTAAGAAGTATTTTAATACCCGGCTTTGATGAAGTAAAAAGAAACTGTAAGGAAGCAGGCGCCCTGGGCGGCGGTATTTCAGGTTCGGGCCCCTCTATTTTCATGCTGAGTAAAGATGAAGGCACGGCAATAAAAGTAGAATCGGTAATGAAAGAAATTTATAACAGGATTGGATTGGATTACCATACACATGTAACTACCATCAATAAAACAGGAGTGAAGATTTTGCAGGATAGTTTGTGATAGGGCAATGGTGAATGGGCAATAGGCAATAGGTAATGATGAATTGTTATAGGGCTTCCCAGGCGAGTCTCTTCACAGCTTAAGCTGGGATTCAAATGACTATTTATGAAGGACTCGCCGCAATCGGAGCGGGAAATACTCATCTAATGGGCAGGCTTCTCTGCTATTACTTTAAAGGATGATATTTCAGGTAGAGATTTCCTCTTCCTAAAACGTCGAGTCTTGCTGCCAATATTCCTTGTATTTAGCTAGTCTGCAAGCAGAGACTCGCCTGGGAAATCTTGAAAATTGATTTTCCTTAACTAAACGACATTGATTCACGATTCACCATTCACGATTCACGAATGAAGTTCC
>JANPIJ010000344.1:0-13434 GCA_031424955.1 Ferruginibacter sp. | reverse complement strand
CGGGGCAAAATCGTGAGTTGGATTTTTTTGAGCCAGGCAGCAGTACTACTATTTAGCTTCAGTGGCGTCGCACACTTGTACATTCTATCTTTGTGGAGCGAAATTCTAAAGTCCCTAATTTTCCCTTGAGAAGTATAATTTAACAGGAAGAGCCTGGTTTTTTATACGCCTATTTCTCTTACGGCGAAAAAAAATTGTACTAAACGTTTTTAAACTTGCTGATTTACCTTACCTTCGCAATCCGAAAAATTTAAGATTATGAACGCAGTAGAATTTGTACACGAACAGTTAACTTCCACACCCAAGCTTCCTAAATTTAAGGCAGGTGATAATATCACTGTAAATTATAAAATTGTTGAAGGTACTAAAGAGCGTATCCAGAGTTTCAAGGGCGATGTTATCAAGCGCCAGGGAACCGGAGCAACCGCAACTTTTACAGTACGTAAAATGAGTGATGGAGTGGGTGTTGAGCGTTTATTCCCTTTCTATTCACCCAATATTGAAAGCGTAGTATTAAATAAAGTAGGTAAAGTACGTCGTGCTAAATTGTTTTATTTACGTGAAAGAAGCGGTAAAAGTGCCCGTATTCAGGAAAAAAGAATGGCTGTTGCACTTAAAAAATAAGCATAGCTACCAAAATATTGTAAAAGGCGAAATCGAAAAGATTTCGCCTTTTTATTTGTGGCCCTTTCAAATTCCAGGTAGTATGATCGCAAAAATTTTATCTTGGAAAATATTTTAATTTATCAGCGGGCAATAAAATCCAGTCTAATTTGTTATTAGCGTTCAACCTTAAACCTCTCGAAATGAAGAAAAACATTTTCTCCCTGGTAATTATTATTGGCACTACATTATTAATTTCCTGTTCCAGGAGCATTACAACTTACGAGGCCGCCAATGGAAAAGCCAAATGCGGCCGATCTATCAGGTAATAAATGAATAAAATTATACGGGCAATTTATTGACTTTCTTAACACGCATACAACATAGTTTTTAGACAAAAGGGAATGAATAGTCATTATTTAATTTATCTTTGTTTTTCAACTTTATAATTATGATAGTATCAAATGTTTTAGCATCAGTTTTATTATTTGGAATGCCGGGTGGTTCCGAGTGGATATTTATCATCCTCGCAATTGTATTATTATTTGGCGGTAAAAAAATACCCGAGTTAATGAAAGGTATTGGAAAAGGCATGCGTGAATTTAAAGATGCAAAAGAGAACGTGAAAAGTGAAATAGAAGAAGGCATGAAAGAAAAAGACAAAGACCAGGAATTAAGAGAATTAAAGCAGCAATTGGCGCAGGCAAAGCAGGCACAGGAACTTCCTAAATAATTTATTTTCATTAATGAACTAAGGCTGAAGTGAATGACAAAAATTGGTCATTCATTTCAGCCAGTTTTATAAATACCAGCTAACCTATTTTGAATTTGTTCAATAATATTCATACATATCACCGGCAACTGCTAGACGGAAATACTACCTCCCTGGCAACTGTGACGCATTACCTTGATAAAATAAAGAAACATCAACACCTAAATGCTTTTACAGAAGTGTACGCTGCAGAAGCGTTGGAAAGGGCAGCAGCGCTTGATGCTAAAATTAAAACGGGGGGAATTACAGGCAAATTACACGGCGTAGTAGTTGGGATAAAAGATGTTTTGTGCTACAAAGACCATAAGGTTACAGCTGCTTCAAGAATTTTGGATGGGTTTGTTTCCATTTACAGTGCTACGGCGGTCCAGCGCTTACTGGATGAAGATGCTATCATTATTGGCACCTGCAATTGTGATGAATTTGCAATGGGGAGCACCAACGAAAATTCATCATACGGAAATGTGCTCAATGCGTTGGACGAAACCAGGGTTCCCGGTGGATCATCCGGAGGTAGTGCGGTAGCAGTGCAGGCAGGCATGTGCATGATCAGCCTGGGTAGCGATACCGGTGGATCAGTAAGGCAACCGGCAGATTTTTGTGGCATTGTTGGATTAAAACCAACTTATGGCAGAATATCAAGATATGGTTTGATTGCGTATGCATCCTCTTTTGACCAAATTGGAATATTTAGTAATAACATTGAAGATGTAGCGTTGACTTTGGAAGTAATTGCCGGCCCTGATGAGTATGATAGTACGGCCTCGCCTGCCCTGCTTAAAGATCAACACAGTCCTGCTGAAAGGAAAAAACAAGTAACCACTCAAAGCCTTATAGATTATTCTGTTGTTGAAGAGCATAAAAAATACAGGATAGCCTATTTCAAAGAAGCATTATTTCACTCCTCGCTTGATATAGAAATAAAAGAAAGCATTTTATCGCTTATTGATGAGTTGAAATTGGATGGCCACACTGTGGAAGCAGTGGAGTTTGACCTGCTGGATCACATCGTTCCTGCATATTATGTTTTAACTACGGCAGAAGCCAGTAGTAACCTGAGCAGGTTTGATGGCGTTCGGTTTGGCCATAGAACCACTGAACAAATAGCTGATTTAACAGAATTTTATAAACGCAGCCGGAGCGAGGGATTTGGAAAAGAAGTGAAACGCAGGATTTTACTGGGTACCTTTGTTTTAAGCGCCGGTTATTATGATGCTTATTTCAGCAAGGCCCAGCAGGTAAGACGCCTGCTGACAGATAAAACTACTGCTATATTCAACAGCTACGATGCAATTCTGTTGCCTACCGCACCAACAACGGCAATGGCTATTGGTGAAAATTCTGATGACCCTATTGCAATGTACCTGGCGGATATATACACTGTTTTTGCCAACCTTACCGGCCTGCCCGGGATATCAATTCCCTTATTTAAGCATAGCAACGGACTACCATTCGGATTGCAGGTGCTAACAAATAAAATGGATGAAGTAACTTTACTGCAATTATCAGATTTGCTGATGCAGCAATATAAAACAGCATAGCATTGTAAGTACATGACCAAATTTTTACTCATACCGTTTTTGTGTCTGCTTTTCTTGCGGGTATCGGGAGGTGATCATTTTTCTGATGGTGAACTTCGCAACGAATTTTTAACAAATGTAAAAGATACTATCGTAGAAGAAGACATTGCTAAAGAAGATAAATTGATTGAAGAAGTGATCAAATCGAGGGCGGTACCTAAAAAGGAAAAAGTCCAGTATTTTAACCAGGTCACCAAATACGGCTTTAAAAATCTTTTTTCAAATTACAGCTATAATACTGCACTCCCATACAACGCCCAGATTAATCCGAACGCGGAGATTTTTGTGCAGGATTATATGAGGGTGCATGGTAATTATCTGCAGAAAATGAAAGGCTGGGGGCTACCCTATTTTAACCTGATAGAAAGTGTTTTACAGCAATATGGATTACCGGCAGAATTAAAATACATTGCGGTTATTGAATCTAACCTGAGTACCGGCGCTACCAGTACTGCAGGTGCAGGGGGGCCGTGGCAATTTATGCCCTACACAGCAAGAGATTATGGATTGGTAGTAAATGGATACCTGGATGAACGAAGGGATTATTATAAAAGCACCCATGCTGCGGCAAGATACCTGCTTTCCCTTTACCGGCAGATGCACGACTGGCTGCTGGTAATGGCCGCATACAATGGTGGTCCGGGAAGAGTGTATAGCGCAATGAAGAGAAGTGGCAGCAAAAGTTTTTGGGATCTTCAATACTACCTGCCTGCAGAATCGAGAACCTACGTAAAGCGGTTTATTGCTACCCATTATATTATGGAAGGTATGGGTGGTGTTACAACTACCGGGGCCAATTCCGGAATGAACGATTTTCCTGGTTCAGAAAATTATGGCCGCACCAACTATGGCCGCACCAATGACAAACAACATCCTTACAATGCAAAAAATAAGTTAAGCACCGAAGAGTTGGTGGATATTGAAGTGCTTTCTATTTCAGGTAAATACAACTCACTTGTAATAGCAAAAAACATTGCGATGGATATCGCTTTATTCAACCACTACAATCCCAATTTCGATGGCACGTTGTCTGCAACAGGCAATTTCGATCTTCGCCTTCCACCAGAAAAAATGCAATTATTTGTAGCGAATAAATACCCAATTCTGAATGAATCAGTGCAGGTACTCTTAAGCGGAGCCAGTTTGCCTGTAAACAAAACGGTATACCCAAAGGAAAAGAAAAAATCCTAGCTCTGGCTTTCCAATACCTGCCTTATCATTTCTGCTTTTATCAAACATTCCTGGTATTCTTCGGCAGCATCGCTGTAAAAGGTAATGGCACTACCAGCCTGGAAGGAGATATATTTAGCAGCCGCGTTGTATAAAATGCTTCTTATGACTACATTAAAATCAGCATCCCCATCCGGATTGATATAGCCAATAGCGCCGGAAAATAGCCCTCTCTTAGTCTGCTCGTAGCGTTCAATGATTTCCATCACGCGTTTTTTGGGAGCCCCCGTCATACTTCCCATGGGGAACGTTGACCTTACCACATCTATCCAATCCACTCCATCCTCCAACTCGCCATTTACCGTACTGATCATCTGGTGTACCTGCGGAAAACTATATATCCCAAACAACTCTGTTACTACTACAGTTCCCTGCTTACATACTTTGCTCAGGTCATTTCTAACAAGGTCTACCACCATTACATTTTCACTTTTTTCCTTCTCGCTATTCAGGAGGTTTTGCCTGCTTAGTTCATCCAGTTCTTTACTCATTAAATTGCGCCTGGCTGTTCCCTTTATTGGTTGGGATAAAATTTTATTACCCGTCTTTTTAAAATACCTTTCGGGGCTGGCGCAAATACAAAAGCGGTCATTCAATTTATATAAAGCAGCAAACGGGTTGGGTGAAATGTTGACGAGTGAAACATAAACGGACAATGGGTCAATAACCGCATTTTCTGCAAAAAACTCCTGGCAGAAATTTATTTCATAACAATCGCCACGTAAAATATGCTGTTGCAATTTTTTTACGATACTGATGTAATCTTCGGAAGGAATTCTATTTTTTATTTTTAATGTACCGGATTGCATTTCCGCAATAGAAGAACTAAAGGATTCAATTGCTTCAAATATTACAGCCCCGCTTTCTTCTGAATAGATAGTTACTCCTTTTTCAGTTAACTGTATCACCACCTCGGGTACAAAAAAAGCGCAATCCGGGAAATTGATCCCGTCCAAATTCATAGAACTTAATTGCTCAGTTTCATTTTTCAGATCATAACCAAGATGTCCGAATAACCAATCTTTTTCTTCTGAAGTAAAACGTTTTAATGCCTCAAAAGTATCACCGGCAGTGGTAATGAATTTTCGCTTACAACCGGCTGCAAGCAGGCATTCAAATGCCGGTGTGTCAAAATGGTAACCACCGTTATCAAGCAAACAAAAAATGTTGAACTGTTGGACCCAGTTCAACATCTTATTTTTGAAATCAACAAAATTATTGACCGGAAAAAATGTCGCCTTTTTCAATTAATTATTGTTCCCTGCCGGTTATATAAAGCCAGCTTCTTACCAGGTTAAAAATCGTCATCATCATCAAAACCAGCACCTCCTCCATCAAGGTCATCGAAACCAAGATCTTTAAAATCGTCGTCTATTTTAAAATCATCTTCTTCGTCCTTTGCAGGTTTTTTACCAACCGATTTTTTTGCTGCCGATTTTGGCACATCAAATTCATCGAAGTCCGGATCCCAGCTAACATCCTCATCCCCCTTTTCCCATTCATCTTCTGCTTCTTCCACATCATCGTCATCGTCATCTTCATCATCATCATTTTTCTTCTTTTTAGAAGCCGCTTTTCCTTTTTTTACTGGTGCAGTATCTTCCTCTGTTTCATCATCATCTTCATCATCATCTTCATCCTTTTTAGATTTCGGTGATGACTTTGGTGATGCTTTTTTCGAAACGTCCTCCGTATTTGGAGTTATTTTTTTTCCTTTATCTGATTTAGTAGCCATATATCAACTTATTAATGCTGTAAAATTTCTGATAGATTTTTAAATAGCCAAAAAAAACGGCATCTTTTTTTATAATATTTTATTCTTATGCAAGCACTATTTGGTCTCTTCCCGGACCATTACTAATAAATTTTACCGGTACCTTTAGAAATTTGTTAATGTAGTCAATGTAATTTTTCATATTTACAGGTAAAGCACTGTAATTATCAATGGCCGTAATATCCGTTTTCCAGCCTTCAAAGCTTTCATAAACCGGATCAATTTTCAGGCGGTTTATTTGAAAAGGAATATAATTTTGTTCATCACCATCAACATTATACCCTGTACAAACTTTCAATTCGGGTAAAGAATCCAATATATCAGTTTTGGTCATGATAATCTGGGTAACCCCATTGATCATACAGGCAAATTGCAATGCCACCAGGTCAATCCAACCGCATCGGCGTGGCCGACCGGTGGTTGCTCCAAATTCACTACCTATTTTACGCAGCAAATCCCCTGTTTCGTCATTCAGTTCTGTTGGAAACGGACCGCTACCCACTCTTGTACAATACGCTTTGGAAACTCCGTATACATCTTTGATTTTCTGAGGAGCAATGCCAAGACCGGTACAAACACCTGCCGAAATGGTATTACTACTTGTTACATAAGGGAATGTTCCAAAATCAACATCCAGCATACTCCCCTGTGCTCCTTCTGCCAATACTTTTTTACCCTGCTGAATTTTATCGTTGATGAAATACTCGCCGTTTACAATATTAAATTGCCTCAACAATTCAATCGATTCAAAAAAGTCGTCCTCCCAGGAACTGATATCTTCCTGGAAATTATAATTATCGAGCAGGCGTTGGTGTTTAAGCCTGATCTTAATGTACTGGGAAATAAATCCCTTGTCCAATAAATCGCCCACCCTTAGTCCATTACGGCCTGTTTTATCCATGTAGGCCGGGCCGATCCCTTTTAATGTAGACCCGATTTTTTCATTTCCTTTAGCCAGTTCACTAGCCTTATCCAATGCCCGGTGAGTTGGTAATATCAGGTGTGCCCGTTCGCTGATGTACAAATTCTTTTTATAATCAATACCCATTGAAGCTACGGTTTCACATTCTTTTTTTAATGTGATGGGATCCAATACCACACCGTTACCAATCAGGTTGATTTTATCTTCGTGAAAAATGCCACTGGGTATCTGGTGAAGTACTACTTTTTCACCTTTTACATACAGTGTATGTCCCGCATTGGGGCCACCCTGAAACCGGGCGATCACATCATAGTTAGGGGCAAAATAATCTACAATTTTACCCTTACCTTCATCACCCCATTGAAGTCCTAAAATTACGTCTACCATTTTCTGTTTATTGTTTTTTTTATTATAATTCCTTTTTCTTAATTGATATGCAAACCCTTACAGGTTCAGTTCTCAATATCACGCAGTTAAATAATTATTCAGATAAATAATATGCTGGTAAAAAATGTGCTGTCACGTACTTACACCCTGCACCCAAAAGAAGTATTACTACTGGCAATTATAAAAATGTGAACCAAACCGGCGGTAAAAATAAATTGAAATAAAACAACCACCTAAAATGATATTTAATTGTTTGAAAAATGGGGAGAAAGAATGATTAACCCGGTTGTAAAAAGGGACAATTTTTTTCGATCAAAAATGATCCTTTTGATATGTATACTTTTTACCTGACTTAACATTAATCCGATCGGCCGCAAATTAAGAATAGAATCGGCAATCATTTGCTTTATTTATTTGCATTGCAATTAAACCGGAGTTAAAATTAACTACCTTCGAAGACCGATGAAGATGATATTTTTTTTCAAAGCAGCGATTGTATTTATTTTTTCAGTTTGCAGTTATGTTGTTGGTGCACAGGTTTGCAGCGGGTCATTAGGCGACCCTGTAGTAAATGTTAATTTTGGTAGTGGCCCTAACCCTGGCAGTCAATTGAAGGCCGCAACTACTACCTACAATTTCACTTCTTCTACTTGTCCGAACGATGGCTTTTATACAGTAGTTAACAATACGGCAGGTTGTTTTAATAACTCCTGGCACACTGTCATAGAAGATCATACGCTAAATGACGTAAATGGATACATGATGCTGGTGAATGCATCGTTTAACCCCGGTGATTTTTACGTGGATACTGTTAAAAATTTATGCGCTAATACTACGTACGAATTCGCTGCCTGGGTTTTAAACGTACTTTTATCAACTTCCTGCGGCCCGAGCCCCATTTTACCAAAATTAATTTTTACTGTTGAAACTACTACAGGTACTGTTTTAGGCACCTATTCTACAGGGGATATTTCAACCTCCGGTTCGCCCACATGGAAACAATATGGCTTATTTTTTACTACCCCTATTAATACCAGCGATGTTGTAATCCGATTAACCAATACAGCACCAGGAGGCTGTGGCAATGATATAGCATTGGATGATATTTCCTTCAGGCCTTGCGGTCCAACTGTTACAATTTCTACCGGTACGAATAGCCTGCCGAACTATGATATGTGTACCGGAAGTGTAACCACGCTTCCATTAAATGCAAGTATCGGTAATGGGTATATTTCCCCATCACTGCAATGGCAGGAAAGCCTGGATAATGGAAACACGTGGATTGATATTACCGGCCAGACTTCGGTGGCTTATTTATTTAACAAAACAGCAACCGGTGTTTATAAATACCGGTTGTCGGTAGCAGAAGGAACAAATATCAGCATAAGCAATTGCAGGGTGGCCTCTAACCCTGTAACCATCACAATTCGTGATATTCCGGTTGCAGTCGCAATAAGCAACAGCCCGGTTTGCGAAAAAAGTGCTGTAAATTTAACGGGTTCAGGAGGAGCTACTTATGCCTGGACCGGCCCTGCTGGCTTTAGTTCCACGCTTGCTACGCCCTCATTCCCCGCAAAAAACAATTCAGGTGGTTTATACAATTTGATTGTTACTGATCAGTATGGATGTAAAAATACCGCCTCCGTAACGCTGATAGTAAATCCCAAACCACTTGTTACCATCAGCAGTACACAAAAAATTTGTGAGGGAGACAGTGTTATGCTCCAGGCTGGAGGTGGCGGCATTTTTTTGTGGTCGCCTGCCACCGGGTTGACTGCTATAAACATCGCCAACCCGGTTGCCAGCCCGGTTGACACTACCATTTATTCTGTAATTGTTACCAGCACAAATACAAATAATTGTGCAGACACCGCTACCGTATCGGTGAATGTTTTAAAAAAACCTACTGCTGCAGCAGGCCCGGATAAAATACTTCTGAAAGGTCAACAGGTAGTGCTGGAGGGAAAGGCAGGCGGATCAAACATTAATATTAGCTGGACGCCGCCTACTTACTTAGATAATCCATTTTTGGAACAACCTTCCGCTACCCCATTGAACGACACCCGGTACACTTTAACGGTAAATTCCAATGCCGGCTGCGGAATGGCAACTGATGATATGTTTGTAAAAGTGTACAATGACATTTATGTACCTACTGCATTTTCCCCTAACAACGATCAGTTGAATGATACCTGGAAAATTGAAGCACTGGTTGCTGTTCCTAATGCAAAAGTGATGGTGTATAACCGGTATGGAACAATCATTTTTGAAACCACGGGTAACAGCAAACAATGGGACGGCAGTTTCAAAGGAAATGCACTGCCGGCCGGTGCATACCCATACATGATAGACCTAAAAAACGGGAGGCCATTGAAAACGGGGATGGTGATGATTGTAAGATAATTTTTTGTAATAGTGCTCCCATTTCTTAGCACTCATCTGGCGTTTAACAAATCAAAACACTGGCTTGCTATTTCCAGTTCTTCATTGGTTGGCACTATCAAGATCTTCACTTTGGATTCGGGAGTATTTATTTCATGTATACCATTTATCCTCTGTTCATTTTTTTCATCATCGGGTATAATACCCAACCATTCGAGATTTGCAGTTACTAATTTTCTCGTGAGCGAATCATTTTCTCCAACGCCACCTGTAAACACTATTGCGTCCAGGCCATTGAGAACAGCGGTGTACGATCCGATATATTTACGAATGCGATAGGCATACATTTCATACGCTAATTTCGCTTCTGCATTTCCGTTTTCAATTTCCTTTTTTATATTGCGCATATCGCTAAAACCTGTAAGGCCCAGCATACCACTCTTTTTATTCAGCAGTGTACTTACCTGCTCAATATCGTACCCCAACTGGCTAACCAGGTGAAAAATTACTGATGGATCGATATTGCCACTGCGGGTTCCCATGATCAATCCATCTAAAGGCCCAAGCCCCATACTGGTATCTAAACATATTTCATTATCAATGGCTGCCATACTGCAGCCATTACCTAAATGAATGGTAATGATTTTTGATGCTGACTTACCGAGGTATTGTATTGCCTGATGCGACACATATTTATGACTGGTGCCATGAAAACCATACACCCTTATGCCATGCGTATGATAGAATTCAGCAGGTATAGCATAGCGGTATGCTTTCTCTGGTATGGTATGATGAAAAGCGGTATCAAAAACTGCTACTTGTTTTGCCTGTGTAAATATTTTTTCGGCCACTTCAATCCCTACATAGTGTGCCGGATTGTGCAAAGGTGCAAGGGGGAAAATTCTTTTAATCTCTTTCTTTACTGCTGGTGTTATAAAAGTGGTAGCCGCAAGTGTTTCGCCTCCGTGAACAACCCGGTGGCCCACAGCGGCTATATCTGAAGGATCGTTAATTACACCAACCTCCCGATCGGTTAATAACCTCGTTACTTCCTTTAAACCATCCGCATGGTCAAATATTTCAGGCGTTTCTGTTATTACATTTTCATTGCCGCCGATATATGTTTTATGTATGATGGTTGAATTTGCAGATCCGATTCTTTCCACTATCCCGGTACAAATAATAATCTTCTCCGGCATTTTAATCAATTGATATTTGATAGAACTACTACCGGAATTGATAACAAAAATATTCATCGTGACTTTGCTTTAAGGGTGAATGGCTAATATCAACTACCCATTCCATATTTACAATTTAAAAATTTATTTTTTATTACCCGGCGACTTACCGGGTAATAAGATTATTGCTGCGCCTGAATAGCCGTGATCACTACGGTGTTAAAAATATCATCCACGGTACAACCCCTGCTTAAATCATTTACCGGCTTATTTAATCCCTGCAGCATAGGGCCAATAGCCAGGGCGCCTGTTTCCCTTTGCACCGCTTTGTAAGTATTATTTCCCGTATTTAAATCGGGGAAGATCAATACGCTTGCCTGGCCGGCAACGGGGGAGTTAGGCATTTTTTGTTTGCCGATTACCGGGTCTACCGCCGCATCATATTGAATGGGGCCTTCCACCTTTAAATCGGGGCGCTGCAACTTTATGATCTCCGTAGCACGGCGTACTTTTTCAACATCCTCCCCCTGGCCCGAAGCGCCAGAAGAGTAGGACAGCATCGCAATCTTTGGTTCAATACCAAACATGATACTGCTTTCCGCAGATGAAATTGCAATTTCAGCCAATTGCTCGGAGGTAGGATTGGGGTTTACCGCACAATCGCCAAAAACCGTCACCCGGTCGGGCAGGCACATAAAAAATATGGAGGATACCGTTGATACCCCGGGTTTGGTTTTTACAAACTGAAGTGCAGGCCTGATGGTATGCTGCGTAGTATTGACTGCCCCGCTCACCATGCCATCTGCATCTCCCTTAAAAACCATCATGGTACCAAAATAAGATCCGTCCGTCATCATATCTCCCGCCATTTCCATATTCACATTTTTGGTTTTCCGCAGTTCATACAAACTCGTTACATAGTTATCAAAAAGAGGCGAAGTTTTAGGATCGATTATTTTTACATGATTCATATCCAGGCTTATATTCAACCGCAACAGTGATGCGGCTATTTCGTCTTCTTTTCCAAGAATGGTTAAATCCACCACTTCCTGTTTAATCAATTTTGAAGCAGCAATTAGTATGCGGTCATCCTTTCCTTCAGGTAAAACGATATGCTTCTTATGCAGTTTTGCACGTTTTACCAACTGGTATTGAAACATGCGGGGGGTTATACCCTCAGGTTGTGCCGTAACGATTCTGTTTACGATGGCTTCCCCGTCAATATATTTCTCAAAGGTGCTGATGGCCAGCTCAATTTTAGGTTTGTTGCCGGCATAAATTCTTGACTGAACGGACCCCACCTTATTTACCGTTTCAAATGTGCCCGACGTAACCTGAACGATTGGTATAACGGTTTCCAGCCCTTCTACCAGTCGGATGATGGGCTCTTCAGGTTCCAAACCACCGGAAAGGATCATTCCTGCGACTTTTGGATAATTCTTTGAAATATTTGCCTGTAGGGTTGCTACAATAATATCAGCCCTGTCGCCAGGGGTTACCAACAATGTATTTTCTTTCAAGCGGGTAAGGCAATTGCGCAATTGCATGGCACCTACAATAAAATGATCTACCTGGTTGGATAAGAGGTTACCCCCAAATAATAACTGCCCGTTTACGGCCTCCACAATTTCTTTCATTGTGGGATTACCCAGGTCCTTGTTAAAAGGGATGACTGCGTTGATAACATCCCGGGGTAACCGGTTGTTTAATATTTCCTTTAGCACATCTACATCCGCAGGGTTTATTTTATTGGCAATCATCGCCAATACCTGCACTTCCTTATCGTGTAAAACCTGGTAAGAAGATAAGATACTATTGCCAATTTCCTCCGGGGTGCCACTGTCGCCTTTGGTGATTAAAATGAGGGGGATACCGAGGTTTTTTGCGATGTCAATATTCGAATCAAATTCAAATGAGGCACCATCGCCGTTAAAACCGGTGCCTTCCACTACTACAAAATCATGGCTTTCTTCCAGCTTCTTAAATTTTGAAATAATGCCGTCAATGATAAAGGAATTATTGCCTTCACTGCGATGGTGCAACAGTTCATCATAGGTGAATGCAAAAGTGTCAGTATAATTCGCCTTTAATCCAAATTGGGTAAGGATGGTTTCAATATGAACGTCTTTATTTGTTTCTGCACGCTCGTTTACAATGGGTTTGAAATAGGCAATATTCTTAATTTTTCCGACTAAAATATTCATCAGTCCTAGCGTAATTACCGACTTACCGCTATTTGGTTCTGTTGAAGCAATATAAATGGCCTTAGACATTCGATGGGATTTTTTATTTTGTTAAGCGCTAAATTTTGGCAAAAATCGGTGAAATAAAATACATCGATTATGACATGAATCATTAAGATAGCTAACATTGATGGCTATCGAAACTTTTTTTATTAAAATGTTTTTCATCATTCAACTAAAGAATGATTTTCTTTTTTGTAAGCCAACCCGGTATCTTTCGGGTACGCACGTGTTGGATACCCACTGCAAAATCTGACGCTGATTTTGTAATGAAAGAGATTGTGCGATGATAACATTAATTTGTTTTTCTGCAGCATCCATTTTTAGAAAGTTTACACCTTTTAAAAGGTGTAAACTTTCTAA
>JANPIJ010000343.1:0-23374 GCA_031424955.1 Ferruginibacter sp. | reverse complement strand
CCGTGGAGGAAAGCAGCGCTGGAATTGGGAAAAGATCATAAAGCTTACAACCGAATGGATACCGTTGTTAAAACCGAAAATCTATCACAGCTATGTATAAGCGAAACCGTAAATGGAGGGACCGTATGCGGGAAAGCCGCTCGTACGGGTCTGTGGGGGAGCGGGGAGGAAACGAACCGCTCTACCCGGAAATCGTGAATATGGAATTATCTGCAATTGCCCTTTGACTATTGCCCATTGACCATTCACCATTTCCCATTCACCTCTTTATTGTTTGTGATCAAATTCTACCGGTTTGGTTTGCTTATAGTTTTCATCATAGCTTACAAAAAAGTAAAGGTAAATTACCCGGCTTAACCGCATCATCCAGGGTTGTAAAACTACCAGCAGTACACCATTCATCGCCAGCCAGTAAAACACCCGGTTATCTTCTGTGGATACGCCTATCAGTACCATCCATGCTATAAATGTGGCAACAGAAATGGCAACGGCTAAGGCGTAGCTTACATAGCCTGTTCCATACCAGAATCCCTGTTCCAGGTCATATTTCTGACCACATTCGGGGCAATGATCATGCATGTCGAAAATGTGCGACAACTTTATTTTTTTGTAAGGATTGGGGTGCTTAAACATTGGTCCGCGTCTGCACCGGGGGCATCGCATGGTAAAAATGCTCCAGAGATAGCCCGGTTTAGGTCTGTTGTTTTCCATAAGGCGCAAAGGTAACTAAAAACTAAGTCTGATGCCCGCCCGGATGAACGCCCCGCCAGAATGACTTTGCGGGCTTGCGTTCGGACGGGGCTGATCTTTTGATATCTGATGCCGTTCGGCATCCTGATTACAAGGAGGGAAGCGTGCTTCAGGAGATGCCGTAGAAGGGAGTGCCGACATACCGGAATTTTGATAACGCCACCGCCAGGACCGAAATAACAATGCCTGAACATCATGAAGCAGAACAAATAAAAATGCTGATATTTCTCCAATATCAGCATTTTTATTTTCCGCTTATTAGTGATGAATTCCGCAACTGTGAATTCCGTTATACGCTATTTTTTTATTCTCTTATACTTTTTATGATTTTCCGAAGTGTGGTATCGCTTATAGAATCAAGTTCCCCCTTATCGTAAATAGTCAAGAGGTAAATTTCTTTATTTTCTGCAACAACATAAGTTATAATCCGGCCACCTCCGCTTTTCCCAGCTCCTTTGCTCTTAATAGCAATTCTGATTTTATAAGCATTATAACCGAGTGGAGTTCCTAAAGTCGGATTGATTAAAAGGAAAGAGTTAAGTTCAATTAACTCATTTTTTAATGAAGGATATTTTTTAGCGAGTCGTTTGGCTTCTTTCTTAAACCTGGCAATTGGGAAAATGTTATAACTCATTAAGAAAATCTTTTAAAGTCTGTTTTTTAACCTTTGATTTTCTCATTTCAGCAACTTGATCAAAAGCTTCTTTCAAGTCTGATTTTATTTTTAAAGTCTTTTCATACTTTTTAAGTTTAGTCATTAGTTTCTCCCAATCTGTCAATGGTAACTGAACAGACTGAGTTTTCCCATTGCTATCGCTTAAGTATTGGAGTTCAATTTTCATAAGTCAAATTTAGGGATTTTGTATATAAAAGAGACTGTTAAATGAACCAGCCCGTAAATAGCGTTCCCCTATGCAATAGCCTGTTGCATCTTTTTACGTTCCCCTATTTGCTGCCTCCACATGGCGTAATAAAGGCCTTTTTCTTCCAGTAATTTTTCATGCGTACCGGTTTCTACCACATCACCTTTTTCCAGCACATAAATCCTGTCTGCATGCATAATTGTACTTAAGCGGTGAGCAATTAAAATAGTGATTTGTTCTTTTGCCGATGAAATGTCTTTAATGGTATTGGTAATATCTTCCTCTGTTAAAGAGTCCAAAGCAGAGGTGGCTTCATCAAAAATAAGCAGGTGTGGTTTTCTTAACAGCGCCCGTGCAATTGACAGCCGTTGTTTTTCGCCACCACTCAATTTAAGTCCGCCTTCACCAATCATAGTGTCCAGGCCTTTTTCGGCACGTTGTATTAAATTGGTGCAACTTGCTTTGTCCAATACATCATTTAATTCATCATCCGTAGCGGCAGGGTTTACAAACATCAGGTTTTCTTTGATAGTACCGCTAAACAAGTTGGTATCCTGCGTTACAAAACCTATCTGTTTTCTAAGGTCATCAAAATGGATAGCTGTTTCATCCAATTTATTGTATAATATCTTACCTTCCTTAGGCCTGTAGAGACCCACCAGTAATTTCATTAAGGTAGATTTGCCGCTACCGGACGGGCCAACAAATGCAATGGTTTCACCCACTTTTACATCAAAACTAATATTGTCAATCGCTTTGTGCGAAGCCGTTTGGTGCTGAAAAGATACCTGGTTAAAGGAGAGGGTTTCTATATTTCCCAATGGCATGGGATTGCGGGGTTCTGATTCGGGTGCCTTCTGCATCAGGTTATTAAAATTAATGAGCGATGCTTCTGCTTCCCGGTATGAAAGCAGGATATTGCCGATTTCCTGCAAGGGGCCAAAAATAAAAAATGAAAATACCTGCATGGTTACCAACTGGCCGGCATCCATTTTATCCTGGAAAATCAGCCACATTAAAATAAATAAAATAACCTGCCGTAGTGTATTCACCAACGTGCCCTGTATAAAACTGATACTGCGGATGCGTTTTACTTTTGCTAATTCAAGACCCAGGATTTTATAAGTATTTTTATTTAACCTGTTTACTTCCTGTTTGGTAAGTCCGAGGCTTTTTACCAGTTCAATATTGCGTAAAGATTCTGTAGTGGAGCCAGCCAATGCGGTGGTTTGACCCACAATATTCTTTTGAATTACCTTCACTTTTTTACTCAGTTTATTGGTAATAAAAGTTAATACCAAAATGCCAACAAAATAAGCAACCGGGATACGCCAGTTGATGAATACAGTGGCGTAAACAAAAACAAAAACCACCCCCACCAATATACCAAACAGGATGTTGATAAAGCTAATCATGAACTTTTCCACATCTGCCCTCACCTTGGTTAATATGGATAAAGTTTCACCACTGCGCTGGTCTTCAAATTCATGATAGGGAAGTTTCAATGCGTGCTGTAAGCCATCTGTAAACACTTTTGCACCAAACTTTTGTATCACCACATTCAAAAAATAATCCTGGAAATTTTTGGCGATACGGCTGATCATTGCCACGGATATGGAAAAAAGTAAAATATAAAATACACCTAATTGTAAATAGGGTGTCCCTTTTTTGGTGATCCATTGATAATCCCAAAAGAACTGTGACCAGGTGAATTTGCCGGTAACGGGTACTGATTGCTGTTCATTGGCAAGGTTAACCATTTTGCCCAACAGGATGGGGTCTACCAATGAAAAACCGATGTTGATTGCAGCCAATACAAGGGTTAGGATAACCAGCCATTTATGCGGTTTTAAATATTTAAATAAAATTTTCATGCACGAAATTTATTGGTAGTAATATATTGAAAAGCTTCAATGAGTCAAATATCGTACAAGTTTATTTAAAATGACGAACTTGCAGAATAAGCATGTGTATTTGGCTTAAAGGTATTTTAAATATATAAATCGAACACTTAGACTTATTATCATGCTTACATCGGAATTGAAATCTTTTTTGTGCCAAAGTGATATGCAGTTTTCATTATTTTTGATCACTTTATTCTTTTAAATTCTTTAAAAAGTTATGATAGGGCAATTCGGAATTGAGGGTGTTTATATAGTTCATGCAAAAAAAGGCTATGAATATCATGAAGCGAGGATCAATAAATTATTTAAGGAAAATGGTTTAAACTTTGAGTTTGTTACTGATGGCGATCCTTCATGTTTTAGCAATGATTTATTGGGTAAGTATTTTTCAAAAGATATTCATAATATATTGTCAGATGGTATTCTCTCATGTACTCTTAATCATATCTTAATTTACGAAAGAATAGTTAAGAACAATAACCGATATGCCTTGGTTTTTGAAAATGATCCGTTTTTTTTAGGAAATTTTATTAATCAAATAGAAAACGTTGTTAAAGAAGCCGATACTTTAAATTCGGGGTTTTTAATATCTCTGGAAAATACAACCTTGAAATTCCCCCCAACTAAAAAATTAAAGAAAGGGAAATTATTATACGCTGCTAATTCAGGCCGGTGCGCTGGGGCTTACCTGATTGATCTAAAGGCGGCAAAAGATATATTAGATGACTTAAAAGAAAATAAATGCAAACAGGTCATTGACTGGTGGCATAATTCACTTATTGACAGAAATGTAGTAAAAATGTTTTGGGCAGATCCGCCATTAACAGAACAAGGCTCTCACAATGGTTTACTTTCATCAACAATTTCATCCAAAAATAAAAATCTTAAGCGACGTATTTCATGGTTGGCGCAGAGGTATTATAAAACTTATATTGCAAGGTGGTTCAAATAGATTAAAAAAGAAAAAATGACAAATTTGCTGTTTAGAGTTTTAATATTTTGAATCAAATTATCGTAAATTGATCTTGTAATTCGAACTTTAAAGGATACCCTGGTTATGCATCATCTGAAACAAATACTTATTATCTTTCATAAATAATTTAAACTATTGATCCAATTTTGGGCTATTTGAATATAAAATATGAATCTACTTTATCTCACTTTTGGTAATAACCCTTCGATACATTTGCAGGCTGCCTTTTCGATCTATTCATTTCTAACGAACCCGAAGTTTTTACATTCTATTAATGTGATCACAGATGATGAAGGTTCTTATGTCCATTTAGGATCAAGTGTGAACATTATTAAAGTTTCAAGTGATGAATTAGCTGAGTGGAAAGGTGAGCATGACTTTTTTTGGAGAATAAAAATAAAGGCAATCGAAAAAGTTGCTCATTTATATCCAAATGAACCATTGATATATTTGGACACAGACACATTTTTGTTAGCTAATCTATCGGAAGTAGAAGAGAGTCTTATCAACGGGCAAGCATTAATGCACGAAAATGAAGGTGCTTTATCTCGAAAAAAAAGCAAGACTGAAAAAAGAATGTGGCGACAGGTAGTTGGTAAATCTTTTGGCAATACAACGATGCAACCAACAGATTGTATGTGGAATGCAGGCGTGGTTGGCATACCTAATTCACAAAACGGAAAAGAAGTTGAATTAGCGTTAGCTATATGTGATGACATGTGTAAACAGGGTGTTACCAAAAGATTAATTGAACAATATGCGCTTTCTCTTGCGTTGGAAAAAACTTACGGACTGGCGGAAGCAAAAGCTCAGATTGCACACTATTGGTCTAACAAAGAGATATGGAACAGGCAAATAGGCTATTTCTTTATACAAGCATTTTTGGCACAATGGAGTTACGAAAAAATCGTATCACAAATGAGCATGGTGAATACGGCGATGGTTCCTATTGTTAGAATAAAGACTACTAATGAACGTTTAAAAGAAATAATTGACAAGGCATTTCCCCCCAAAGATGCGCAATTTGTTTACAAAAAGTAATTTGAATGTATTACCTCTCTTTTTCACCTCTGGCAAGTTTTCTTATTTCAATCAATTGACTAAGAGTATTTTTTTTGGCGAACATAAAAATATTTTTATGGTGTTTCAGTAGAAACCAAAACAAAGGCCACGCATAATGCGCATTTTTCTTCAAAAGATATAAATTGTAAAAATTATTGTAAAATGATTTTTCTTTTTCCAGCGGGTTGTTTTTTAAAATTTCCAGCCATTTAAGACCGCTCAGATACTGCTCATATCTTTGGCTAAAAGTTCGGGAAACCTTTTCTTTATTAAGAACGGTTTTAGTAGCTGTTTTGCTATGTTGTCTGTAAAGGGTTAATTGTTCATTTAAAAACTGGATACCATTTAGATTTGATGCCTGTAATGCGATCCACCAGTCATGATAGTAACCACTTGGTATTGGCAAAGCAAGCTCCAGCAACTCTCTTTTAACCATCATAGTATGGCCGTACACAGCATTATATAGGCCAAATCCTTTGGAGTGATATGTGGATTGTAAATTTTTATAATCCGATAAGTTTTTGTGTAGATCATTCCCCCGTTCATCAATCAATTTACTATCGCTATAAACCAAAGAATGCTTACCAATTGAGGTATAAAGTTTTTCCAATTTGGTGGGAAGCCAAATGTCATCCTGATCACAAAACGCAAGATATGCTCCTTTAGATTGCAAAGCAGCCACTTCAAAATTTTTAGAATAACCTACATTTTGCTGATTTTTGAAAATGCTGATTCCAGGGTGATTTTTATATTTCTGAAGCAAATTCATTGTACCATCAATTGAATCATCATCTGAGATAATAATTTCAATATTAGGATATGTTTGTGCAAGAAGGGAACGTAATTGTTCTTCCAAAAATGCTTCACCATTAAACGTGCAGAGAATAATAGAAATGAGAGGATGTTGCATTGAGAATTTGTGATTAATAGGCAAAAATAAGAAAGCACAACGTCTGTTTGCCTTTTTTACGAGAACCGCGTGTTTTATATTAAAACAAAGAGCTAGAAACTAAATTTCTTTTCTTTTTTGCTACGAAGAGATTTTGGCTGAGGTTACGATTTACTTTTTTTTGTGATGGCTTTTATTGCTATTCCCAGTAAATGAAAGGGCATTTTAATATAGGCTTTCAATATGTTTAGTACAATCATTAAACTAAATCCATTTCTTTTGATAGTGCGCCGGAGAATCGGTAAAGGGTTAACAAATTCCAGTCTTTTAAAACTATCCCTGCAGACCTTATAAACAAAAGAATAATTTTCTATCCTGAATGGCTGGTGGTATTGTTCTTTGGCAGTAACGAAAGAGTTGTTTATAACTGCATCCACACATTGTTGAAGCCTGTTCATTACAGTTTTATTTTCTTTCAATTCAATAATATGATCGACGGCGAGTCCGGCATATTCATGATCATAAACCATTGACGAAAACAACCTGGCACTATAATCAGTCATAATAATCTTAGGTAAAGGTTTTGCCCAATCTGTTGTAGTGATCCACGAAATACCGCTTGAACATCCTATAAATAAACTGCAATATTTTGTGAGTTCAGCATTTTCTCTAAAAGTTAAAGCACTTCCATCTATTATTCTGGAACAGGTAGTGTCAATCTTTTTATTTGAAGAAAGAATCACCGCTAAGTCTTTTTGAACTGATAAGATCTCTTTAGACCATTGAAGCGCTGATGCCGGTGATAGGTAAGACTTAAAACTATCGGGCCCACACTCCATCAAAATGACATGGGCATATTTATTTAGTTGGTGCAAGTCTGCGAATTCTTTTACCCGTTGTACTTCGCTTTCTGAAAGGCGTAAAACTGGCTGCTGAGATACGGTAATTTTATGCGGATAATTGTTATAGGTAGAAGACCGGATTCCTCCATCAAAAGTTAATGTGTTTCTTCCGGTTGGCTGTGTGAAGAAAATAGCATCAAAATCTCCGTCCTTTTTTCTTTGTTCTGCGTGGTAAACAAATTCATTCCATTCTTTTTCACTTGAAAGTGACGACAAGGTAGGGACTTCCCAGATTTCATCCACATAAGGATTCAATAAAACCGATTGCATGGACTTGCTATTTACGGCCCAGGTTAAATGACAACCAGGATAATCCACCTCTTTTATTTGCCTTGCAATGACAGTTACATACAAACAATCGCCGTTTGAATTGAGCTGAGCCAAAAGTAGTTTTTTTGCCATTTGCGCTGCTGATTTTTTATTATTGTTTGTTTTGTACTATTATCCTGCCCACCCTTCCCTGTCCAAACTCCGGTATTGAATGGCTTCCGCCAGGTGCTCCGGCTTAATATCTGCACTGCCTCCAAGGTCCGCAATGGTACGGCTTACTTTTAAGATCCGGTCGTATGCCCTTGCTGAAAGATTTAGTTTTTCCATGGCAATTTTTAATAAGTTCTGGCTGGCCGTATTAATCACACAAAGTTCCTTCAACATCTTACTGCTCATTTGGGCATTCGCATACACTCCTTCACTATCCTTGTAGCGCTCCTCCTGTATTTCACGTGCTTTAATCACTCTTTCCCGTATGCGGTCGCTTTTTTCAAACTGTTTGACTGAGGATAGTTCGCTGAATGCGACTGGGGTAACTTCCACATGCAGGTCAATCCGGTCGAGTAGTGGCCCCGAAATTTTATTGAGGTATTTCTGAACGGCTCCCGGCGGGCAGGTACATTCTTTATCCGGGTGATTGAAATAGCCGCAGGGGCAGGGATTCATGCTGGCGATCAGCATAAAGCTGGCCGGGAACTCCAGCGCTACTTTTGCCCGGGAGATGGTCACCTTTCTTTCTTCCATCGGCTGCCGCATTACTTCCAGTACGGTGCGTTTGAATTCCGGCAGTTCATCCAGGAATAAAACGCCATTGTGTGCCAGGGAAATTTCTCCGGGCTGGGGGTTGCCACCGCCGCCGACCAGGGCCACATCACTAATGGTATGGTGCGGACTTCTATATGGCCGCTTTGAAATAAGAGTAGCATTCTCCGGTAGTTTGCCCGCCACACTATGAATTTTGGTGGTTTCCAACGCCTCCTGCAATGAAAGTGGTGGTAGTATCGTTGGCAAACGCTTGGCCAGCATGGTTTTTCCGGCACCGGGCGGACCAATCAGGATGGCATTATGACCACCAGCCGCTGCAATTTCCAGGGCCCGTTTTATATTCTCCTGTCCTTTTACATCACAAAAATCTATTTCAAAATCGCCCTGTGCAAATGCGAATTCTTCCCTTGTATTTACAATAACAGGTTCGATTGTGGTTTCATCTTTAAAAAAATTAATTACATCATTTAAATGACCAACCCCATATACTTTCAAATTATTTACCATGGCAGCTTCCCTTGCATTTTGTTTGGGAACGATCAATCCTTTAAAACCCTCCTTCCTTGCTTGTATGGCAATGGGCAAAGCTCCTTTGATAGGCCTTACTTCACCATCCAAACTCAGTTCACCCATGATCACATAATCGGTTAATTTCTCCGGGTTAACCAGTTGTTCGCTTGCACCGAGGGTTGCCATCGCAATAGGAAGATCGAATGCAGTGCCGCTTTTGCGGATATCTGCGGGCGCCAGGTTTACAATGAGCCTGGTACGGGGCATAAAAAAATGATTGTCTTTGATGGCGCTTTCTACCCGCAGCAAACTTTCCTTTACCGCACCATCCGGCAGACCAACAATGATTGCATCTGATTTCCCCTGGTTATTGATGTTTACTTCTACCGCGATGGTAATTGCTTCTACACCATATACAGCACTGCCATAAGTTTTTACCAGCATGGGGTTTATATTAAAAATGAAGAATCTGTTCAGGCAGTCGGGGAGCCGGGTACCGATCCGTTGTTTATCCTTTAAAGATATTATTTTATCTCCTGCATGTCAACCAGTTTTTTATAAAAACCATTTTCAGCAATCAACGCATCATGGGTACCTCTTTCAATGATCTCTCCTTTCTGCAAAACAATAATTTCATCGGCATTGCGGATGGTACTGAGGCGATGGGCAATTACCAGCGAGGTTCTGTCCTGCATCAGGTTGATAATGGAATCCTGCACCAGTCTTTCACTTTCGGTATCCAGGGAGGATGTGGCTTCATCTAATATCAGGATCGGTGGATTTTGCAATACGGCCCTTGCAATGGTTACCCGCTGACGTTCCCCGCCGCTCAGTTTTGTTCCGCGGTCGCCGATATTAGTTTGGTATCCTTCTTCTTTATGCATGATAAAATCATGTGCATTGGCAATGGCCGCAGCCTGCATTATTTCCTCAGGTGACGCATTGATATTGCCTAATGCAATATTATTGCCAATGGTATCATTAAATAAAATAGGTTCCTGGGTTACGATGCTCATTTGTTTGCGAAGCGATTGTATGGTAAAGTCTTTGATATTCACTCCATCAATCAGGATGGCGCCTTCACTTACATCATGAAACCGGGGAATAAGATCTGCCAGGGTGGATTTGCCGGCTCCGGATGATCCTACCAGCGCAACTGTTTTTCCTTTTTCTATTATAAAACTGATATTTCTAAGAATGGGTTTGTCTTCATAATAAAAACTAACATTTTTAAATTCGATACGATCATTAAAGCCGGGTAAATCTACTGCATTTGGGTTTTCTTCTACCATCAGCGGAGCGTTTAAAACTTCTTCTATTCTTTCTACTGCACCCATCCCTTTCTGAATATTAGAAAGCGTAGTGGAGAAATTTTTGGCGGGGTTGATGATCATGGCAAACAATAAAATAAAAGCCAGTAAATCGCCCCCGGTAAGCAGGTTACCCGGACTAAAAACAAACCTGCCGCCAATATATAAAATGGTACACAAAACGGTAACGCCCAATACTTCCGTGATGGGGCTGGCCAGGTCGCGGCGCAGGGTCATATTATTTAATATCTTAAACATCCTTTCGTTGCCAACACTAAATTTATCAAGCATCCTTTTTTCAGCGGTAAATGCTTTAATCACTTTAATACTGCCCAGCGTTTCTTCCACATGTGAAATGTTTTCGCCGTGTGCCTCCGAAAAAGCCGTGGATTGCTTTTTTAACCGTTTGCTCACTTTCCCGATCAGTAGCCCGGTGACGGGTAAAAAAATAAGCAGGAATAAGGAAAGCTGGGGGCTTAAAATGATCATCGATATTAAAAAAGACAAAATGACCAACGGGTCTTTTGCCAATCCTTCCAGCGCACTGAAGATTGACCCCTGTACTTCAAAAATATCACCAATCATGCGGCTCATGAGGTCACCCTTTTTTTGCTCCGTAAAAAAGCTCACCGGTAACTGTAAAATTTTACTGTATAGCCTCAGCCTGAAATCTGCCAGTATCTGGCTTCTGACGGGGGTTGCTACGTACAATGCCAGGTAAACGAATAGGTTTTTGATCATCACCGAAACAACCATTACCAGGCAAATAATCGCCAGGGCATAAAGCGGGCCATGATCGGTGATAATTAACTGGAAAAAATCATTGAACCTGCCCAGCGATTTTGTGGTAGCCCCGGGCATCGGGCTATCCGCTTTGAAAATAATATTCATGAAGGGGGCAAGCGCATTGATAGAAAACAGCGAAAAAACGGTAGAAAGTATGGTGTAAAATAAGTAGAGTGCAAGCTTATTTTTTGGAATATGGATGTATTTAAAAATTCTGAAAAAATTCTTCATTGATGGTCGTTGGCATCATTTTAAAATCAGCCGGACGCAAATTTACACTGATTAAAGAAGAATTAACCAGTAAATGGTGCAGGTCATTTGCGTCACAACTTCTTTAACATGTCCACTACGCCTTCATTTTTTAGAATCAGGTAACCCAGGCGGTCATTGCTGATGCCTTCTTTTAATTGATAATTGAACAACAATTGCTCATCTTTTACCAGTGTTTCAAAATAACTAAAACTGATATTGGGGTATTTCTTTAGCCCCTCACCAATTTCATAGAGATGTGTAGATAATATGAAAAGCGAGTTTTTTATTTTCAGCAATCCTTCAATCACAGTGGATGAACATTTCATGGCATCATCTACATTGGTGCCTTTAAATAGTTCATCAATCAGTATCAGCCATTTCCGTCCGTCTGATATTTTGTGTACGGTGGCTTTGATTCGCTGCACTTCGTTATAAAAATAACTTTCTCCTTTCAGCAGGTTGTCCATTACATTAATATTGCTTAACAGCCCGTCAAACACGCTCAGTTGCATGCTTTGTGCAGGCACACCCATTCCAATATGCGCCAGGAAAACCGCTGTTCCTACCGCTTTGATAAAAGTGCTTTTACCGGCCATATTGGCTCCTGTTAAAAAAAGAAAGTTGCTGTTGGGATGAAGCACCAGGTCGTAGGCTACCGGTTTTTGTAAGAGAATATGTGTTAGTCCTTCTACGTGCAATAACGGGTGATCGCTTTCCAGGAATTCGGGAAAATGAAGCCCAAACGTTTTTACAGCCATCGCCATCCCATACCAGGCATCCATTTGAGCATAAAGATCCAGCAGATCCAGCATATTTCTTTTGTAGTGATACCGGAGAAAATTACCCAGTTGCAGTTGCTGTGCAATTGTGAGGTCAGTTGCCTTATTGTTATTTTCTATAACGTTAAACTGCTCTTTGTCGATGATTTGCCGGGCAGCCATTAATAATTTTTGCAGGGGTGGTGGTGCATCGGGCCTTAAAAAATGCCTGATTATTAGTTGTATGCCTTTTATAAAATCAAAACCATGACCAATAGAATATTCAACCAGTGAAAAATCGGGGCGGTGAAATATTTTGTAACTATAAGCAGAAAACGAAGATGGATTGGACGGAATATCATCTATAGTTGCCAGGTAAAATTTTTCAATCATCATCACTGATCCGTTGCTGATCTGCATCGGCCATTGATCCAGGTTTTGGAGAATTGCCTGCAGGGTTTGCTGCATTCCTTTGATCGCTTCAATGCTTTGCAAGGGCCGGGTAAAATTTTCATACATTTTCTCCCGCCCGCCAACCGTACGGCAGAGGTTTAATTTGCTGAATACGGAAAATTCTTCCTCCACATTTAATATAGACAGGTCGGTTAAGGTGGTTTTATCTATTTCCATATGAAAAATCAGCACGCAACCAGGCGGGCAATGTCGTTTATAATTGGATTAAAAAATAATATCATTGAGTCCAAATTATGAAATCAGCTCTTTTCAGGCTGATTATATTTTATTTTAATATTCAAATAATATACCCAATGATGCCCAGGATACTTTGGGTCCACTCATTACCGATGGCGACGGCTATCAAATGGATCTGAATATTCCGCCTGTAAGTAATTTACTAAAAAAAGAACCGATGATGCGGACAAATTTAAAGATATAGGCATAACAATCTTTTTTTAATTTTGTATACAAGATGCACATATCCTGAACTTCCACAAGACTTTTTTTAAATCTATTTCCGCAGGAATTATTTTTAAAAAATGAAATGTATATAAAGAACAGCAGTTATCAACGTTTGTTGAAAAAGTTATTTTTTATTCTTCCTCATAAATGGGAAGTTGCAGGGAATTTGAAAACTACAAAAGTCCCTCCGGGGATTTAGGTCATGAAATACACACAAAACACATTAGATAAAATAGAGAAAGTGGCGGAGGAAAGTGGATATGTGATCCGTTATGAAAGAGGTAATTTTCAAAGCGGCTACTGTATTCTGCAGGCAAAAAGAGTTGTGGTGCTGAATAAGTTTTTACAAACTGAAGGACGCATCAATACCCTGGTAGACCTGATGCCACAACTGGAAATACATGTGGACTCCCTTACCCACGAAAGTCAAAAAATGTATGATGAAGTGATGAGTATGGCACAGGATAAATAGCGGCGGGTGGCTGCATCACCTGTCGTTCGGTTCCTTAATACTGGTCCATCCGGACTATTTCAACCTTCCCGATTTTTTTAACTGACTCAGTTTCATCTCCTTTTTTTGGATTTGCTTACACTCAAATCCCTAATTTTGCGCCGTGCAATGCCCCCCAATAAACATAACATTTCTCGGCACCGGAACGAGCAGTGGCGTACCCATGATCGGCTGCGAATGCCCCGTTTGTACTTCTGCTGATAAAAAAGACAACCGTTTAAGAAGCAGCATCCTGGTGGAAAGCGCCAATACTTCGTTTGTGATAGACACTACACCTGATTTCAGGTACCAAATGCTACGGGAAGGCGTGAAGAAATTAGATGCAGTTTTATTCACACATCCACACAAAGACCATATTGCGGGCCTTGATGATGTAAAGGCGTTTACTTTTTTATCGGGTAATGCGATGAAAATATATGCCAATATATTAACTGAGGAAGCGCTGCGAAGAGAATTTTATTATATATTTTCCGACAAAAAATATCCCGGTATTCCGGATGTTAATTTAAACATCATCGATCTTACACCCTTTGTTATAGGAGATATACCGGTTACCCCCATTTTGGTATGGCACCTGAATATGCCGGTTTATGGATTTCGCTTCGGCGACTTTACCTATATTACCGATGCTAACCGAATTGATGAAGAAGAAAAGAATAAAATTAAGGGAAGTCATACGGTGGTAATAAATGCACTGCGGCATAAGAAACATCTTTCTCATTATACCCTGGATGAAGCCCTGGAACTGGTGCAGGAACTGGATGTGCCGCAGGCCTATTTTACGCATATCAGTCACCAGTTAGGGAAGTATGAAAAGGTAATTCAAATGTTACCAACTGGCAGAGACCTTGCCTGGGATGGATTAAGGCTTTCTTTCTGATCAGCGTTTTATTATCCGGGTATTGCAAATACAAGGGATAGTTATTATTTTGGTTGCTAATCCTTTCTATTATGTGGAAACAATTAGTATCCGACTACCTGGGTTATACCAAAAAAGAGCGTAATGGCATACTCGTATTGCTCTCACTGATTATTCTCTTTTTGTTGCTTCCCTACTGCTATCCATATTTGATTAACCGTAAAAAATACGACTATCGTGAATTTGAAAAGTCAATTGCCTCGCTAGAAACAATTGATAAGGATAGTGGTAACGGGTTTGAAAAGCGTACCGGTAAAAATTACTACCCTTCATCCCAAAAAGATTATCCACGGACTTCCTCGAAAGGCGAATTGTTTTATTTTGATCCCAATACCGCAACTATTGCCGATTGGAAAAGGTTGGGGCTAAGGGATAAGACCATTGCGACCATTCAAAATTATTTATCAAAAGGAGGGAAGTTTTATAAGAAAGAGGATATTGGCAAAATATGGGGATTACACCAGGATGAGGTAGATCGGTTAATGCCCTATGTTCAAATTCAATCCACAGGTAAAACAGTTTATTCTCCGGAAAAGGAGTATGAAAAGAAAGAATACAAAAAACCAACCTATTCGTCAACCATAATTGATATCAATAGTGCTGATACGGCCGCATTTATCGCCTTGCCCGGAATCGGCAGTAAATTATCACAGCGCATCATTAATTTCCGGGATAAACTGGGCGGCTTTTATAAAGTGGAACAAATTGGTGAAACTTTTGGCCTGCCTGATTCTACCTTTCAAAAAATAAAAATATCCTTTAAAATTGCGACTACTGATATCAGGAAAATCAATATCAATACCGCCTCTGTTGATGAAATGAAATCACATCCATACATCCGGTACGCCCTTGCCAATGCCATCGCACAATATCGCACCCAGCATGGAAAATACAATACAGTGGCCGATATCAAAAAGATTATGACTGTTACCAACGAGGTGTTTGATAAACTGGCACCATATTTAGCGGTTGATTAAGTCTCCCTTTACTCCCAAAAAATTAAGGATGGATTAAACTAACAGTCGTTAGTATTTTAAATTGTTTTATTTTGCATCATCAACATTAACAGCGTATGAATTTTCAACATAGTGAATTGACTCAACATGTGGCAGACACTGCCCGTGATTTTGCCCATCAATATATCAGGCCGCATATTATGGACTGGGATGAAACCCAGGAGTTTCCGTTACATATTTTCAAGGAAATGGGAAAGTTGGGACTAATGGGGGTATTGGTACCAGCCGAATACGGCGGATCAGGTTTTGGATATTTTGAATACAATGTCATCATCCAGGAAATTGCCAAAGTATGCGGATCAATTGGTTTGTCTCTGGCAGCGCACAACTCCCTTTGCACAGGTCATATATTAAGTTTTGGCAACGAGGATCAAAAGAAAAAATATTTACCCAAATTAGCCATCGCGGAATTTTTAGGAGCCTGGGGGCTTACAGAGCCCAATACCGGCAGCGATGCAGGCAACATGAAAACAACTGCCGTAAAAGATGGGGACGAATGGGTTTTAAACGGCACAAAAAACTGGATCACCCATGGTAAGAGTGGTGATGTGGCCGTGGTAATTTGTCGTACCGGTGAGCCAAGGGCAAAGGATAATTGTACGTCGTTTATTGTGGAGCGGGGGACACCTGGCTTTAGTGCAGGAAAAAAAGAAAACAAATTAGGTATGAGGGCGAGCGAAACTGCGGAGATGATATTTGATAATTGCCGGATACCGGATACCAGCAGGATGGGAGCCATCGGCGAGGGATTTAAACAGTCAATGAAGGTGCTTGATGGAGGAAGAATTTCCATTGCAGCATTGAGCCTGGGTATTGCGAAAGGGGCTTATGAAGCCTCGGTACAATATGCAAAGGAGCGGCACCAGTTTGATCAGCCGATCGGTAATTTCCAGGGCATAAGTTTTAAGCTGGCAGATATGGCCACAGAAATTGCAGCCAGTGAATTGCTGATCAATAAGGCATGCGCTTTAAAGAATGAAGGGTTGCCTGTAACAAAGGTAGCCGCGATGGCGAAATATTATGCCAGTGAAGTGGCGGTGAAAGTAAGTACGGACGCTGTTCAGATTTTCGGTGGATATGGCTATACGAAAGACTTTCCGGTAGAGAAATATTACCGGGATAGCAAGCTTTGCACTATTGGTGAAGGTACCAGTGAGATTCAGAAAATTGTAATTGCCAGGGAGGTACTGCGGGGAAGTTGAAGAGGCAGGTAGTAAATAAAGTCAAAAAGGTAAAAGAGTAAATAAGGTAAAAGAGTAAATACAGTAAAAAAAGTAAATAGAGTTTATAGAGTATAAATTTCCTCAATGAGTTGTTTTTCTCATTAAATCATAAAAGGCTATTTCAAATTTATTGAAATAGCCTTTTATGTGTTCACATTAATATGATGTACCTAGATTTTTAAGGTACTTTATATACTGTATTTACTTATATACCAATTTACCCCCTATACCTTCTTCTCACCACCAAATAAGCCACCCAGTTTTTCTTTTACATCGTCAAAAACATCTTCTGCTTTGTGGGCGGCATTTTTTGCAAAGTCTTCTACTTTTTGCCCGGTTTCGCCAGGTATTACATCACTTATTTTATCAAGGATGCTCGGCGCTGGAACAACTGGTGCGGCAGGGTCAGTCACTGCGTTTGTAGCTGCCGAAGTGATGGTAGCTTCTTCTGATGCAAATAAATTATCCACTGCTCCTGCCATCATCGGAAATTTTTCCTTTACAAAATCTTTGATGGTCTCCAATGCTTTGTTGGCCTGTTCGGTGCTGATGCCTGCTTTTTCAGTAAGGCGGGTTATTAATTCGTGCATGATTAAAAATTTTAGTTTTTTGAATTACAAATATGGAGCGTTTTTAATTATAAAAACCGGCAATATTTAGGATTGCCAAAAATATAATCCCGGAGGTTTAAATATTCCGGGCTGTCTAATTAGCTTTTATACCTTATCACCTTTTTTACTTTATTTACCAGGTTTCGCTATTCAGTATCATATCGGTCTACCTTTTCAATCCCTGGTAACTGGAGCAACTTATTGCAGAGTTCGTCCAGTTCTTCCTTATCGTGTACAAATATTTTAAAATTGCCCATAAAAAGGCCATCCTTTGCCTCCATTGTCATTGCCGAAATATTGAATTTCAATTCGCCGCTGATGAGGTTGGTGATTTTATGGATAACACCCACATCATCCAGCCCAACAATTTTCAAACCGGTCAAAAATGATATTTCTTTATTTTTTGCCCACTTGGTTTTTACCACCCGATGCCCGTAGTTCGACATCAACCTGGCTGCATTGGGGCAATTGGTACGATGTATCTTTAACCCCTCACCTGTGGTAACAAACCCAAATACATCATCACCGGGTATGGGCTTGCAACAGTTGGCCAGCGTGTACATGATCCGGTCGCTGCTTTCTCCGAATATGATGAGTTCGGTATCTTTTTTATTGTAATGCCGGGCACTTGCATCTGCCTCATTTTTCTCTTCGGCTTCTACTTTTACTGGTTTTGGTGGAAACAACCGGTCACCGGAAGCAGTAAACTCTTTTATCTCTTTGAGATCAATTTTTTTAATTGCAATCTCATATAACAAATCAAGCGATGAATTTACTTTGTAAAAAGTAGCCAGTTCCTCCAGGTTATGTTGCGTCATCATGCCTCCAATAGCATCTAGCTTTTTCTGCAGGATATATTTGCCATCCTCTGCTACCTTTCTTTTCTCTTCTTTCAGCGTGTCTTTTATTTTTTGTTTTGCCTTGCTGGTTACAACCAGGTTAAGCCATTCCTGGCTGGGCTTCTGTTTGGCACTGGTAATAATTTCTATCTGGTCGCCGCTGCGTAATTTATGGCCAATGGGCACTAGTTTATGATTCACTTTTGCGCCAATACATTTACTTCCTACGGCGGTATGAACATTGAATGCAAAGTCGAGTGCGGTAGCGCCGATTGGCAGCATTTTTACATCTCCTTTTGGAGTATACACATAAATCTCTTCGGCCAGGAAGGAGGTTTTAAAATCCTGTAGAAAATCAATAGAGTTGCTATCCTGGCTTCCAAGTGCTTCTCTTATCTGGTGAAACCATTTATCAAAGCGGCTTTCATCAGTGGTGCCTTCTTTATATTTCCAGTGGGCAGCCAACCCTTTCTCCGCAATTTCATTCATACGTTTGGTGCGTATCTGTACTTCCACCCATTTCCCCTGCGGCCCCATCACAGTAGTGTGCAAGGCTTCGTATCCATTGCTTTTGGGATTACTCAGCCAGTCTCTCAGCCTTTCCGGCGAAGGATTGTATTCATCTGTAATGATGCTGTATACTTTCCAGCAATCGCCTTTTTCCTGCTCATAGGGCGAATCTACAATAATGCGAATGGCAAAGAGGTCATACACTTCTTCAAAACTCACCCCCTTTTTTTTCATCTTATTCCAGATGGAGTGAATGCTTTTTGGCCTCCCGTAAATTTCAAACTTAAAATCAGCTTTATCCAACTTGTCTTTCAATGGCCTGATAAAATCGTTGATATAGCGGGTACGTTCCCTCTTGGTATCCCTTAATTTTTGAGCAATATACCGGTAAGTGTCCGGCTCCAGGTACTTCATGGAAAGGTCTTCCATTTCAGTTTTGATGGCATACAGGCCCATGCGATGAGCCAGTGGTGCATACACATAAACGGTTTCACTGCTTATCTTCAATTGCTTCTCCCGCTTCATGCTGTCGAGGGTACGCATGTTGTGTAAACGGTCGGCCAGTTTTATTAAAATCACTCTTGGGTCATCGGTGAGTGTCAGTAAAATTTTCTTAAAATTTTCTGCCTGCTGGCTGGTATTGGTGTCTATCACTGAGCTGATCTTGGTAAGGCCATCCACGATCTTGGCTATCTCAGTGCCAAATTCGCGTTGCACATCTTCCAGCGAAATATCGGTATCCTCTACCGTATCATGCAGCAAGGCGCAAATGGTACTGCGAATACCCAAACCAATTTCCTCTACACAAATTTTAGCTACGGCCAGCGGATGGAGTATATAGGGCTCCCCACTTTTACGGCGCATTGTTTTGTGTGCATCAACGGCCATTTCAAAAGCAGTACGCAATAGCTCCTTATCACCGGGCTTTAACTTCGGCTTTAATTCTTTTAATAAACCCCGATAGTGCCGGAGAATCTCTTTTTTCTCTTCGGCTTCGTTGAGATTGTATTTTTGTATCGGTACCGTTGCTTCCATGATTAAAACGAATTTACGAAAAAACCCCCATCCCCTAAAGGTGAGTTATGGAAACAGTATTCGTTTGTTCCGGAATATTAGAGAAGATGTGTTCGCATATTCAACGATGCTACCAAAATGTAATGCCAAACACTGACCTGCACTTTCTTTTGATAATAAATATAGTATGGGGAAATTAAATGCATTAAATTTTTAAGTGTTTCTCCGGAAGTAGAAGGGGCAATTATTTTTTAATCTTATTATCAAAATCCCTTACTTTTGCACCCCAAAACCGGATGTGGCGAAATTGGCAGACGCACCAGACTTAGGATCTGGCGGAGCAATCCATGTAGGTTCGACCCCTATCATCCGGACATTTTTATTAGTTGATAAGTTGAGTGGTTGAGAGGTTAGCAGCTATTTTGCTTACTGATTTTCCTTGTCTTATCAACTTTTTAATTTTTAAACACATCAACTTTTCCCCATTATGGCAACAGTAGCAAGAGAGAATATTGGTCTTTTGAATGATAAGATCATCATTAAAGTTAGCAAAGAAGACTATTTCCCTACGTTTGAAAAAAAATTAAAAGAGTACAGTAAAACGGTCAACATGCCCGGTTTCAGAAAGGGTATGGTTCCAGCCGGAATGATCAAAAAAATGTACGGACCCTCTATATATACAGACGAAGTTTTGAAAACCGTAGAAAAACAATTGTACACTTACCTGGATACGGAGAAGCCCGAAATTTTTGCCCAACCGCTTGCTTTGGATGCTGATATCCGTAAACTGGACCTGAATAATCCAGCGGATTATGAGTTTGGTTTTGAAATTGGCCTGAAGCCAACGTTTGAAATAGCCCCGTTGGATAAAGCCCCGGTTACTTTAAATAAAGTAAAAGTGACAGATGAAATGGTGGAGGAGGAAGTAAACCGCATGCTGATAAAAGGGGGAAAAATGTCTGAGCCGGAAACTATCAGCAATACAGAAGATGTTTTAAATATTCTATTTACTGAATGCGACCAGGATGCTAACCCGGTTGAAGGAGGTGTTCAAAAAGAGAATTCAGTTATCCTCAAATATTTTACACCTGCTCTGCAAGAGGAGTTAAAGGGTAAAAAGGTAGATGATACCGTTACTATTCAATTAGCTAAAAGTTTTGAAGGCGATAAACTGGAAATGATGGTGCAGGATCTTGGTTTTGAAAAAAATGACCAGGCCGCAGCAGAAAAATATTTTCAGTTAAAAATTGTTAAAATTGGGTTGGTTGAAAAAAGAGATCTGAATGCAGAGTTCTTCAACGAGGTATTTCCCGGGGCAGCAGTTGCAACGGAGGAGGAATTCCGCAATAAATTGAGAGAAGAAATTCAACAATATTGGGATGGCCAAAGCCGCAATCAGTTACACGACCAGTTGTATCATTACATGCTGGATGAAACAAAGATTGAATTTCCGGCGGAGTTTTTAAAACGCTGGCTACAAACCGGCAGCGAGGAACGTAAAACGGCTGAACAGGCAGAAGAAGAATTCCCGGTTTTCAGCGGCCAGTTAAAATGGACCCTGATCAGTGATAAACTGGTAAAGGAAAATGGGCTGGAGGTTACGAAGGATGAACTGAAAGATACCATGAGAAAAGAAGTAATGCGTTATTTTGGTAACATGAGTTTGGGTGAAGATATTAGTTGGTTAGACAGTTATGTTGACCGGATGATTAAAGATGAAAAGCAGGTTGAAGCTACCTATCGCCGGCTTATTACCGATAAATTATTCACCTTCGCAGAAAGCAAGGCTAATCCAACTGAAAAAGAAGTTACTGGCGAAGAGTTGACGGGGATGCAACACCATCGTCATTAATAAAAGCTATCCTTTAAGGATATAAAAATTACCAAAAGCGCCGAGACGTAAAAGTTTCGGCGTTTTGTTTATTACTCCATTTTCTAAAAAAGTAAAATTCTCATACCCTGCCTTTCAATTATCTGCAACATAAATAAACTATATTATGTATCAGTGTCCCCAAAATCCTACATCAAAAAATCAGACATCCGACATTTGTTCCGCCTTTTTGTCGCCCTTTTTTTTATAGCATAATATTTGGGTTCATCAATCAACTATATTTGTTATCCTAAATATTATACCAGATGAATTTTGGAAAAGAGTTTGAAAAATATGCTGTAAAGCACCGGGGCATCAGCAGTAACACATTGGATGGTTATATTAAGCACAATGTAACCAATCTTACCCCAAACATTATTGAAGAAAGGCCCATGAACGTAGCCGTTATGGATGTTTACAGCCGTTTAATGATGGACCGGATTATTTTTATGGGCTATCCCGTAACCGATGAAGTAGCCAATATTATTACTGCACAATTTTTATTTTTAGAAAGTACCGACCGTACAAAAGATATCCAGATGTATATCAATTCCCCCGGTGGAAGTGTGTATGCAGGCCTGGGTATGTATGATACCATGCAGTTTGTAACACCAGACATCGCTACTATCTGTACAGGTATTGCCGCAAGTATGGCAGCAGTGTTAATGTGTGCAGGTTCACCCGGTAAGCGTACTGCTTTAAAGCATAGCCGTATCATGCTTCACCAGCCAAGTGCCGGTGCCGGCGGACAGGCAAGCGATATTGAAATAACCGTTAACGAAGTAAAGAAAATTAAAAAAGAACTATACGACGTGATTGTTCACCATACAGGCCAGTCTTTTGAAAAAGTAGCACAGGATTGCAACCGCGATTACTGGATGACTTCTGCCGAAGCGAAAGAATATGGTATTGTGGATGAAGTATTAACCATCAATCCGCGGAAAGCGAAAAAGGATTAAAGGCAATTGTTGAGCAAGCAGATGTACTACTATTTTGCATCGTTGTGTTATCAAAATTCCGATTTGCCGGAACTCACTTATACTATTTGTTCTTTATTCAACTCATTCAATTTGCTACAGTTTTTTTAATATTTTAAAGCGTAGCAATATCATTTCATAACCCTGTTAACCTTGTAAGCTTGATACTTTAAGTTAGCAGATTCTTAAGCCCGTTATGGGTTTGGGGCAAAAATCATAATAGCAATGTATTATTACAACAACAACCAAATACGCTTCGAAGACGAAGAAACGCCAAAGGAATTACCGGAAAACCCAATGGAGAAAATGTTGAGCGGATGGCAGTTCGATAAAAAATTTATTGAGCAACGTAAAATATTTTTATGGGGCGTAGTAGATGATAAAAGCTCAAAGGACATTACAGCACGTTTGCTTTACCTGGAAGCGATTGATCCGGGTAAAGAAATTACTTTTTACATCAACAGTCCGGGCGGTATGGTTACCAGCGGTATGGTAGTTTACGACACCATGCAAATGATCACTTCGCCGGTAAGTACCGTATGTATGGGCATGGCTGCCAGCATGGGTAGTATTCTATTGAGTGGGGGAACCAAGGGAAGGCGTTTTATTTTTCCGCATGGGGAAGTAATGATTCACCAGCCAAGCGGCGGCGGACAGGGCACCAGTGCGGATCTTGAAATTATGGCTGAGCAAATCCGTAAAACAAAGGAAATGGGCGCAAAAATATTGGCCGATAACTGCGGACAACCCTTTGAAAAGGTGATGAAAGATTTTGACCGGGATTATTGGATGGATGCCAACGAATCAGTAGCCTACGGAATAGTTGACGGGGTGATGGATAAATTATAATATTTTAATGACTATCCGTAATTAGGTGCAAGCTAATTAATTTAGTATATTTGCTATATAAATTAGCAAAATGAATATAGATAATTTTTTTTCTGAGTTTTCCACTGAGAGTGCTTGCAGACT
>JANPIJ010000342.1:0-40336 GCA_031424955.1 Ferruginibacter sp. | reverse complement strand
TATTCGGGCCTGCTGCTGGCTGCAGAAACAACAGGTGATAGTAAATATAGCGACTATGTAAAAAAACGTTTTTCTTTTTTGGCTGAGTGGATACCCGCAGTAAAAAAGCTAAAAGCAACAGGGGCATATAAAACGAATAATTATCCTTTTCGCCAGCCAATAGAACCTAAGGCGCTGGATGATGGAGGCGCAGTTTGTGCCGCGATGATAAAAGCAACAAGGGTTGGTTTAAACAATAACCTGCGTCCGATCATTGATAACCTGGTTGATTTTGTAGCCAGGAAAGAGTACCGTTTACCCGACGGCACCCTCGCAAGAATGCGCCCTCAAAAAAATACCTTATGGCTGGATGACCTGTATATGGGGGTACCCGCCCTGGCTCAAATGGGCAAATTAACCGGCGATCAAAAATATTTTGATGATGCGGTAAAACAGGTAAAGCAATTTAGTGCCCGCATGTTCAATAAAGAAAAGGGATTGTACATGCATGGCTGGGTAGAAAGTATGGAAACACATCCCGAATTCAGGTGGGCAAGGGCGAATGGGTGGGCTTTATTAACTAAAGTAGACCTGCTGGATGTGTTGCCTGAAAATCATCCCGGAAGGGCATTTGTATTACAGCAGTTAAAGGCGCACGTAAAAGGATTAGCTGCATACCAAACTGATAAAGGTTTCTGGCACCAGTTACTGGATAGAAATGATTCTTACCTCGAAACATCTGCTACTGCTATTTATGCATACAGTATTGCACATGCCTGTAACAAAGGCTGGATTGATCCGGTAACCTATGCTCCAATGGCCATGCTTGCCTGGAATGCCGTGGCCACCAAAATAAATGATAAGGGCCAGGTAGAAGGGACCTGCGTAGGCACAGGTATGGCATTTGACCCGGCATTTTATTATCACCGGCCTATCAATGTTTTTGCCGCTCACGGTTACGGCCCGGCAATTTTAGCAGCTGCAGAAATGTACCGGATGATGAGCAACAATAAGTTTAAAATAAATGACAGCTCATTGCAATATTACAAATAGGTAAGCTGAATATAACTACACCATAACGCCGATGGAGGCAGTATGTCTCATGGGCGTTATGCTAAAATGCCGGTCATTTGTGGTAAACGTTGCCACAAATGACCGGTTTAATTTTTAATCAACAAAATATGAAACGGAACAAATTCTGTTTTATTGGAAAGATCATGAAGTACACTCCCCAACTTTTTACTATTGCCTTTTTGCTAATCAACTTAACTACAACTGCCCGGCAGCAAACCAGTTTTAAATTCGATTTGGGCACTAAAAAGGCCGCCCCTGGTTACATCGCCATTAATAGCCAAAGTATTTATTCAGCAACAAAGGGCTATGGCTTTTCAAATAATTCCCGGGTAAATGATATAAGCAGGGGCAATAAAAAAAACATTACTACAGACTATATTACCAGCGACAAGCCATTTTATTTTTCTGTAAAATTACCAGAAGGGAATTATGATGTAAAGGTAATATTGGGTGATATCAAGGGGACTTCTGCCACTACTGTGAGGGCAGAGTGCAGGCGTTTGTTTTTGCAAAACATCCTTACGAAAAAGGGGCAAATTAAAACCGAATCTTTTACAGTACACGTGAAAGACAGTATCATACGGGATGCTGTTGGAAACGGAGTGAATAAAGTAAAATTAAAAGCCAGGGAAATCAATTACCTGCATTGGGATAATTTGTTAACGATTGAATTCAATGATACCGCTGCAAAAGTGTGTGCTATTGAAGTAACACCCAATACAAAAGCGGTCAATATTTTTTTAGCAGGTAATTCAACCGTAGTAGACCAGGACAGGGAACCATGGGCCTCCTGGGGGCAAATGATTCCTTCATTTTTTGAAGCCGGTAATATCTGCATTGCTAATTACGCCGAAAGCGGTGAAACGTTGAGCTCTTTTAAAAGTGCCAAACGTTTACAAAAAATATTAAGCCTGCTGAAGGCAGGTGATTATTTGTTTATAGAATTTGGCCACAACGATCAAAAACAGAAAGGGACAGGCATCGGCCCGTTTACTTCTTACAAAAAGGATCTTCAATATTTTATCAGTGAGGTTAAAAAAAAGGGTGGTATTCCTGTGTTGGTTACCTCGATGAACCGCAGAAGTTTTGATTCAAACGGGCATATCACCAATACCCTGCTGGAATACCCGGAAGCGGTGCGGCAAACAGCAAAAGAGGAAGGTGTGGCCCTGGTAGATCTGAACGCAATGAGTAAAATAATGTACGAAGCCTGGGGCCCTGAAAAATCGATTAAAGCCTTTGTACATTACCCGGCGAATACTTTTCCAGGGCAGGATAGAAAGCTGGAAGATAATACCCATTTCAATACCTACGGTGCGTGGGAAATTGCCCGGTGCATTGTGCAGTCTATCAGGGACCAGCATTTGCCGGTTGCTATATATTTAAAGAAGAGCATTCCTTCTTTTGAACCTGCTAGGCCGGATGCAGAAGGAAAATGGTATTGGCCACTCAGCCCTTTGGTTGCAACAGAAAAACCGGATGGGAATTGATCGATAAAAAAAAAGATACTATAGTTGGTTCCAATTTTACTTTAAATTAATTTTTGTCAGCCATATAAGTTGTTGGTGAGCCAACCCACATGATCATCCGCACAAACACACAACAACGGCCACAGTGGGCTTCGGGCCCTGTCAAAAAGCTTTTGCCTTTTTCAATTCGCAAGTCCACCCGCGCCGTTGTTGCGTATGCAGCCTGGGTAATATGCGTGAGGGTACCAATAACCCAGCTTACAGTTTAAATTAAAAGGTGTCAGCCTTAAATGTGAATGAGGTGAATTATATATCAGTTAGTAGGGATATATCCCTGAAGATGAGAATAGCGCCACTGTATTCGGTTATCCATCCGGAAAGTATTACCCGGAAAAATGTGTAGTTTTGATAAAAAGAGGTTATGCAACAGGCACTTAACAACTCGCAGCTTGAAATACTAAAAATTTTAAACTACTTAAAAGATGAAAACGACCTGATAGAGATCAAGTCTTTACTGGTTGCTTACCTCTCAGATAAAGTAGTGCGTAATGCAGATCAGGCTTTTGATGACAAAGGGTATACTGCAGAAATTTTTCAAAACTGGAAAAATGAACATTTCCGTAAATAAGATGGAAGATGACTGTAGTAATTGATTGCAATATTCTTGTCATCTGCCTTACTTCCAGATCACCATATCACAACATTTACAAGGCAATAGTAGCTGGGGATTTTATACTTGCTGTAACTACTGATATTATTCTTGAATACGAGGAGGTTATTGAAAAAAAATATGGACCCGCTACCTCCAATGCCTTTATTGCCTTATTGAATGAACTACCCAATGTACGAGTGTTTACAACCTATTATCATTGGCAGCTTATTACAACAGATCCGGATGATAATAAATATTGTGACTGCGCAGTAGCTGGCCAGGCGGATTTTATTGTGACAGAGGATAGGCATTTTGATATCTTAGAAAAAATACTTTTTCCCAAATTGGTTGCAATTCCTATTGAAGTTTTTTCAGCAATGTTTAAATAGTGTTGAAGAATCCAACTCGCCAGGCCAGCCTCCCGGTCCATATTTCCTACAATTTACCGTGGTTTTATTTCGCGATTTTAAATGCGGACCGGCGATACAAACTTTCCGGCTTTATTTAAAAGCTATATTTGCCTGGATTTTGTAAGTTGCCTTATTAATTAACGAAATTTCCATGATGCTTCGTCTCCTGTTAATTACCCTTCTTAGCTTATCCATTTACAATTTGCCTGCGCAAAATAATGCTTCCGTCAACCTGGTACCAGTAGATACTGCCTGGGCCAGCAACTCTGTAAATACGGTAATATTCAGGAAAAACTCGCTGGTAACATTTCGCGATACCCAGTTCATTGCTTATTACAACAACGACCGGTTTGTAGTGCTGGGCAAACGCAAATTGGGCACTGCAAAATGGCAATTTCACCAAACCCAATACAAGGGCAATGCGGCCGATGCACACAATACCATCAGCATTATGGTGGATGGGGATGGCTTCCTGCATATTGCCTGGGATCATCACAACAACCCGTTGAATTATTGCAAAGGGATTTATCCCGGTTCATTAGAATTAACAAAGCGGCTATCCATGACAGGTAGCTTTGAAAAAAAAGTGTCTTATCCCGAGTTTTACAAAATGCCCGGTGGTAATTTGTTGTTTTTCTACCGCGATGGTGGCTCGGGCAACGGTATCCTGGTAATCAATAAATACGATGTAACAACAAAGCAATGGGCTTCGGTTCAAACCAACCTGGTAGATGGCGAAGGCAAGCGTAATGCATACTGGCAGGCCTGTGCAGATGCTGCCGGTACCCTGCATGTTTCCTGGGTATGGCGCGAAAGCCCGGATGTGGCAAGCAATCACGATATCTGTTATGCCCGGTCAGCGGATGGTGGCAAAACATGGGAAAAATCTACCGGCGAAAAATACGCACTACCCATCAACGCGGCTTCTGCCGAGTACATATGCAGCATTTCTCAAAAGAGCGAATTGATTAACCAAACCTCCATGGTGGCTGATAAAGCGGGTAATCCTTTTATAGCTACTTATTATAAAGAACAGGGAGAGGCTATTCCCCAGTATCATGTAATTTACAAAACGGGTACAACCTGGAAAGTACAAAATCTTCGCTTTCGCAAGACTGCCTTTAGTTTAAGTGGTGCAGGAACCAAACGTATTCCCATATCAAGGCCTCAAATACTATCCTGGATGAATGGAAAGCGTTTAAAGGTAGCTGTTATTTTCAGGGATGCGGAAAGGGGTGACAAGCCTTCTGTGGCCTTAAGCAACAATATGAAGAAAGGAAAATGGCAGATCAGCGATCTTGCCCAACAATCGCTGGGGAGCTGGGAACCCACTTATGATACCGAACTTTGGAAAGAGCAGGGGCTCCTTCATTTATTTATTCAAAACGTGGTACAGGCAGATGCAGAAGGTAATTCTGCCACACCAGCCCAGCCAGTGCAGGTACTGGAATGGGATCCCAAATAATCAAACATCATTTAAGTAACATTTATGAAAAAAGCACCCTCCTTACTATTTTGCATCGTCCTGCTATCAATGGCAATACCCGGCAATGCGCAAAAGAAAATCAACTTTCAAACGGATCAAAAACTGTTGCAAACCATCCGGGTAAATTTGAAAGATGCCGGCAACCAATACAAAGTGCTGGCGAAAAATCTGCCTGCCGATAAATTTCCTAAAACATATTTTCCGGCAACAGGCAGGTATGAATTTAGTAACTCAGAATGGTGGTGCAGCGGTTTTTATCCCGGCACTTTATTGTATCTCTACGAGCAAACAAAAGACATTGCATTATACAATGAAGCAATGAGGATACTGAAGCCACTGGAGAAAGAAAAATACAATAAGGGGACACATGACCTTGGGTTCATGATGTTTTGCAGTTTTGGCAATGCCGGCCGGATTGCGCCAAAACCCGAATACAAAGAAATATTATTGACCAGCGCAAAATCCCTGTCAACGCGGTTTAATCCGAAAACCGGTTGCATCAAATCGTGGGATTCCAAACCATCGGAATTCCTGGTGATCATTGATAATATGATGAACCTCGAACTCTTGTTTTGGGCTACCCGGGTAAGTGGTGATTCATCTTTTTATAAGACCGCAGTTACACATGCCAACACCACCATGAAAAATCATTTCAGGCCCGATTACAGTTCGTACCATGTGATCAATTATAATGCGGAAACCGGTGAAGTAATTCAAAAGAAAACAGCACAGGGTGCAGCGGATGAATCCGCATGGGCAAGGGGCCAGGCCTGGGGATTATATGGCTATACGGTAATGTACCGGGAGACCAGGGACAAGAAATACCTGGACCAGGCGAATCATATTGCAGCGTTTTATTTAAATCATCCCAATCTTCCTGCCGACAAAATTCCTTACTGGGATTTTAACGCACCCGGAATTCCAAATGCCCTGAGAGATGCATCAGCAGCAGCCATTTCGGCTAGTGCATTGATTGAATTGAGTGGCTACACGGATGCCAAAAGTTCGGTTACTTATTTGAAGGCTGCCGAAACAATGATTCGCTCTTTATCAAACAATACTTACAAAGCGGCCACCGGAACCAACGGAGGCTTCTTAATACAACATTGTGTTGGACACAATCCGCAGCATACAGAAATAGATACACCGCTTACTTATGCAGATTATTATTATGTGGAAGCGATGAAAAGATACAAGGCATTAAAAAAATAAAATCATTGTCCGGGCTTAAAAGCAATGTGGAGCATCGTTGCGTCGCCCTCTTGTACCAAATTTTTTCATGGCATCTTTACCGGTTGCTACAATAAAGGCATCAAGGGCAAATCATTCAACTGTAGCTCACGCTGCCGGCGGTCTCTACTCTGGCAATGGTTGATCATAAGAATCCGCTACAACCGCCGACAGGGTTTACAACCGCTGTCGGGGTTGTTTGCATAATGACATTATTCCAAAAAGTTATTGAAGCCCGTTTTTATAAAAGATAAAAAAAGTTTGTCGTTTCATCCATTAAATCACCGGAGAGCCCGAAGGGCTTTAATTTGAATAGCCGTGGGTGCAAACCCATGGTTATTCAAATGTTTTTTTTTTCAACCCCGCCGGGGTTGAATTGTTACCTTAATTTAAGGACTGCTTATTGGAAGCCATAATCATATTTTGCAATGGTACCTGAATTGGGGACTCCTTCATATAAAACGTAATTAAAGCTGCCAAACGGTATGTGGTAAAAGAGAGTGACACAACGATGTTGAGCAAAGAACGACTGCCAGCGCAAAAAAAGTCACTTACGAAATGCCGGTTATTTCGGGAATGCCTTAAAAAACGAATGCTGGTAACAACTAAAAATCCAATACTTTTATAGCTCAAAATAAAGCGATACGAATATGAAAAAATTATTGGCAACAGTAGCAGTTGCATTGGCGGCTAACCTTTCCGGTTACGCCCAGTCTTCCACTAACATCACCATTGATGGAACCAATCCCAAAACAACGATCAGCCGTCATATTTACGGTCATTTTTCGGAGCATTTGGGGAGGTGTATTTATGATGGTTTTTGGGTAGCCGATTCAATGAATGTACCTAAGAAAGACCGCATCCGTTTGGATATAGTAGATGCACTTAAGAAAATAAAGGTTCCCAACCTGCGCTGGCCCGGCGGTTGTTTTGCAGATGAATATCACTGGAGGGATGGTATTGGTAAACGCAGCGAACGTCCGAAAATGGTGAACACCAACTGGGGCGGTGTTTCTGAAGATAATAGTTTTGGTACACACGAATTTTTGGAACTATGCACCCTGCTCAATTGCGAACCTTATATCGCGGGCAATGTAGGTAGCGGTACTGTTGAAGAAATGGCTAAATGGGTAGAGTATTTAAATTCGGATGCATCGAGCACCATGACGGAATTGAGAAAGCAAAACGGTCAGGATAAACCATGGAGGGTAAAGTTTTGGGGAGTGGGAAATGAGAGTTGGGGATGTGGTGGAAATATGACACCGGATTATTACGCAGGTGAATACAAGCGCTATGCAACCTATGCAAGAAATTACAAGGATGCCCCATTGCTGCGGATTGCCAGCGGTGCCAATGTAGCAGATTACAACTGGACGGATGTTTTGATGAAAAATGCCGGCAACCAGATGTGGGGCCTTACATTGCATCATTATACCCTGCCAACCGGTAACTGGCGCAAAAAAGGCTCTGCTACTGCGTTTGAGGAAACCGAATATTTTAATACCATGAAGAATTGCCTGTTCATGGAAGAGTTGGTTACCCGCCATTCCACTATTATGGATAAGTACGATCCACAAAAGAGAGTAGCGCTGGTAGTAGACGAATGGGGTATCTGGACAGATGTAGAGCCAGGCACCAACCCAGGGTTTTTGTATCAGCAAAACAGTTTAAGGGATGCATTGATTGCTGGTACCACCCTGAACATTTTTAATAATCACAGCGACCGGGTACGCATGGCCAACCTGGCGCAAACCATCAATGTGTTGCAGGCATTAATTCTTACCAAAGGCAAAGAGATTTTGCTTACCCCCACCTACCATATTTTTGATATGTACAAAGTGCACCAGGATGCAAAATTATTGCCTGTTAATTTCAATTCACCGGATTATGTAAACGGGGATAACAAAATTCCGGCGGTTAATATTTCTGCTTCGCTGGATTCTGCTGGGGCGGTACATATCTCCCTGGTAAACCTTGATCCGAATAAAAAAATATCTATCCGTACTTCCTTACCTGGTATTAAATGGAAAACAGTACAGGGACAGGTGTTAACATCAAAAAAATTAACGGATATCAACAGTTTTGAAAATCCGGGTAATATAAAAATTGCATCCTTTAGCGGGGCAAAAAAGGATGGTGAGCAATTGGTAGTGGAATTGCCGGCTCAAAGTGTAGTGGTGCTGGAACTGAAATAAAGAAAGGCTTTTTTTGAAGATAAATGTCAGACCCCGCCCGTGATATAGACTGGCGGGGTCTCCTTTTTTATACAGGAGTATCTTCCTTTCTGCATTATTCTTCTTATCCGGCTGTGTTGTAGGCACTGTTTCTAGTAACTTTGAATTAATACATCAGTCGGTATATGAAGCGTTTCATGTAAATTTCTGATCATCTCAAGAGTGAGTTTGCGCTTTCTATTTAGTATCTCACTTGCCCTGCTTTTTAGACCTACTACATTTGCAAGGTCTGATTGATTATAACCTAACTGTTCCATACGGAATTTTATAGCCTCAATAGGATCAGGGAAATCAATTGGATAATGCTCCTTTTCGTATCTGTCTATCAAAATACCCAATAATTCTAATTCGTCGCCGGCTGCAGAACCAGGCTTTGCATCAAAAATAATTTCCAATCTTTTTAAAGCATCCTGGTATTCTTTCTTCGATTTAATAAGTTTCAAATTCATAGTTTAAATTGTTGTAGCATTAATTCTGTCATACTGTGCATGTGTTCCAATAAACCGAATCCATAGCATTTGATAATGATAATTGATTTTCACAATTAGCCGATAACTATTTCCCTTAATATTAAAAACTATCCGGTTATCTTCCAAAATGCTTGCTGATGGATATGCCCGTTTTATATCATTGGGGTGTTTCCATTTGGCATCATCCGCCTCATTATACCAGGATTTCAATTTTTGTTCACAATCTGGATACTTCGCCCAAAATTCCCTTAAAATTTTCTTTGCTATTACCCTCAATTTTTATCTTTTGTCAAACCTACGAAAAGTTCCCGTAATGGGAAAATTAAATAAGTTAATAAGCGCCAAATAGCATGGCGTAAAACTTTCCACCAAGGTGCCAATTTTTGTTTCCTCCGTTGCTTCCCGGTACAGGCAGGAAGCTACAGGATGGCTTAAGCGGCGGATGCACTAAATTGTAGCTTCAAAAGTGTATAGTAACGATTGCAAATCCCCTTCAGCCAGTATGAGATATCATTTTCTTTTAATATTCAGCAGCATTTTTTGTTGCCATATATCTGCACAGCCAATATTAGAAACGGGTGGGAAGGCGATGCCCGCCGAATGGATCGACAAAGACACCCATCATAAAATAGTAAAGCTATCTGCCGCCATGCAGGGTAACAGCCTCAGCTTTTATTTTCACAACAATCCGTTCATTGGTAACGAGATGATTTTTTACAACAACAGTAAGCAAAATGCAAGTGAAGTCACTGATATGAAGAGAGAGGAAGCACATCCCACTAATATCAATAACCGGCAGATTTGCAGCATCAATCTTTCCACTAAAAAAACTCAACAACTCACATATCATCCAACGCCGATGAATGGCGAAATAGTGAGTGCAAAAACCAATACTATTTTTTACCAGGTAAAAGATAGTGTGTACGCTGTTCACCACAATACAAAACAGGTAAAACTGGTATATGTATTCCCGGCAGATTTCAAAGCTTCCATAACCAGCGTAAATGCAGATGGTACCCTGCTGGGTGGGGCAAGGGCCACGGATGCCGAGAAGGAGATATTGAAAAATAATCCAAAGAAGGGCAATTTCTTCAATTTGATTTATGAAGCCAAATTGCCAAAGACGCTGTTCACCATCAATATTAAAACCGGTAAACTGGATAAATTATTTACCGATAGTGCCTGGTTAAATCATGTGCAGTTTTCCACTGTAAATCCGTCCCTGTTAATGTTTTGTCATGAAGGTCCCTGGCATAAAGTAAACCGGCTCTGGACAATTGACGTGAATACAAAACAGGTAACACAAATTCATCACCGTACCATCAGCAATGAAATATGGGGGCACGAATGGTTTGGCCAAAGTGGCAAAACCATTTGGTTTGATCTGCAGCAACCAAGAGGAGCCACTTTTTTTGTAGGCGGTTATGATGTAGCCACCGGGAAAGAGATAAAGTATAGCCTTCAAAGAAACGAATGGAGCGTACACTACAATTCCAATTCAACAGAAACCATATTCGCAGGTGATGGCGGTGATCCCGGTTCAGTAGCCAAGGCGCCGGACGGGCAATGGATCTATTTATTTAAACCGGGTGGAGATCGTTTTAACGCTGAAAAACTCGTCAATATGAAACACCATCAATACAAGCTGGAACCCAATGTTCATTTTAGCCCGGATGACAAATGGATCATATTCAGGGCCAATTTTGAAGGTGAGGCAAATGTGTATGCGGTAGAGATCAGGAAAAATGAGTAATGAGTGATGAGTAATGAGTGATGGATACCAGCCCAGAAAGGGCGATAATATCTCAGCATAGGGTGTAGCCCTATGGAATAAATGAATGTATAAATAGAATATAAAATTCAATTCCAAAATGATAAAAAAAAATATTGTTGTATTCATCACAATTTGTTTTTTACAAAACACACATGCCCAGATAAAATGGCCTGCCATTACCCAAATCAACAAACCATGGACCCGCTGGTGGTGGGAGGGAAGTGCTGTTGACAAGCCCAATTTAACTGCTGCCATGCAGTTGTACCAACAAGCCGGGCTAGGCGGGTTAGAGATAACACCCATCTATGGAGTTAAAGGCGCTGAAGAAAAATTCATCGACTTTTTATCGCCGAAATGGATGGAGATGTTGCAACATACCTTATCAGAAGCCAAACGGTTGAACCTGGGGATTGATCTCGCCAATGCAACCGGCTGGCCATTTGGCGGGCCATGGGTAACACCCGCGGATGCCTGCAAAAATGTAAACGTAAAAACCTATACCCTCCAGGGAGGGCAACAATTAAACGAGCTGGTTCAATTTACCCAGCAACCATTGGTAAGAACTGTTGGTGGTAAGCCAGTAGATATTAAAACATTGAGCTACCCGGTAGCCGCCAATAAAAATTTGCAATCCTATGCATTTGACCAGCTTCGTTATGAGTTGCCGTTACCATTGAATACACTGATGGCTTATAGCGATAAAGGCGACGTGGTTGAGCTAACCAATAAAGTAGATGCATCCGGAAAGCTGAACTGGACGGCTCCTGCAGGTAACTGGAAACTGACCGCCCTTTTTATAGGATGGCATGGCAAAATGGTAGAACGAGCCGCTCCCGGTGGCGAAGGTGACGTGATTGATCATTTTAACTCGGCTGCTTTAAAACATTATTTAAATAAGTTTGATACCGTATTTAAAGGAAAAGACATCAGCGGCATCCGGGCTTATTTTAATGATAGTTACGAGGTGGATGATGCAAGGGGGCAAAGTAACTGGACGCCCGATTTTTTAAACCAGTTTAAACAACGCAGGGGTTATGACCTTCGCAATTATTTACCCCAACTATTTGCAAGGGACACAACCGATGTTAGCAAACGGGTATTGATTGATTACCGCCAAACGGTTTCCGACATGGTGCTGGATAATTTTACAAAGCCCTGGCAGCACTGGGCTTCCGGGCAAAAGAAACTGATCAGGAACCAGTCGCATGGTTCGCCTGCAAATATCCTGGATTGTTATGCAGTAGTGGATATTCCCGAAACAGAGGGCGAAGATATTTTACGGTTTAAGTTTGCCACGTCTACCGCCAATGTGATGGGTAAGCCATTGGCCGCATCAGAAACAGCCACCTGGCTGAATGAACATTTTCAATCTTCGCTGGGAGATGTTAAACAAGCCGTTGATAAATATTTTGTCGGCGGTGTAAACCATGTATTCTGGCATGGCACCAATTACTCGCCGCAGAATGATCCATGGCCGGGATGGTTATTTTATGCAGCGGTACACTTTACACCCGCCAATCCATTCTGGAAAGATTTTGGTACACTGAATAATTATGTGGCCCGCTGCCAAAGTTTTTTGCAACAGGGGAAACCTGATAATGATGTGTTGTTATACTTTCCGTTCAATGATAAAAATGCAGATCCGGGCAGGGATATGTTGCATCATTTTGATGGTATGGAAGGATTTGCAAAAACCCCTTTTAAAGAAAGTGCAGAATGGTTATTGAATAAGGGCTATGCATTTGACCTCATTTCTGATAAGCAAATTGTAGAGCAGGTAAAGCCAAACGGCTCCCTGCTAAAATCAGTCAAGCACAATTATAAAACAATCCTGCTGAGTGATGTAAAAATCATCCCATTGGAAACAATGAAACAATTGATGACACTGGCCAGTAATGGAGCCACGATTGTATTTCATCAGCACTTGCCAAATGATGTACCGGGTTTGTTTCAATTACAGCAAAGAACAGCAGAACTGAAAGCGATCATGCAATCTTTACTATTCACCGCAAACGATCAATCAGTAAAAACAGCAAAGGTTGGTAAAGGTTATTTCCTGGTTGGTGATAACCTGGAAAATTTATTGAGTGAGGCTAAAGTAACAAGGGAGCCAATGGTTGATAAAGGACTTCAATACAACAGACGGAGCTATACCGGTGGCCATTATTATTTTATCAGCAACCCGGGTAAGCAACCCATCAATGAGTGGGTGCCGTTACAGTCTGGCGAAAAAAACATTGCGTTGTTTAACCCAATGACAACAGCAAGCGGCATTGCAAAAGTGCGGGTAAACAATGGTTTGGTAGAAACATGGATGCAACTAGGGGCGGGAGAAAGTTGTATTCTGCAAACCGCAGGCAAACCCCTCACCGGTAAAACATATCCCTATTATAAAACTTCAGCCACACTAGCAGAAATTAAGGGTAACTGGTCGATCCGGTTTATAAAAGGAGGTCCATCACTTCCGGCAACCATTGAAAAAACTCAATTGGGTTCATGGACCGATTTGCCGGGTGAAGCCGTTAAGAAATTTGGTGGCACTGCAAAGTATAGCATCCGGTTTGCAAAGCCATCCGGTACCGCAGCGGCATACCTGCTTGATTTGGGTAATGTGCAGGAAACCGCTGAAATATGGTTGAATGGCAAGCCATTGAAGACATTGATTGGCCCGGCTTTTCAAATGACCATTGATGCTGCATTATTAAAACAAACTAATTTGTTGGAACTAATGGTTACCAATGGCATGCCCAACAGGATTGCTGACCTTGAAAAGCAGGGGGTGCAATGGAAGAAATTTTATAATACCAATTTCCCGTCAAGGTTGCCTGGAAACAGGGGAAGTGATGGGATATTTACCGCCATCAAATGGCTACCAAAAGTATCGGGTTTAATTGGCCCGGTAACCTTAACACCGGTTACCTTTGTGAAATAATTTTTAACCGTTAAAACTTTTTTATGATGCAACGATTCTTCTCTATTTTATTGATCATCATTATTTTCAGTACTGCAATATCTGCTCAAACAAAAGACGAGCAGGCGGTAGCCACTGCTGTAGAAACATTGCGAAGAGCAATGGTAAGTGCCGACCAGGGCATTCTTGAAAAACTGGCACACGATTCCCTAAGCTATGGGCACTCCAGTGGAAAGGTAGAAAGCAAATCAGCTTTTGTTGAAAATATTGTGAATGGCAATACCGATTTTGTGAGCATTGAATTAACCGGACAATCCATTACGGTTGCCGGTAAAACGGCGATTGTAAGGCACCGGTTGAGCGGCACCACCAACGATAAGGGTAAGGCTCCCGGTACAGTCAATATTGGTGTGGTGACCGTGTGGGTGAAAGAGAAAAAGGAATGGAAGATGCTGGCGAGGCAGGCGGTTAAGTTGATGTAGTTAATGCAGATAACAGATACAAGATACAAGATGCAAGATGCAAGATACATGATACATGATACAAGATTCAAGATGCAAGATTGAAGATGCCAGATTGCAGACCAGAGTCCGGTATTTAGTGTTCACTATTCAGCATCCTGTATCAAACATCCTCTATACAACATCCTGTATCAATCATCCAGTATCCAGCATCCTGTATCCAGTATCTTGTATCCAGCATCCAGCATCCAGTATCCTGTATCCAGCATCCAGCATCCAGTATCCGGTATCCAGAATCTGGTAGCACAATTAACAACGAAATGAAAAAAACAGGTTACATTTTTTTAGTTCTTTTTCTGTATTCTTTTTCACAACAGGGATACGCTCAGAAATCAGTTCCCAAACCGCTTTACAGCGACCCTGTTCATGATGGAGCTGCTGACCCTGTAATTGTATGGAATAAGAAAGCAAAACAATGGTGGATGTTATATACTAACCGCCGTGCAGCCAATTCAACAGATACAGCAGGGGTAAGATGGGTGCACGGCACCCGTATTGGTATTGCCGTTTCAAACGATGGCGTAATCTGGAAATACAAAGACACCGCTAATATTAACTACCGTCCGGATAGCTGTTATACTTTTTGGGCACCTGATGTTATTGAGGAGAAGGGCATCTACCACATGTACCTTACTTATGTACCCGGCACTTTTAACGACTGGAACCATCCAAGAGAAATCGTGCATTTAACCAGTAAGGATTTATTAAACTGGAAATATGAATCCACCTTAAAACTGGTCAACCAGAAAGTGATTGATGCCTCGGTATTTAAATTACCGGATGGGACTTTTAGAATGTGGTACAACAATGAAAAAGATGGTAAATCTATTTACTATGCAGATAGTAAGGATTTATACAACTGGGTTGATAAAGGCAAAGCAATTGCTGCAAGGGGTGAAGGGCCAAAGACATTTTACTGGCAGGGAAAATATTTTATGATCGTGGATGCATGGAAAGGAATGGAAGTGTATTCATCGGATGATTTGCTCACATGGAAAAAACAGGCTTCCCGGATTTTAGAAGAACCCGGCAAAGGAAAGGACGACCAGGCAATCGGTGGGCATTGTGATGTAGTGGTGAATGGCGGCCGTGCTTTTGTGTATTATTTCACGCATCCCGGCAGAAGCAAGGCGAACCCTGCTGCAAGAGGATCGGTGGAAGATAAACGAAGTGTGATACAGTTAGCAGAATTAAAATATGTAAATGCCCGCCCGTCCGCCCGTGCCGGCACGGACGGGAATGACCCGGTCGGACAGGGAGAAATTACCTGCGACAGGGATGAACCGATAGCCACTAAGAAAAAACTGTTAATTGATTTATGAAGAAATTACTCGTCTTAATTTGTATGGTTGCTGTTGGATCGGGTGCTACGGCGCAGGATTATGTCATCACCAAATATGGAGTTAGCGCCGACAGCACAAAGCTGAATACACTTGCCATTCAAAGTATAATTGACAAGGCAGAAGCAAATGGCGGCGGCACAATCGTAATTCCCAAAGGTATTTATTTGACCGGGGCATTATTTTTTAAGCCGAAAACAAAATTGCTGTTACAGGAAGGTGCAGAATTGAAAGGATCTGACGATATTTCAAAGTATCCCTTGCTTCCGTCACGCATGGAAGGAAGAAGTATTTATTACTATGCGGCATTGATCAATGCGTATCATGTGGATAGCTTTCAGATAACCGGCCCCGGCACGATCAATGGGAACGGCCTTCGTTATTGGGAATATTTTTGGGCTTATCGTGATTCAGTAAAGAAGACTGGTCGCTCGGCTACCAACCTTGAAGTGCATCGTCCACGCTTATTGTTTATATGGGGCTGCAACAACGTAACCATTCAAAATGTAAAACTCCGCAACGCCGGGTTCTGGACTACGCACCTGTATCAATGCAATAATGTGTTGATCGAAAACTGCGATATCCGTTCGCCATACAAGCCTGTACCAGCACCAAGTACCGATGGAATTGATATTGATGTTTGCAAAAAAGTAACCATCCGGAAATGTTATATCTCCGTAAACGATGACGCCATTTGCATTAAAGGAGGGAAGGGGCCTGATGCACATAAACGATCAGAGAATGGAGTGGTGGAAGATATCCTGATAGAAGATTGTGTGTTTGGCGAATCGCATGGCACCCTCACCTTGGGAAGTGAATGTCTCCATGCAAAAAGCATCACGATGAGGAATTGTACCGTAGATAATAATACGCCCATCTTAAGATTGAAAATGCGCCCTTTGCCGGACAGGTAAAATTTCAAGGAGGAGGAAAGCAACTATCCATTGCCCTCTCCGGCTCCAATTTTAATGTAAACAACTTTAAAGGCTTTATCGAAAACAATGGTTATGTATCCATGCATGCAAGTCATTTCAGCAGGCAGGTTAAGAAGGCGTATGGTGATTGGCAAAGATTGCCAGGCTTGGGTTATACGGGAGAAGCATTGCAGTCAGAGTCAGTACCGTTGAAGAATATGCAGCACGTGAACGATACAGCCTGGATAAAGAAAAATAGTTCTTATGCGGAGTATGATTTTTATACCTTCTCTCCCGGCAATGCAACTATCACTGTTTTCAGCTTACCTACACATCCGTTGAATAAACTTAGCAGTATGCGGTATGCTTTATCGGTAGATGACGGACCGCTGCAAGTGATAGACTTCCGCAGTTTCGGAAGAAGTGAAGAATGGAAGCAGAATGTATTAAGCAACAGGGTGGAGAAAAAAGTAAACATATTTTTTTTGAATAAAGGAATACACCGGTTGAGGATTTTTTCCATTGACCCCGGGGTGATATTGGATGCGATATTGATTGACCTGGGAGGGTTGAATTATGCATATGGCAGTATTACCGAAACAAGAACAGGGGCAACCACCGTAAAGTAAAAATAAAGCTTAAAATAAATTATATACCGATGTTGAAAAACTACAAACTGCTGTTGCTGGTGATCTGTCACTTGCTGACTATTTCTAATGCTTCAGCGCAGCAAAAACAAATTCAATACCTCTCCGGCACCGATACAAAGCATACGGTGCAATGGGATTTCTTTTGTACCGCAGGGCGCAACAGTGGCGAATGGAAAAAAATAGCAGTACCATCCAATTGGGAGCAGCAGGGATTTGGCAACTATAACTATGGCCGTGATTATAAAACCTATGGCAAGAATGCAAGGTTTTATGACGAGCAGGGTATCTACAAACATCGGTTTACCGTACCAGCCCACTGGAAGGGAAAAAATATCTACATCGTATTTGACGCCAGCATGACGGATACCGAAGTAAAGATCAACGGTAAGAGTGCAGGCCCTGTTCACCAGGGTGCGTTCTATCGTTTTAAATATGATATTACTCCCTTACTCAATTTTGATAAACCCAATACAATGGAAGTGACGGTGAGCAAAATGAGTGCAGATGCCAGTGTGAACAATGCAGAACGGCTGGCAGATTACTGGGTTTTTGGTGGCATCTTCCGCCCGGTTTTTTTGGAAGCTACGCCCAAACAATTTATTGATTATGTTGGGATAGATGCCAAAGCGGACGCCCGCCCGGATGCCCTGGTCGGACGGGGGAAATTTGCTATGCAGGTGTGGACGAAAAATCTGGTGCAAAATGCATTTGTAATTACCACCATTACTGACGCCAATAAAAAGGTAGTATCTTCTGTAAAAACACCGGTTGCAAAGTCGGATGAAAATGTATTGGTAAATACACAGGTGGCGAATATAAAATACTGGACATCCGAAACCCCCAACCTGTATTCAGCAAAAGTAGTGCTACAGGATGCAGCCGGAAAACAACTATATGAGCTCAATGAAAAATTCGGATTCAGAACAATTGAAATCAGGCGTGGGCAGGGCGTCTATATCAATGGAACGCAGGTGAAATTTAAAGGCACCAACCGGCATTGCTTCTGGCCCGAAACCGCCAGGGCTTTAAGTGACGATCAACAGTTGAAGGATGTTTTGCTGCTGAAAGAAATGAATATGAACGCGGTGCGTTGCAGCCATTATCCTCCCGACAAATTGTTTTTACAACTATGCGATTCGTTGGGCATTTACGTATTGAATGAACTGGCGGGATGGCAAAAATTTTATTCTTCCAAAGCAGGCGAACCCCTGGTTAAAGAACTGGTGTTAAGAGATATGAATCATCCATCCATCATATTCTGGGATAATGGAAATGAAGGTGGCACCAATAAAGACCTCGATGATGATTTTGTAAAATGGGATTTTCAGCAACGGCCGGTTATTCATCCACATCATCGGCCGGGCAACCAGTTCAATGGCATTGACTGTAACCACTACGAAGATTATTACAGCACCCAAAGAATATTAAATGATTCGCTGATTTATATGCCGACTGAATTTTTGCATGCACAGGATGACGGGGGAGCGGCAGCAGCTATGGAAGACTTCTGGAACCTGCACTGGAAATCGCAAAAATCGGCAGGTGGGTTTATTTGGGCCATGGCAGATGAAGCCGTTATGCGTACAGACCTAAATAATGTACTGGATGCAAATGGCCTGAACGCCAATGATGGCATCATGGGGCCACACCGCGAAAAGGAAGGAAGTTTTTATGCATTGCGTGAAATATTTTCTCCGATACGGTTGAGTATGCCACAGCAATTGCCTGCCGGCTTTAACGGGCAAATGGCCCTGGACAATCGCTTTCATTTTATCAATACCAGTCAGTGTTCATTCTCCTGGGCATTGGTAAATTTTAGTAAACCCTTTGACCGGCTGGAAGGTTATTTGGTAAAGCAGCAGGGAACCATTACAGCGCCCGGTATTGCCCCCACCAAACAAGGATTCTTACAAATTGCCCTGCCATCAGACTATTCAAATTATGATGCGTTGGTTGTAGTGGCTAAAGATAATTTTGGTAAAGAGATTTATCAATGGACATCAAAAATTAAAAGCAACGCATCCATACTGACTGATTTTGTAACTACAAAAAATGACAATGCTTCCATTAAAGAAACAGATACGGTGTACACCATTAAAGGTGGCGAAGTAAGCGTGGTGCTGGATAAAAAAACGGGCAATTTGGTAACAACTAAAAATACAGCCAATGATTATACGCTTTCGTTCAACAACGGACCGGTATTGGTAAAGGGTAATGCTGCCGTGGTCTCCAGCAAAACGTATAAAGAAGGCAACGGGCAGGTGGTAGAGTTTACCTATAGTGGCAACATGAAATATACCAAATGGACAATCAATGCAAGCGGATGGGTAACCCTGGAGTATGAATATAATGTGGAAGGTGATTACCCTTTTGCCGGTATCAGTTTCAGTTACCCTGAGAATTATATTTTGTCCAGCCGCTGGTTGGGTAAGGGACCATACAGGCAATGGAAGAATCGCTTGCAGGGCACGCCGGTAAATGTTTGGCAGAATATCTATAACGATACACACACTGGTTATTCACCCAATATTTATCCTGAATTTAAAGGGTATTATGGTGAAGTAAGTTGGATGGAATTGAGCACGGTAGAAGGTAAATTGTACATTGCCAGTAAAGATACCGGGCTGTTTGTTCGCCTCTTTGATTTTTATGCATTGAGCAGTGCTACCAAACCGCACCCGGAATTACCCACAGGCAATATTTCCTTCCTGGATTGCATTCCCCCGATCGGTACCAAACTGGCAACCGGGTTAACAACCAACACCCGGGTATATGGGCCGCAGAGCGAATTAAATCATTTGAGTGGGGATAAAAAACGCACACTCTATTTCTATTTCGGTATGCCGAAGACAACCAACAGCAAGGAGCAATATAGCAGGCCGGCGGTGGATAATGTGTTTTAAGAAATGAGTGATGAATAATGAGTGATGAGTGGGCTCTGGTTTGGAAGGAATGGTTTTAATTTGGTTAAGGAAATCCAAAGTTTTGCATGGAGATGTTGTGCGTCTTTAGACAAATATCCTAAGAGTCAAAACTTCATTATAACATTCACTTAAACCATCCGCTTAGACTTTTTCTATAAGTTAGATTTGTATTCTTTCGGGTAGTAATTAAACAAAAAAAAGCATGAAAAGGCGACCTGGTTATTTTTCTGTTGTTGTACTGCTTCTGTTGATTTTTATCCTGGGTGCAGGCAGGTTAAATATTGTTTCGGCACAGATGAGCAAAATCAGCAATGATGTATTCTGGAACACCAAAGATGGTCAGCCAATTTATAGCCAGGGTGGGGGTATATTTAAATACACGGATCCCGTTACACGAATAAAAAAATATTACTGGTACGGGGTTCATTATAAGGAGGCGGAAGCCTATCGAAATGATCCATCTGTAACGCAAACAAGCAACACATTTGAATCGGTAACCTGTTATAGCTCTACCGACTTAGTGCACTGGACCTTTGAAGCGGATGTACTAACCAAAGAAGAATTATTGAAGCATGGCAACAAAACCTGGGTGGGTCGTTTAGGTGTAGCCTATATCCGGGAACTGAATAAATATGCAATGTTTGTTCAGCATGGCAGCCAGGTGCTGATTACAGTTTCGGATACGCCAACAGGACAATTTACATGGCATCAGCAAATAAGCATGAAGGATATGATCGGTACAACAAACACCGGCGACCAAACGGTATTTACCGACGAAGATAATGGTAAGTCATACCTGGTTTATTCTTATGGCAGAGGCAGAAACAAAATATATGTTTCTGAAATTGGCGTAAAAAATGGACTGGTCAACCTGTTGGATTGCAAGGAAGTTTTTCATGGTGAAAGCCGTGAAGGAAACTGCATGTTCAAGTACAATAGCAGGTATTATATGTGTGCATCGAATATATATGGCTGGGATGCCTCGCTTGCCTATTACCTCGTAGCCGATGATATCAGGGGGCCTTATTTGCCAAACAACGAGATGTTGGTGATAAACGGATCCGCGGATGACTATGCACACGTAACACAAACAGGATTTTTTATTACTGTAAAAGGCAGCAGGAAGGAAACCATTGTTTACTGTGGTGACCGATGGGCTGATTTTGCCGGAAATGGACTAGGATACAATCAATGGTTTCCACTTTCATTTGATGGTAAAATACCGCATTTTAATTCGCTTGGCTCATGGAACCTGGATGCGGGGACGGGTGAATGGGAAGTAGCAGTGGATAATAATTATGTGAAGAATGGAAGCTTTGAAGCAGATCGGAAAACTATCCCGAGTGTTGTTAAGCCGGTACAGACGCAATTAACGGGTTGGATGACAACGGTCATTGAGGGCAATGCGATTAATCTTGACAGCATTGTTTCACCAATGCTAAATCATAACAATAGTGAAGGGGACAGAAAAACTGTTATTGGTGAAAAAAGTTTGAACATCGGTGATAAAGTGAATTTTAAACGAAAAGTATTCCAGTCAATAAGTTCTTCCCCTTTTGTAATATTGAAAGACGGGTATTATACCTTGACAGCAAGAGTGAAAAACAGCACTGGATTTACCAAACTTGAAATGTATGCTGTCAGCAACGGCAGGTTGCTTGGTTATAATATTGAAGAAGAAAACACAACATGGAAAGCTATCAGCATTGAGAAGATTCCTGTTGAGAATGGAAAGGTAGAGATAGGTTTTCTGGCAGAAGGTATTGCCAACTCTTTTTGCTATGTTGATGATATAACGTTATTGAAAGTTCAATAAAATGTATTGTTTTTAAAATATTAAACATCAAAAAAAAATATTATGGCAAATAATTCATCCGGCGTTCTGTCAATGTTAGTATTGAACAAAAGGCAAACGATTCAATTGATTGTTGGCTTGATAATTTTTTGCAGTCCGCCCGTTTTTTCCCAAACCAACTACGCGGTGAAATTAGCCGAAACCATTATGCTCACTTATCCCGACTCAATGGTGGTAAAAAAGTTTGCCGCCCACCTGTTGCAGGATAACCAGGTACCCGCAGGGCAAACCGTGGAGCAGGCCCGGCAATCAAGACCGGCGGTATGGAATTATGAAATGGGAGTGGTATTAATTGGTTTTGAAAAACTGGCGAAATTCACCGGCGATGAAAAATACAAGACCTACACCAAAAAAATAATCGATCATTTTATTACCAGTGAAGGGGAGATAAGAACCTACAACCTGGAAGAATACAATTTTGATAATATTCCATCCGGCAGGCAGTTGCTGCATTTGTACCAGCAAACGAAAGACGATAAATATAAAAAAGCAGCCGCTTCATTGTACAAGCAACTGGCATGGCAGCCCCGGAATAAAACAGGTGGCTATTGGCATAAGTTGAAATACCCCATGCAGATGTGGCTTGATGGCCTGTACATGGCCGAACCATTTGCAGCGGAATATGCACAGTTAGTCAATGATGTAAATAAATTTGATGATATCATCAGCCAGTTTGTATGGATGGAAAAATATGCAAGGGATAGTAAAACCGGTTTATTGTACCATGGCTGGGATGAAAGCAAATTGCAAAAATGGGCCAACCCAACAACCGGCCTGTCGCCCGAGTTTTGGAGCAGGTCAATGGGATGGTTTATCATGGGCCTGGTAGATGTATTGGATTATATTCCAGCCAGTCATAAACGAAGGCCCGAATTAATAGCCATATTAAACCGGTTGTCAACCGCTTTGGTCAAATTCCAGGATTCGAAGGAAGGCGTATGGCGGCAGATTACCAATAAAGCAGGCAAGCCACTGAATTACCTGGAGTCATCATCTTCTGCCATCTTTGTTTATGGCCTGTCAAAAGGAGTGAGCAAAGGATATTTAAGCAAAGCGTTTTTGCCGGCAATCAAAAAGGGATACAACGGTATGATAAAAAGTTTTGTGGTAGTGGATCAGGATGGGCGGGTACATTATACAAAAGCAGTTGCCGGAGCTGGTCTGGGCGGCATACCCTATCGCGATGGTACTTATGAGTATTATGTAAATGAACCCAAACGGGATGATGATTTAAAAGCCATCGGCCCGTTTATGCAGGCATGTATTGAGTATGAGTTGCTCGTTTCCAAGAGGTAGAACAGGGATGTCTGATGCCCGCCCGGATGACCTGGTCGGACGGGTCTGATTTTTTGATGTCTGATTTCTTTAGCATCGGAGCGAATACTGGTAATAGCTGACACCTATTGTGCAGACGGAAATAGAATAAGGAAATGAATGCGGGAAAGCCCTGAAAGGGCGAAATACCATAGAGATGGGTGCAGCCCATCCACTAAAATGGGGAGAGGCAATCTCCGGATAGTATAAAAATAAAAGCACTGCATTCCTGCTCCATAGGAGCACCCTTTTTGTAGCAGATACAAAATTGGCAAACAGCCTCCGCAGGAGTCGCCCCTGGTAAAATGCATATACGAATTGTGGAACATGGTAGAGCCGTGACGGTTAATTAAATATAGATACCATCATGTTTAAAATGACGCATCATTTATTGAAATAATTTTATGAAAAAAAAGGTCGCAATTTTATTGCTAATGAATGTGTCTGTTTTATTGGTCGTTGCGCAGAATGCAATCAAAGAGCCAGCGCCATGGCATGGTATAGAACGAAACTTTCACTACCGTCCTGATGGCAATGATTTTATTTGCATAAATGGGAAACAACGTTTTAACCGTGCCCTTTACGGTACCAATACGGCCTTCCGCGTGGAAGCAGGCGACCTGCCTGAATTTGCTTTATACATGCCGGGCATGGGAGGAAATATGAAGTTTGGTTTGTCAGTTAATGATACCAGTAAGTGGCTGATCAACGCCGATAAAATCACCGCCCGCTACCGGCCCGGTAGTATGATCTATGAAATAGAAGACAAGCTATTGGGCAAAGGAAAACTCAGGCTCATTGTATTGGCCATGGGTGATGAAGAAGGGATGATTGTTAAACTACAGTTTGAAAACATACCGTCCACCCTAAAATTAATATGGGCCTATGGAGCCGCTTCCGGTAAAAAGTTCAGCCGGGATGGTGATATGGGGCCTGATCCTGAAAGTAGTTTTTATTTAAAGCCGGAGTATTGTACCGATAATGTGTTTAGTATTTCCAACAACACATTTACATTAAAATACGGAACAGGGGTAGTTGCCGAGTGGGATCCTTATGTCAATAAAAATTTTGCCTCCGATTCGGTTAAGCCGGTTAAGATAGGGAAGGAGCAGTACATGATGGGGTTTGTTCCGGCCGCAATGAAAATGCAGATCGCAGATGCAGGCCAGCTTCTTACCCCGGATCGTTTGTTGCAGTCAAAGCCCGGCAGGTTCCCGTTGATTACAGGCAGCATGAAAATCAGCAACAACGAACCTTATTTCTTTGCTTTGCAAAAGCCAGATAGTATTAAGTTATTGCAGTATGCTGATGCGGTGCAAATATTCAATCGGGCCGAAATTGCCCGTGCAAAAATTGCCGGCAGGATAAAGATTGAAACACCGGATAAGTACATCAATACTTTAGGTAGTGTATTAGGTACTGCGGCTGATGCAATATGGGAAACCCCTACCTACCTGCATGGCTCCATTGGCTGGAGGATGCGCCTCAACGGTTGGCGGGGACCTTATGTAGCCGATGTGCTGAGCTGGCACGAACGGGCAAAAACACATTTTAAAGCCTACGCTTTATCACAGGTAACCACTCCGTTAACTGGCCCGGTAATAATGGATACCGCTTTGCACCTGGCAAGGTCATTGGAAAAAATGGGGACTTCCATTTTTAGCAGCGGCTATATCAGCCGTAACCCGAATGGTGATTTCCGGCCGCATCATTATGATATGAACCTGGTGTATATCGACGCATTATTGCGTCATTTTAACTGGACCGGCGATCTTGCTTTTGCAAAGGAAATCTGGCCCGTCATCACCCGGCACCTTGCATGGGAGAAAAGAAATTTCGATTCGGATGATGATGGACTATATGATGCCTATGCAGCTATCTGGGCAAGTGATGCATTACAATACAGCGGGGGGAGTGTTACCCATACTTCTGCCTATAATTACAAAGCCAATAAAGAGGTAGCCATCATCGCCAGGCTGATTGGTGAAGATGCATCGGCTTATGAAAGAGAAGCAACTAAAATTTTAAAAGCCATCAACGCCAATTTATGGATGCCGGAAAAAGGGAGCTATGCAGAGTTCAAGGATCTGTTGGGAAATCAATTGCTTCATGACAATGCTGCTATCTGGACATTGTATCATGCCATCGACAGTGATGTGCCCGATCCCTTCCAGGCATACCAGTCCGTGCAATATATTGATAACAATATTCCGCATATACCGGTAACGGCGAAGGGCCTGGAAGCAGGCTATAATACCATTAGCACCAGCCGCTGGATGCCATATGAATGGAGCCTTAACAATGTAACCACGGCCGAAGTAATGCATACTGCATTGGCCAACTGGCAGGCTTACCGAAGCGAAAAAGGGTTTAATTTATTTAAAAGCGAATTGTTATCAACGATGTATCTCGGGGGCAGCCCCGGCAATATCGGCCAGATATCTTTTTATGATGCGGCCCGTGGAGAAGCCTACCGTGATTTTGCAGATCCCGTTGCGATGACTGCCCGGAGCCTGGTAGAAGGTTTGTTTGGCATCTTACCCAATGCGCTGAAAGGGGAGCTGTTGATCAAACCCGGTTTCCCTGCTTCATGGAACGATGCTTCTTTAAAAATACCCGATATATCCATCAGTTTTGAAAGAAAAGGGAAACAGGATGTGTATACAATCATCCCGGCTTTTGAAAAAAAGATGTCGTTGAGATTAATGGTAAAAGCCAATGGTGCAACCATTCAATCTGTAACGGTTAATGGGAAAAAAGCGGTATGGAAAAATGTTAGAGATGCTATTGAAACACCGGTTGTTGAGATAACTGCAGGGCTGCAAGCTAAGTATGAAATAAAAATAACCTGGTCTGGAAATAAGACTAAAATAACCGGAGGCCTTCATCAGTACATTCGTGGAAGTAAACTGGACGGACGTTTTCCGGGAGCAGTCATTCAAAAGCTATATGATCCTCAAAATGTGTTACAACAGGTAATACAAAATACAGATCGGATCAGTGCAATCGTTAGTTCGCCTAAAGGCGACTACCTGGTTTTTGTTCAGTTAAAACAAAATGATTTTACCTGGTGGGAACCTTTAGAAATAAATGTAGTGGATGCAGTAGAAATAACGACCGCATTTCAACAACCCGGAAACGGTTTGCAGTTTAGTGTAATCAACCATACCGGTTCGATGATAAAAGGAAAACTGATGGTCAATTCAGGTAGCCAGTTATTTGAAAAACCATTGGAACTACGACCGGATAATTTGCCCATCGCAGTGACTATTGAAGCTGCACATGTAATTCCCGGGAGCAACGTAGTTAGCTTTTCATGGGAGGGCTTTACTGCTCATCAAACCATTATCAACTGGAATAAACAACAGGCAATGAGCAAAGCTGAGACAGTCGATTTAAGTACATCATTCAACGACCAGGTAACGAATATTTTTAAAAACAAATACCTTTCACCTCGTCCAAAAACGGCCACGCTGCAATTGCCTACGCAAGGCATTGGCGACTGGACGCACCCGGTGAAAACAGCCATCATCGATGATCATGGCCTGCGAAAACTGGCGGGCGAAAATAACCGTATCATGTTACAGCAGGGTATTCCTTTTGCTACGCCATCGGATACGCTGAAACCAAATATCCTGTTTACATCACAATGGGACAATTATCCCAAAGAAGCCATCGTGCCATTAACCGGAAGGTCGTCCCATGCATACCTGCTGATGGCGGGATCCACCAACCCCATGCAATCAAGGCTGGTAAATGGTGCGGTGATCATTTCCTATACGGATAACACTGCTGATACCCTGCTGTTAAAAAACCCCGAAACCTGGTGGCCCATCGAACAGGATTATATGGACGATGGTTTTGCCTTTACCATAGATGCAGCCCGGCCGGTACGCATCCATTTAAAAACAGGCAAGATCGTATCTGAAATGGACAATAGTATTATGGACTACAATGGTAAGATGATTGACGGCGGTGCAGCAACGGTATTGGATATGCCATTGAATGCATCCAAAGAATTACAATCTTTAACAGTAAAAACAATGGCCAATGATGTGGTGATTGGATTGATGGGTGTTACCTTGCAGCGGTAGTTATTTGAGGAAAAGGTATAAAGGGTATAAAAGGTATATAAAGTAAATAAGGTATGTAAAGTAAATAAGTATAAAAGGCAGGTAAGTATAAAAATTAAATACCGGAAAATGGTAAAATGAGTTTGAAGTCTTTTGCAATGCAGAAAACGTTCAATAAAGATTTACAGCCGATTTGGAAGACACAATGTTAGGAAATGCGATAAAGCACCGCTTCCTCCCTTTTGTCGCAGATACCGGTTTTTCGGGAGCGGGGGAGAAGGAGGGTGAGGTCTGAAACAAGTAAAAGGTTTATTTACAATTCATCGATGAATAAAAAGCAATGTTGGAAAAAAGATACAACCAGGTGCAGCTGGCCAACAGGAAAGAAGTGTATGAGTAATTATTTAAAAAGTGAACTTTAAAGTTGAAGCGCCTTATGCAAAGCGAAAAAGAAAAAATGATTAGCGGAAAGCCTTACAAAGCGAGCGATGCCGTATTAATTAAAGAGCGGGAATTGGCTAAAGAAGTCCTGTTTGATTTCAATAATTTAAGACCCAATGAAATAGATAAGAGAACCAGTCTGATTATAAAACTAGTTGGCAAAACTTCGGCAAAATTTTATATAGAACCACCATTTCGATGTGACTACGGATACAATATTGAGATTGGTGAAAATTTTTATGCTAACTACAATCTTGTCATTCTGGACTGTGCTAAAGTGGTATTTGGAGACAATGTTTTTGTTGGACCAAATGTCGGCATCTATACGGCTGGACATCCCTTACACTTCGACTTAAGAAACCAGGAGTATGAATATGCACTACCAATTACAATCGGAAACAATGTTTGGCTTGGTGGAAATGTAGTGATTAATCCCGGGATAAAAATCGGCGATAACACAGTAATTGGTTCAGGAAGCGTCGTTACAAAAAATATTCCAGCCGGGGTTTTAGCTTTTGGGAATCCCTGCAAAGTAATACGACAAATAACTGATACAGATAAAAATTATTACTACAAAAATGTCGCTGATGGATAAAAAAGTAACCAATATTTGTTTTGTAAAAATTTGGCAGGACGTTGTAATTTTTCTTGTTCATATGGGCAGTGTTATTAAGTTAAGATATTCAATTGCCACGTTCCTTTAGGGCGTGGAGAGAATCAGTTTGAGAGTTGGGCTTTAGCCCAAAAAAATGATTTGGCTAAAGCCAACCAATAAATTAAATATCTCTTTGCCCCGCACTAAAGGGACGGGGTAAATGATTGATAGCGCATAACTTAGTGATAGTGCCCTACCGGACGAAGGGATTAGGCGCATAAAATATAAAACGCAGTTATAGTTGCCCAATGGTATTCAGTACAAGAGGGCGACGCCCGTCCGAACGGTTCATCCGGGCGGGCAACGATGATGCCATGAAATACTTCTGCCTGGACAACAAAAAATATGAATGAATAGAAGTGAGATCCGCCGCGGCGGACAGGATGTAACAAGGACAAACTAATAACCAGTGTTCTGTTAAGTTTAATGTGCCGTATTGATTTGTGAATAGTGAATAGATATCAATGAATGCAGACTTTTCATATTTTGACCATTCACCATTGACCATTCACACTTAACTTAGTACTGGTAACAAAATAACATCAATCTATGGCCGACAATAATTCCATTTTAATTGCTCCCCGGCAAATGCAACAACGCTTTGCATCTATTTTGGAAAACCTGGGATTTACAAAAGAGAAGGCAACTACCTGCGCTGAAATCTTCACCGCCAATAGCGTGGATGGTATTTACACACATGGTGTAAACCGTTTTCCCAGGTTTGTGCAATATGTAAAAGACGGATTTGTATTGCCCGATGCATTGCCCACCCTGAAAAATAAATTTGGTGGCATGGAGCAATGGGATGGCAACCTGGGCCCCGGCATATTGAATGCGATGCATGCAACTGAAACAGTGATGGAACTGGCCCGGCAATATGGTATTGGATGTGTGGCGCTGGCAAATACCAATCACTGGATGCGTGGCGGAACCTACGGCTGGCAGGCTGCAAAAGCTGGATTCGTTTTTATTGCCTTTACAAACACTACGGCCATCATGCCAACCTGGGGCGCTATTGATCCTAAGCTGGGCAACAATCCGCTGGTGATTGCTTTGCCCTATAAAGAAGAGGCCATTGTGCTGGATATGGCAATGTCGCAATATTCTTATGGCGCTATGGAACTGGCGGTATTGAAAAATGAACGGCTGCCGGTGAACGGCGGTTATGATACCAATGGTGAGTTAACAGATGATCCTGCAGCGATACTTGAATCCAAACGTCCGTTGCCGGTTGGTTACTGGAAGGGTGCCGGTTTATCCTTGCTACTCGATATACTGGCTACTGTTTTATCCGGAGGCCTGCCGGTGCATGAAATTGCAAAGAAGGCGGTAGAAGATAGTTTGTCGCAGGTATTTATCGCAATAGATATTACCAGGCTGGGCAATCATTCACTCATTACAAAAACAGTGGAAGCGATGATTGAAGATTATCACCAGTCAGTTGCTGCCGACCCGTCAAAAAAAATAACCTACCCCGGTGAACGGGTGTTGAACACAAGGAAAAATAACCTGGCAAATGGTATCCCTGTACTTCAAAAAGTATGGGATGTTATCAATGCACTTTAATATGCTCATTCAAAAAAAAATATCAATGAAGATAAAATTAATGATTGCAGTGGCGGCACTATTCTTTCAAACCGGCTTTGCGCAAACAAACGAGAACGTGTACATGTTTTCATATTTTAAAGACAATGGCCAGGACGGGCTGCACCTCGCATATAGTGAGGATGGATTTAAATGGACGGCATTGAAAAACGATCATTCCTTTTTGAAACCCCTGGTATCAAAAGATAAATTGATGAGGGACCCCTGTATCATTCGAGGAGCTGATGGAAAATTTCACATGGTGTGGACGGTAAGCTGGAATGATGGCGGTATTGGATATGCCAGTTCACCCGATTTAATCAACTGGACTGAACAACAATTTGTACCGGTGATGAAAGATGAACCCACAGCCCGCAATTGCTGGGCGCCGGAAATATTTTACGATGCCCGCAAAAAGGAATACATGATTTACTGGGCCACGACCATACCCGGAAGATTTGCAGCAGGGGATACTGCCGGGTATGACAAATACAATCACCGCATGTATTATACCATGACCAAAGATTTTATAACATACAGTAAAACCAAATTGCTGTATAATAAGGGCTTTAATGTGATTGATGCTTCTATCCAAAAAAATGGAAAGCAGTATGTGATGTTTTTAAAAGATGAAACGAAAAAGCCTGTACAAAAAAATATCCGCATAGCCACGAGTAAAAAACTAGCGGGTGGGTATAGTGTCCCATCCGAACCCATCACGGGCAAGTATTGGGCAGAAGGTCCAACTGTAATAAATACCGGGTCGAAATGGATTGTATATTTTGATAAGTACACCCAGCATCAGTATGGCGCCATTGAATCCACCGATTTAAAAACATGGACCGATATATCTGATAAACTGGTGATGCCAAAAGGCATTCGCCATGGTACGGTGTTTACCATCACAAAAGATGAACTGGCTAAACTTATTAATCTTTAATGGAGGCTAGCAAAACGCAGATATTCCCCCGATTTTACGCTGTCCCATCCATAATAAAACAATTCATGAATAGCTTGTATAAAAAAATCCTCAATACAGTAATAGGCTGCCTGGCAATGATTACCATCTATGCCAATGTGAAACCCGCCAGTCCATTCGGCGACCACATGGTGCTGCAACGAAACGTGAAAGTGCCGGTATGGGGTATGGCTGAACCGGGAGAAAAAGTAACCGTTACGTTTAACAAACAAAATCTAACAGCTACCACTAACGCTGAAGGCAATTGGAAGATTGAGTTGGCAAAGCTGGTTGCGGGTGGCCCTTTTACGATGACCATAAAAGGTCATAATTCCATCAGCTTTACCGATGTATATGTTGGAGAAGTATGGATCTGTTCGGGCCAGTCAAATATGGATATGACGGTTGCCAAAGAAGACCGTTATTGGTGTGGGGTGATAAACGAAGCCGCAGAAGTTGCTGCCGCCGATTACCCGTTGATACGGGTTTTTGATACCGACTTTACACCCAGCGATAAGCCACAAAATGAACTAACCGGCAAATGGGAAATGGTATCTCCAAACACAGTTGGGCATCTTTCTGCGGCAGCGTATTTTTTTGCAAGAGATATTCAAAAGAAATTAAAGGTTCCGGTAGGACTGATCACTACTGCATACGGCGCCAGTACAGCCGAAGCATGGATCAGTGAAGAAGCACTGGTGAAAGAACCGGTATGCAAACCATTGGTCGATAGCTTCAAACGAAAATTGAACCAGTACTTCACAGATACGGCTGCACTCAGTAAATATATTTCAGCAATGGCTAAATGGAAAGCAGATTCCGCAGCAGCAAAGGCTGCCGGTAAGAATATTCCAAGAGGGCCCAGGAATCCTGACCCGGTTCGTGACCAGCACAATGCAACGGTTTTGTGGAATGGTATGGTAAAGCCATTGGTTCCTTATGCCATTCGTGGTGCGTTGTGGTACCAGGGAGAGTCCAATAGTCCGACCGCCAGCATTTACCGCCAAATAATGGAAACCTTGATTACAGACTGGCGGGCACAGTGGAAGCAGGGTGATTTTCCTTTTATCTATGTTCAGTTGGCCAATATTGGAAAGACCTATGATTCCCTGCCTGCCAAAGGAGGTTCGGAAGCGATCAAGCGGGAAGCCCAGTTGCAAAACCTGTCTATCTCCAATACATCGATGGTAGTGGCTATCGACAATGCCGACCCCACTGATATGAACAATGTACATCCTAAAAATAAACAGGAGATAGGTCGCCGGTTAGCCCTTGCTGCACTCGCAACGGTGTATGGTAAAAAGATCGCATACTCCGGACCGGTCTATGATAAAATGGAAATGGAAGGGAATAAAATAAGGCTTCATTTTAAACATACCAACGGCGGGCTGGTTGTAAGGGATGGCCTGTTAAATGGCTTTGCCATTGCGGGACCAGATCAGAAATTTGTTTGGGCGGATGCTTTGATAGAAGGGAATACCGTGCTGGTTTCAAAGAAAGATATCGCTATGCCGGTAGCGGTTCGATATGGTTGGGGAAATAATCCGCCCACCAGTTTGTACAGTAAAGAAGATTTGCCTGCATCGCCGTTTCGGACGGATAGTGGGGCTAAATAAAATTATATGCTGAAATGTAGTGTCAGCCTGCATTAGACGCAGGGCTCCAGCCCTGTGTCGAATGGTTACTAATCTTTGCTACAGTAAAATGCCAGTAGCAAAGAAATATTAAACATCATTAAAAATAAATTAGTTCGGCCTTTATTAATCATACAAGCCTATTTTTTAAAGATAAAGCTAAAGCTAAAGCAGACAGAAGTGGCAAGGGAGACACTGGACTGGAGCCATGCGCCTTGTGGGGTTGGTGGAAAATCCCTTCCTTACTCGAATACCTGCTGGGCTTCTCTGCGCCTTTATTTGGTTTCAATTATATAAACGAACTTGTTTAATACTTTCACTTGTTCGGATAGAGACAAGTTTGATAAATTATTTGTGGTACTTAATGTAAGAGTTGAAGGTAGTAAGTCAATAAGATTCTTTAAATAGCTTACTTTGATTGCGTACGAAACATTTTCTGCTCCTTTGTGTTTCGCATTAATTATTCCAACTAGATTACCCATTTTATCGAAAAGTGGGCCTCCGCTATTGCCAGGTTGAACAGGTGCAGTAATTTGATACGATGTTATGTCACCTTGAAAACCTGTTTTTGAACTTATGATGCCGTTTGTTAATTTAATCTCATCGCCCATTGATGCTCTTAAAGGATAGCCCAATACAAAAACATTCTCTCCCACATCTGAATTTGTTGCCTTAATTAAATATGGTATTTTTTGAGTATTGTTAAAGTTAAAATCGTCAATCTGAATTATAGCTAAATCATTGTTCTTGTCTGATACAACAACCTTTGCTTTGTAGGAAACAGAAAAATCACCAGCAATTCCCTTCACTGCGATGCTATTTGCTCCTTCAATAACGTGGTAATTAGTTACTATCAAACCATTGATAGACAATGAAAAACCAGTCCCTGATGATGCGACACCATTTATGCTTTTTGATGTTGAGGAGGTTGGGAATAGCTTGATATATAATTGCTCCGAACTTCCGTCAGTCCATATTATTTTCATTAATGCATCTTCAAAAGTTATGTAAAGATTTTCGGTAATTGACTTATCCGACAAAATCCATTTAGCTTTTAGAAGATTATCTTTAGCTGTTTTAGTTAAATATGCTTTTATGTCTCCTTCTTTAAATTTTGTTGATTTTTCATCTTCTCCACCACCTAAATAAATTAGTTCGTAGCCAATCTCGGATTTTTTTAATGCCAACTTGTACTTTATTGAAGTTTGCGTTTTTATAGTATTTTCATAAATGCCTTCTATAAAATCGGTTCCGTTTGTTTGCCAATTCGTTTTTAAAGATGCCTCTGTCCAATTTGATTTCGGACTATAATCTGGATTTGTTATTGAAATCCCTTTCCATTCAAATCCGTCACCTTCAAGTGGAATTTCTTTTATGTTTATTTTTTCGATTCCCGGTGGTAATTTTGGAAATACCAGTGTAAAATAATATTTTTCTCCTTTTTTGCCAGTTGTTGAGTATTTAGTGTCAAGTTCCTCTTGCCCCAAATTCCTAATTTTAAATGAAGTATTTTGGTCGTAGTAGTCACTTAAAAATGTATACGAACTAAAAGAAACCCAGGCTTGTGATCGATTTGATTTTGTTTTTTCATACTCCATTAAGACAGTTGTTTTGTTGTTTTCAATTTTCACTTCGACAATCCTACAATTTTCGATGTTTGATTGAGCAGTATAAGGGTTACTTGTAGTTTGCCCAATTGTAGTTTTTATTGCGAAAAAACTCAAAAAAATTGCTGCTTTGAAAATGTTTTTATAGACAGATTTCATTATTTGATTTGATTTTTGCATATTCTCCTTTTCCTTTTATTATTAAACTAAAATTGTTATTTAAATTATCGTGATATAAAACTTCTATCTCATATTCACATTTATTTATTGGGTTATCTCCAACAGCCCTTGCGAATATATAACGTCTTTCACCTTTTTCTAAATCGAAAGGAACTGACTTACTATGAATTTGAATTTCTCCATCTTTTAGAATGAAGTCATCTAAAATTGCTCTTTCTCCTTTATTATTTAAGTCAATTTGTAATTCTGTATTTTGTCTTGTATTTGCGCCATTCAGCCATAATATAGGTGCTACACTCAATTTTAACTTCTTTTCTTCAATTTCTTGAAGTTTCTGCATTGATAGGCTGTCTTGCTGTTTGAGTAAGATGGTGTTCCTGAAAATATCGACTTGTTGTGCGATTAGTTCATTTTGTTTTCTTAAGTTGTCATTTTGTGAGTCAAGAACTAATGCAATTGAGGTAAGTTTGGCAATTTGTTTCTGCTTGTCTTTATCCTTTCGAAATAATAAAAGGAATGCCCCAAAAGTTCCTAATGCTCCTATTGAATTAATTAAGTTAAATGCTAATTGTATTTGTTCTGGTCGTGTCATAAGGGTTGTCGGTTAAGCCTTGCAGGTAAGTCTGTATTCCCGCTAAAGTACACAACTTTACTCAGGAACCAATTTTTCTAACATATTGCATTTTAAGCTATTATAAAGAAATCACAGCTACAAAATCATAGTGCAAACTCATTCAATCAGCAAAAGCTTAAAAGTGCCCCAGCCAATTTCATCAGGATGCCTCAGGACGGACACCTTCCCTTTAACCCCTACCTTCCCACCCGCTAAATGATTGCTGCAATGAATAATACCCGTAGGTTAAAAACAGGCCGTCAATTGCTAAACCATAAACCCCTCTTCCAAAGCTCCATCAAAATAAAAAAATAACTATGCAATTATTACTGAAAACCGGAATGGTTTTTATCGTATTACTGAATGTCAGCAACTGCTTTGCCCAGCGGCAAATGGAGTATTTAAATCGGGGTTTGTATGCCTCCAATGCAGGCAACGGAAAAGTTTTTGTAAGCTGGCGTTTACTGGGCAATGAGCCCGGTGATATTGCATTTAATATTTACCGCAGCACCAATGGCAAAACCACCAAACTCAACCAGCAACCCATCACAAAGGGAACCAACTTTACGGATGAAACGGCTGATACTACCAGGGCCAATACCTACACTGTAAAAGTGATCAGTAAAGGCAAAGAACAAAACGCTAACAAGGGTTTTGAACTGTTACCCGGTTCAAAACCATTCCTTGATATTCCGTTGCGCACACCTGCTGGTTTTACACCCAATGATTTATCAGTGGGTGATGTAGACGGAGATGGGGAGTATGAGCTGATTGTACACCAAACCGGCAGGGGCCGCGATAACTCACAGGCAGGCATGACCGATGCACCCATTTTTCAATGTTATAAACTGGATGGCACTTTTTTGTGGGAGATCAACCTGGGTAAAAATATCCGTGAAGGTGCCCACTACACACAGTTTATGGTGTACGACCTGGATGGTGATGGCAAGGCGGAAATCGCTATGAAGACTGCCGACGGATCCATTGATGGAAAAGGAAAAGTAATAGGTGATAGCAGCAAAGACTATCGCTACAACAAAGGCGATTGGGCCAGGGATGGAAAGGTATTGGATGGCCCGGAATACTTCACCATATTTGACGGATTAACCGGCGCGGCACTGGCGACCAGTAATTACATTGCGCCAAGAGGCGATATCGGGGCCTGGGGTGGCAAAGGCGGCAACGGAGGAAATGATAATACTGGTAACCGGGTGGATCGATTTACTGCATGTATTGCTTACCTCGATGGCGTTCGCCCAAGTGTGATCATGTGCAGGGGTTACTATGGCAGAACAGTACTGGCTGCATGGGATTGGAGGAATAAAAAACTCAGTTCCCGGTGGGTATTTGATTCTAAGGATGCGGCCAATCCCTATTCAGGGCAGGGCAATCATAATTTATTTGTGGCTGATGTAGACAATGATGGTAAGGATGAAATTGTATTTGGCAGCATGTGCGTGGATGATAACGGGCAGGGGCTATACACCACCGGCCTCCGGCATGGAGATGCCATTCATATCACCGATATGGATCCATCTCACCCCGGCCTCGAAGTATTTGGCATACACGAAATTGAAGAAGGCACCAAAGGTCCGGGTACGGCCATGTTTGAAGCAGCCACCGGTAAAATATTATGGAGCGGTGACGACAATAAAGATGTAGGCCGTGGCATGAGTGCAGATATTGATCCCCGTTATCCCGGCTTTGAAAGCTGGGGTGGAAGCGAAGGATTGAAATCTGCCAAAGGTGAAAGAATCGGTGTTAGTCCACGCAGTGTCAATTTCAGGATATGGTGGGATGGTGATTTGTTAAGTGAATTGCTGGATGGCACTCATATCGATAAATGGAATTATCAAAATGGGAAGATGGAAAATATATTTGATGCAAAAAATTTCAACTGCCTTTCCAACAATGGCAGCAAGGCAACACCCGCATTAAGTGCCGACCTGTTTGGCGACTGGCGGGAAGAAGTCATTTTCAGAACAGCCGACAGTAAATCATTACGAATTTTCAGCACCACCATTCCTACAGATTATCGCTTGTACACGTTGATGCATAACCCGCAATACCGGTTAAGTATTGCCTGGCAAAATGTAGGCTATAATCAACCGCCCTACACCGATTATTTTTTGGGCGAAGGAATGCAACAACCACCGAAGCCGAATGTGGTGGTGATAAAGAAGAAATAAAATATTTTTTTGTATTTTTTAATTAAACGAAAAGGATTTTGCGAAATATGCAATCCTGCTACCAATATAAAAAGACAGTCGAATCAGCAGAGTCCGGCTCCCTCTCCTTTGGAGAGGGCGGGGGTGAGGTCAGGCTAATCGATTTACAAAAAGAAACATAACTTTTTATAAAATTTATTTGTGAAGCCAACAGAAGTACTTCAATTTAACCTCATTGGCGTCCGCCGCGGCGGATCAAATTCACTAATCCTATTCAGCATTTTAAATCATCAAATCATTTATGAAAATCATCCTAAGCACAATAATTATCCTATCCTCATTTGCATTTTTTCAAAAAGAAAAACCAACACTCTATATCATCGGCGATTCCACTGTTCGTAATACCAACCGGCCGCAATGTGGATGGGGCGAAATGATTGGCGAATACCTGGATACTACCAAAATCAACATCAGCAACCAGGCAATGGCCGGCAGAAGCACCCGTACCTTTATTAAGGAAAAACGATGGGATAAAGTAATGTCGACCCTAAAGGCCGGCGATTATTTAATCATTCAGTTCGGTCACAATGAAGGCAGCAAACCGGATACATCCAGGTCGGGCTACCGTGGTGTGCTAAAAGGAACCGGCGATGAAACCGTGGAACTGCAATGGAAAGACAGCAGGATAGAAACCGTACATAGCTATGGCTGGTATTTAAAAAAGTTTGTAACCGAAGCAAAGGCAAAAGGCGCCATACCCGTTATCTGTTCCATGATTCCCCGCAATCAGTTTGTAGACGGCAAAGTAAAAAGGGCAGGAAATGATTACGGCAAATGGGCTAAGGAAGTAGCGGAGAGCGAAGGGGTGTTTTTTATCGATCTTAATTCGATTACCGCAGATAAGTATGATGCGTTGGGCCCGGATGAAGTAAAGAAATTTTTCCCCGGCGATCATACACATACCAACACAGATGGAGCAAGGTTAAATGCGGAATCCGTAGCAACAGGCATCAGGCAATTGAAAAGCCTGGGTTTAAATAATTACCTGGTTCCGTTGAAATAGAATTTGGCAGCAAATTGGCATTAAAAAATGCAAGTCAAATGTCCTAAGCTTCAAATATATATATTCCATTTCCGGCTTACTGAAAGCCAGCAGGAAAGGGGTGCAAATTTTTAGGGTCAAGCTCCCCTCTCCTTTGGAGAGGTGTTGGGGGGTGAGGTCAAACAGAGACTGAATTAGACGGTTTTTTTTAACCGGTAAACCTTTTTTTATAAATCTATACTGCTTTTGTTGGGCCATTCCGGCAGGAGGATCCAATAGCCATCGGATTTTGCATACACCTTGCAATGCCAGTTTAAATTGTAAAAACTAATTTATCCAAATACAAACACTGAACTAAACCTTTTTTCACCAAAACAGGATACATCAGGATGGGAAAAAGCAGGATATGGTCTATCATGCACCTTATTTTAGATATGCCCAACGTTGTACGAATCAAAAACTTTCGGTAACAACTAATGAAATGGGTTTAACACGTTAAACGATTGCAAAATGATATCACTTAAAAGGGTTCCCCTTTATTTTCTTACACTTATTTGTACCGCTGCTTTTATTTCAGGATGTGCCACGGCGCAAAAATTACCCAAAAAAAATGAAGTCAAATCCGTGCTGGAAAATGCCAATGGGTATTTCATGAAGAAATGGCCCGATCCTGCAAAGCCAATCCACGTGCCATCGCGTAACCGTACCTGGCCAAGCCATATCTGGACAAGGGCTGTGTATTACGAAGGATTGATGGCATTATATAGCATCGATAAAAAACAGGAATATTACGACTATGCAGTAGACTGGAGCGCCAAACACAACTGGGCTTTGAGAGACGGTATTAAAACAAGAAACGGCGATAACCAGGCCTGCGGACAAACCTATATCGATTTGTACCTGATTGATAAAACGCCGGGAAGAATTGACAGTATAAAAGCGTCCATCGACCTGATGATGCAATCGCAGAAGATTGACGACTGGACCTGGGTGGATGCCATTCAAATGGCGATGCCGGTATTTGCGCAGCTCGGCGTAATTTATAATGATACGAATTATTTTCACCGTATGTACCAAATGTATGCGCACACCAAATACAAACAAGGGGATAACGGGTTGTACAACGCAGCAGAAGGATTGTGGTGGAGGGATAAGGATTTTGATCCGCCTTACAAAGAACCCAACGGGCAGGATTGCTACTGGAGCCGTGGCAATGGCTGGGTGGTAGCTGCATTGGTACGGGTATTATCCACCATTCCAAAAAATGAAACACACCGCGAAGAATACCTGGCAGATTTTAAATCCATGATGGCAGCGCTGGCACCCGTTCAAAGAACGGATGGTTACTGGAATGTTAGCCTGCACGACTCCACCAATTTTGGCGGAAAAGAATTAACCGGTACATCTTTATTTGTGTACGGTATGGCGTGGGGCATCAACAATGGCCACCTGGATAAGAAAAAATATTTACCCATCGTAACAAAAGCATGGAACGCAATGGTGAAGGAAAGTGTTCATCCCAACGGCTTTCTTGGTTTTGTACAGGGTACCGGCAAAGAGCCCAAAGAATCGCAGCCGGTTTTATACGACCGGGAGCCCGATTTTGAAGACTTTGGACTCGGTTGTTTTTTACTGGGAGGGAGTGAAGTGTACAAGTTGAAGAAATAAAAATTGCCAAAAGGATAACATTGAAACGAGCTGTTGATCTGATTTAAACTAAAAAGATGCCTTGCTTTCCATAGCAGGGCATTTTTTATTAACCTATCTCAACTGTTATTGCCACGAATGCACGAATGGCTGGGGTTTTTTAACCTGCTTTTTTTAGTAATACGGTAGAAACTTGTTTACATATTCAGAAAGCCTTTAAGGCAGAAGTAATAAGTGGCGTACTGATTGTTACAATTTAAACTCATTTTGTACCGTTATTAAATATATCCGCTTTACCCGACGGGTTGCTTTATAAATGTCGTCTTAACATTTGTATTTAGATTTCTATCCTGATTTTAGCGGCGTTCAGCACATGAAATTCATCAGTTAACTTTACCTGCAGAATCATGTGCCATAACAGATAATTATGAAGTGGACAACTGTTAGTACCAACCAGTTCAGTAATCCGATGTTTTACAAAACATCTGCCTGTTACCAATTAGCGGAAGTTCAGACAACCAACACCA
>JANPIJ010000341.1:0-17410 GCA_031424955.1 Ferruginibacter sp. | reverse complement strand
TGAATTATTGAACGATGCGAGGGATCGGGAGCGGTATATTAAAAAACAAAAAAGTAGAAAGTACATTGAATTGCTAATCGGTAGCAAACAGCATAGGCATCCCGATTTTTAATCGGGAGGGTCATTGGTTCGAATCCAATCCAGGTCACCGCATTGGACAAATCGAAAATTGCTTCGGTTTGTCCATTTTTATTTTCGCTGAAACCCTTATCCATACTGTATATTAGCCGAACAGCTTCATTCAGTCTGGCGGTTCGATAATGGAATCCGTCAAAAGTGAGTTTTTCGGGATATATCGAACCAATTATTTCCCTCTTGTTTTCATTATTGGCATTTTCATACAATTTATCAAGGGATGTAAGTGTAGCAATAGCTTTATTCAGTAAGGGTTCTATGTTATTATTTTCTTTTGAAAGCTCCATTAATTTTGATTCGAAGCCAGTTATTTTCTTTTCATAGTCAGATTTTATCAACCTGTATTCAGAAGGCTCTATTTCGTTTGCTAAAAGCAATCTACGGGCATTTGCAAGCTCATTACTGGCTTTTTCCAAGGCTTCTTTTACCAGCTTTACATCTTCCCTTTGAGATTTAGTTTTTGATTTATACTCTTCTTGTATCACCAATTTGTAAATCTCACTCATGCCAGGCCTTGGCACGAGTTTTTTTAGTTCTTTAGAAAATAGATCGTTTGCATTTTCAGCTTTGAATCTTGCTCCGCAGGATGAGGTACAATGGTAATAGTAATACCTTCCATTTCTTCCTTTTGAAGCACTTCCGGTTAGTATCTTGCCGCATTTAGGACAAATCAAATGCCCCCTTAATTGCAAAATATCCATGCCACCTACTTTAGTGCGATACAATTTTTTCTTGCCGTTCAAATAATCCTGCACATCATAAAATAATGCTTCAGAAATTATTGGCTGGTGTATACCCTGCACATGCCTTGATGCTTCATCTTTATACCCACAGAGATAAATACGACCGCAGTAAACAGGGTTTCTTAACAAATGCCAAAAATTGGCTTTACAACACTTAATACCTTTTTTGAAAGCTACTTTCATTACTTGCTCAACATTTAGCTGCCCTTCATTAATTGTTTTAAATGCCCAGCTTACTATACTTGCTTCTGGTTCTTTTGGAGCAATATATTTTTTACCATCTTCTGTAACCTTATTTGCATATCCCACCGGAGCAGGCCCCATATATCGTCCTTCCTTTTTGGCTTTTCTCATTCCTAATAAAACATTCAAAGCTCTTCTGTCATTTTCAACTTCAGGTGCTGCCAGATAAAATGCCAGCATCAATTTATTTTCAGGGACTGCTAAATCTAATGGCTGTTCAATTGCCTGTGGCTCCACACCTAATTTCCGGAGCGTATTTATCATTTGGTAAGCATCACCTGCATTGCGGCTAAACCTATCCCATTTAGAAAATAGAATAAAATCAACTACTCCTTTTTTCTTTTTTAAATCTAATAAAAGCAAATTCCATTCAGGACGATTAAACGTTTTTGCTGAATGGTCTTCAAAAATTACTTTGCGGACTTTTATTTGATTATTCTCACAATACTTTTTTAATCGTTCTTCCTGGTCACGTTGAGAATACCCCTTATCAGCTTGCTCATCAGTGCTTACTCTTATATACAAATCTGCTGTCATACAATACTATTTTGAGTTAATGTTATTCTCACAAATTTAAACATAAAGTCAAGTATTAGCATTGCTTGGTCCAACGAGATATGCACATTATGCTTCTTCAATATTTCAATTACATCTTCCGATTTTACACTTGCCATATCACACCTCCTCTTGATTGAAATGATTTAAAAATTACATTTTCTTTTTATAGTTTTTTAATATGCACCACGCTTGGCTCAAATTGATTGGATGAAGGTTCGTAGATTATATATCCAAAATCCTGCAGATCATTTATACACCTATTATAAGTATGCCTGGCATTTATTTTCGCGGCCCTCATAATTAAGTTCCTTTCTATGGATATTGGATTCTTCCCCTCATTTAGGTTCCATTGTTGCAACAAAGCCATGTAAAGACTGATATGGGTACTTCCAATTTTTGCATCATTTTCAATTGCTTTATAAAAACCGGTTAGTGGCGGAAATATATCCATCGCTTATCATTTAGTGTTCCTGGTTGACTTTGAAGATTTGGGTCGGTTCAAAAGCTTCTTTTTTGGCAAGCCGCTACCAAAAGAAGTTTTGCCATCATTATCATGTTCCGCTATTTCAACAGTATCGGTTTGCTTTTTCCTGGCCTGCATTTGTTTCTCCAACCATTTATTTACTAAAAACCGATGCGCCTCATCAGCAGAGATGCCGGGTTGTCCTTCCGGGAAATAAAACCTTTGGCTGACTTCTGATTTGTTTTTTAACGGGTCGGAGTTACCAAACAGTTCGCAGTTGGGTACATTGGCCCAATACTTTAGTTTCAGACTATCAGCAATTATTTTCCCATTTTCATCCAATTCCAGTGCTTTTAGTTTATCAACAATGGACTCAATTTTTTGTTCCTTCTCCCAGCATGATCTCTCCTCTGGATTCCATGTTTTTTTTGTATTGATATCAAAAGCGGTCTTCCAATCTATTTCTTCCATTTCTTTATCTAATACACCCGTGTTTATATCATTTAAAGTGGTTTCTACTATCGCCACTTCCTTTTGAAAAATAGCATCATAAAATCTTAGGATGTATGCATTGTGCTTACTATCCTTTTCAAAAAACAATTGCATGGCTAATTGATCTTTTCCTTTTTCATTCGTTTGCTTAAAGAAAAAGCTATCAGGTTTAAAACAGATTCGTTTCAACAGGGAATAACCTGCATTTTCAAAACCCAACGTTTTTAGCTGATCTGCGAGTGCATTAATATTTTGAATGTTCATGATGCTATTTTTTAAATTGACAGTTTTAGAGTTATGATATGCCCAAGCCTTTTTTAGAACCTTCTCTTTTTTTAGGTAACAGGCTTTTATCATTTTTCTTTTCTACCTTTTCTTTATCCGGCTTAATATCCTGTTTCAACTCTTTTTTTTTATCAATTTCCTTATCTTCTTTGTTGGCTTTGCTTGCTGCTTGATACTGCTCAACTGATTCTTTTGGTATCAGCTTCATATTTGCATCATACAGATTTACTTTTTTATATTGAGGGTCTGCCTCTATAAACATCTTATGGTTGGTTCCATCCTTTTCGATGGTCACAGATTGCACATTACCTTTTTGCAGCGATTGCATCAATGCTTTTTCTTTTTCCGGGTCTTTTAGTTCCAATATGGGAAATTTTTCAACCGAAACTTTTAAATCAAATCCATAATTTTCATGGAATTGTTTTACCACTGCATTATTATTAGTGTCCCTATTGTTTGGATCCAACTGGATCCACGCTTTGTATTGCTGCCCTTCTTTGGTAACCAACTCTTTTTGAACCGCCCTGCCATCCAATAAGTTAAAAGCTTCCTTTGCTGTAACGCCTTTGCCTTTATTGAGATAGAAGGTTTGGTCCACTTTTTCGCCGTTACTTTTTTCCAGGGTTGCCTGGTAGTTGTTGAAAAAATACATATCGGTGGAATCAGATTTACGAAAATGAAGCGTGGCTTCAAATGGTTTTTTATTTAACTCAGCCTTGTAATTCAATTGAAATTCTGCCTTCCCCTCATTTATGTTTTTTTCTAAATCGGCTTTAAGGTTTTCACCAAAGCCCATGTACTTGATGTTGTCAGTTAAATACTGAAGATTCTCCTTGTTCATAATAATTGTTTTTGATTGTGAATTAAATATTGATAATTGAGTAGTCTTATTACGATCCTTTATTAATATTATTTGATTTGATAGAACGTCGCTATTGGGGATCCCTTTGAACAGGTCAATAATCGAATCAAAATGAATGACCTGATAATCATCTGCATCGCTGATATTATTCTCTGCAAATTCATTGGCATCAATTTGCGAACTGAAAAATTCTATATCCTCTTTTCAAGCAAGTATAAGGACCTGTTATAAGCCATCCAATGTTCTCCTTTGGATGAAGCTAAGTTTGCAAGTTGCAATACTTCATCAGAAATGGGATGTTCCTCTTTCATTTTAAATCAGGTAATTGAATTGCCCGCATGATATGTTTATTTTTCATTTTCATAAACAGGTGCCTGCCCCCATTCTTTTCCATTATTTGAACAGCCAGGTATTTACCATCCGGTATTGTAAACTTTTCAAGTGCAACCACAATAGTGGTAGTCAATTTTGCATTTACCTGGGAAGCATTTCCCGCAGTGTAAAGGGGTTTTAGCTCGTTCTCCTGTATTGCGGTACGCTTACCTTTCTTCTTATCCCGTATATAAAACCGGATCAAGTCTATATTATAATTTATCGGGCTTTTATTTTCCAAAGCAAGTTGATAATACATGATATCCTGTTTAATGTAAATCCCTTTTATCTTTGCGGCCATCTCCCATTTGTAGTTCCGGATATTGCTAATTGTGGTTGGATTATCAAGAATGGTATTCGCATAAGTTGCCAGTGTTGCATTTTGATTAACCGGTAAATTATATATTGTTTGAGGCGGTTTATTTTCATACCATACATTGAAGGAATATAAACTTCCATCTGCTGTTACCACACTTAAATTGGTTTCAGGAAAATCTTTTGCTGCAGCTTTCACCAGCAGAATATTGGGAATTTCCTTCACAGGCTGCGCCATAATAGATTGGTTGCCCCTGTCAACATGTGAAATAGCGAAGGGAAAGACCAGGCTGGTTGTTTTATCAGTTGTTATGCTAAGTGAAGTTTGTGCAATCGCTGAAGTAACCAGGCAGTACACACATAATAAAAAGGTAACTTGTTTCATAAAATCATTTTTTTTCTTTATTAAATTATTGTTCAACATTTTTATCCTTCAATAAAACCCTGTAGCCCTCCTTCACCATTACTTTTACCTGCTTCACTTTTCGGCTGAGCAGACTTTTAGCAGTATTAATTCCGGCGGCTGCGGCCTGGGCTTTAAAAGAAGGGTCCATAGAAGTCAATTCCATCAATTGCAAACTGTTATCTGCTGACTGTTTGGCTACATCCCGCGAAATGGCTCCGGGAATATATATGCCATGTAACCCATCCAGGTCGTACACTTCCAGCTTGACCGGAAATAAGGAGTTCCCACTGCGTATGGAATTAATTTCGATTTCAAGGCGTTCGTCATTTAATGAAGCTATGCCGTTTATAGAATTGCCTTTGGGGATAAGTGTTCCATTAATATAGATGTCACAGCTTAAGCGGAGTTTGATGATAGCACCATTCACCAAAACCTGGTTGCTATGCACCACAGCTTCTACAGTATTATTCTCCGCCAACATTGATGTATTATCCAAACCATAGAAGATGGCACCGGTATTGGTTTTCCCTTTTGCAGTATCTAATAAACTAACATTTACATCCGGAGGATATTTACCCACCGCGAAAACAACGTCTTTTTGCTGCAGCGATTTTTCCCTCAATTTATTTTTCATTCTTTCCGGATGTTGTATATCAAGTATTTTTTCTAATGTGCCGTTTAGCTGCTCCATTTCCGGATCTTCGCTGCCTGTTTTTTGCATCGATTGCATCATATTTTCAAGCCTGTCCACTTCATCTGAAAACTCATCCTTTCCGGTAATCGTATTTGACGCTGAATTTTCCTGCTGCTTTAAATCAGGCTCTTTATTCATTTCTTTTTCTATTAATGTCAGTTTCTTCATAATCTTTTGTTCTGGATTATCAGAGGATACTTCGTACGGGGAAGTATTCAATCGTTGATTGTATTTTGAGGCTGTATTTTGCGTGAGCTGCTCCAGTTCATTGGCTGGTAAAATGCCTGTGTCTGCCATTACTTTGTAATAAGGATCATTCCGCTTTAGTTCCTGCATCTTAATGGAATCCTTTTCAGCCAATTCATAGAAACTCATTTTGTCATTTGCTTCATCGTTCTCCAATTTTGCATCCGGGAGATTCAGGTTCAATCCAGGTTCATTGAATGACGTTTCTGTTGGAGAACCTTTACCACCGCCCAATGCCCAAAAGGCCATTGTTAAAAAGGGTATCACCAGGATTGGTAATACCAACATCATTTTTCGTTTGCGCAAAAATGCCGGAGAATGATGTGCTTGTTTACTCGTGGAACCTTCATCATTTTTGATAGTATCCCTGTTTGTTTCGTAATTCATAATGTTCATTTTTGTTTTTGTGAATAATAAATTGCTTCCAGGATGGATATACTATCCAATAGCAATGGCCTGGCTCTTAAAATGCTATCGTAAATTTTTTTGTTTGAAAGTTTCAAACTATCAAGGTAATTTTTGACCTGCTCTATTTTATTGAATGATTTATCATCAATATAATTTCCCTTTACGCTCAATTCATCCCCGGTTCTTCGAAAATGTTTTGGCAGTGATAACCTGCCCACTTTGTTTACTTCCTCCTTCTTTCCACCTCCGGCTATAGAATTTCCAATAAGATAAATACTGTATCCTCCGGCTCCAACACAGAATGTAATCAACATTATTTTTAGCTTTTGTATGCTCATTTTGCTTAGATATGTATTTACCACATTACAAAATTTTACCTGGCCGTTGAGTAAGATGCCGGCAATTTTTTCTGCAACCGTATTCCGAAAGGCCGCATTTTTTTGAGATGAATCGGTTTGTTTATTTTTCTTTAGGTGTAACATGTTATCTGTTTTGAGTGCTGACATCTATGTTTTCTAATGTCCGCCATTTCTCTATCAGGAAGCCATGAGAGTTATTATCTGATCTTGATACATTTCTTAAATATCCTTCTGTAATAAGGCTTCGAATAACGATAGTAGTAGGGCGAATTATCTTTTGCTGTCCTTTAAAACTGAAATAATATGGGTATTGATCGGTATTTATCTGGATGCTATCCATCGCGATTTCCTGGCTGATATTTCCTGAAATCAGGTTGGAGTAGTAGCCATTTTCTTTGAGATTGTCGTACTGTTGTTTCGCAGAAGCATCTGCCAGGTAAAGTGCTTTATTAATATTGGCCTGGATTACTTTTTCATCTGGATCAAGTGTAAAAAACAAGTGGTGAAACATTTTTACATGGTCTTTTGCTTCAACTGGGATATTATCTTTTCTATCAGCAGCATAGGCTTCAAGGACTTTGCCATTCGCTAAAATATATATCCGCTGTTGTGACATGGCGGTCAGGTCGTAACTTTTAATTATAGCGAACAGTGAGACAAGTATACAGCCGGCAATAAAAGCCAAGGAGAATAATCGTATATAACGAAAGGCAGAATCTATATTTTTAATTTGTTTAAACATCACACACACACATTTTCTTACTTCACAAATTTTGTTGTAGACTGGTAAATTTAATTTTAGCCGGAAAGCTTGTCTTTCATATATCCCTCACCGGAAGCTTGACTTCCATCATTGAAATAACCACCGGTCCTTCCATAGGCTGTCATGCTGCTGCTCACCTTGTTGTAGCCATCACTAATAGAATCCCTAATCATAGAAGTGCTACCACTAAAGACGGTGCGACTGGATGAATTCATCATATTGGTAACCTTATATAGCAGGGTATTGCCACCACCAGCATGAACTATATAATTTGCGACAGAGGGAACGGTGAAGTATCCGATGATACCAATAATCATGAAAATCAGGTAGGCCGTATCCGTAGCACTAAAAAATGTATCCCCGTTGGTTGCAATCTGGTGCAGGTCTTCTTTCAGCATATTCTCCTGGATCTTTCCCATAATGCCTCCGAAAATATTTGCTATCGGCAGCCATAAAAAGATATTAATATATCGGGCAATCCAAACAGTCAGGGTATGTTGAAAGCCATCGAATACTGCGATACCAAAAACAAGCGGACCAAGGATAGCCAACACGATCATGTAAAAAGTTCGGATAGTATTAATGCAGAGTGCCGCGGCTTCAAACAAAACCTGTAGTACTTCACTCATCCATTGTTTTATGGAATTACGAAAATTGTAAGAGAATTTCGCCATGGCAAACTTAATATCATTCCCGATGCCATTCAGGAAGCCCTGACTTTTGTCAGCGTAATTATATTTATACCATTTCTCCTGGTCTCCCGATCCGGTGGGACCGACATACATCTGCCAGTAAGCCGTTTTCTTTATGGCCTCTTCTTTCATTGTTAGCAATTTTGTAATCGCTTCTTCTGAATTTTTTACCATGCCTGCTGTGGCGGTGACCGTTGGTTTCATTATACCATTGATCATTGCAATGACCGATGGAAATATCATTACCGCAAATCCTATAACAAATGGACGAAATAGGGGATAGAAATCTACAGCTTCCGCTCTCGCAATATGCCCCCATACCTTTGAGGCAATATACCATGTTGCCGCAAAACCGGCAATACCACGGCCCAGGGATTCTTATTCAACCTAATTTTATGGATATACTTTAGGAGAATTGCACGGGTGGGAATTATCTTCAAAAGAAGATAACCTTTTTTGTGTGCAGATTTTGCAAAGGGTACAATGATGGAGTTTAATAATTAAAATTTGTTAAGGGGCAAACAGCAAAGTTTGCCCCTTAATTTATATGGTTTTTAGAGGCTGGAAACGAGCCACGCTTGAGGGCGTGGCTCGTTCGTATTACCGTCACAGATATATTCATTTTAGATGAAATCTGAGTGCTTATCCCTGGTAAACATAACATTGTAACCATGTTTTTTAATTTGTAGAAATAATTGGTGTAAATTGTCGCCTTCTTACAACCTACAATGAGTCAATATCCCGAACAAAGATTTTTTTACAAAATGATTGCAACTGATTGTCATAGCGGCAGGGAAGTGTATGATAAATCAATGGATACTTTCCCGTTACATCAAGTCAAAGCAGTTCAAGTATCCTTTTCTTTTTTAATAAGGAGATTCAATAAACCCAAAACCCTGTTCTTAACTTCCCATGATTGATAAAAAAACTTTATCCGAACGGGATATTTGCACCAAGTATATCACACCCGCAGTCGAGAAATCGGGCTGGAACAAGTTAACCCAGTTATTGGAAGAAGTTTCATTTACAGATGGTAAAATCTATGTGCGGGGTAAACTAACAGCGAGGGGTACTCAAAAAAGGGCAGATTATATCCTCTATTACAAACCCAACATTCCCATAGCGATCATTGAGGCAAAAGACAACAGGCATTCGGTAAGAGCTGGCATTCAGCAGGCACTGGAGTATGCCCGGATATTAGATATCCCCTGTGTATTTAGTAGCAACGGAGATGGCTTTTTATTTCATGACCGTACCGCCACCGGCGAACATATTGAAACCGAAATATCAATTGACGATTTCCCTACGCCGGAGCAATTGTGGGAGAAATATAAAACGTACAAAGGCATCACTACACCGGCAGCAGAAAAGATTGCAGCACAGGATTATTATTTTGACGGTACCAATCGTAAACCACGCTACTATCAGCAGATTGCCATCAACAGAACTGTGGAAGCCATTGCCAATGGCCAAAATAAAATCATCCTGGTAATGGCCACCGGTACCGGTAAAACCTACACGGCCTTCCAGATCATTCACCGGCTTTGGAAAAGCGGGGCCAAAAAACGTATCCTGTTCCTGGCAGACCGCAATGCACTGATCGATCAAACCAGGCGGGGCGATTTCAAACACTTTAAGGATAAAATGACGGTAGTTAAGCACCGGCAAATTGATAAGAGCTATGAAATTTACCTGGCTTTGTACCAGGGCTTATCCGGCACAGATGAGAATGCGGATGTTTACAAACAGTTTTCACCGGAGTTTTTTGATCTGATTGTGATTGATGAGTGTCATCGGGGTAGCGCAAAGGAAGATAGTGCCTGGCGGGAGATATTAACTTACTTCAATAATGCCACCAAGATTGGTTTAACGGCCACACCTAAGGAAACCGAAGAAACAAGTAATACAGAATATTTTGGCCAGCCCGTTTATACCTATTCCTTAAAACAGGGCATAGATGATGGATTCCTTGCACCCTACCGCGTCGTAAGAATTGCCTTAAACGTAGATGCAGAAGGGTGGAGGCCCAACCAGGGAAAAACGGATAAGGATGGTAACGTTATTGAGGACCGTATTTACAACCGCAAAGATTTTGACCGCAACCTTGTAATTGAAGAACGTACCGATTCAGTTGCCAGGAAGCTGACCGAATTTTTAAAAGGATATGACCGCTTTGCTAAAACAATTGTGTTTTGCGTAGACATTGATCACGCCGAACGCATGCGCACAGCCCTTGCAAAGCAGAATGCCGACCTGGTTGCAATCAATTACAAATACATCATGCAAATTACCGGTGATAATGATGAAGGTAAAAGAGAACTGGATAATTTTATCAACCCCGAAGAGCGATACCCGGTAATAGCTACTACATCGGAGTTGATGACCACCGGGGTGGATGCCCAAACCTGTAAAGTAATTGTGCTGGATGCCAACATTAACTCCATGACCAAGTTTAAACAGATCATTGGCCGGGGTACCCGTATCAATGAGGAATTTGGAAAAATGTATTTTACCATTTTGGATTTCAGGAACGCAACGGATTTATTTGCTGACAAAGATTTTGACGGCGAACCGATCAGGATTAAACCGGTTACCGGAGACACCGATTTAAGCGGTATTGTGGATGAAGAGGAACAGGACAATACGCCCATTATTGATGAGGTATCCGGTGAAGAAATTGTGGTGGAACCACCGGTTGTCAGGAATGTTGCGGAAGATGATGGCGGGGAATATCACCGGAGGGAAAAAGTATATGTGAATGGTGTGGATGTTTCGGTATTGGTGAGCCGTGAAATGTATTTTGATCAGCATGGTAAGCCCATCACCACCAGCCTGAAGGACCATACCAAACAAATTATCAGGGAACAATTTGCTTCCTTGAATGATTTTCTGCAAAAATGGAATGCCACCGACCGCAAAGAAGCCATCATTGCAGAACTGCAGGACCAGGGTATTATGGTGGAAGCCCTGTATGACGCGGTGGACCGGCAGGTGGATTTATTTGATTTAATTTGCCATGTGGCCTACGACCAGCCTCCCTTAACCCGAAAGGAACGGGCCAACAATGTAAAGAAGCGCAATTATTTTACCAAATATGGCGAACAGGCCCGGCAGGTATTGGAAGCCTTGCTGGATAAGTATGCAGATGAAGGAATTAATAATATCGAAAGTATGGAAGTGCTTCGGGTAAATCCCTTTGATGAATTTGGTTCTGCCTATGAAATAGTAAATGGTATTTTTGGGGGCAAAAATAAGTACCAGCAGGCCATTAAGGAGCTGGAAATCGAATTGTATCAAACAGCATAGCTATGAAGGCGATCAACAAAAATTTATACGCTGATATAAAGGGTATCGTAGAACAGGCCCGAAACAAAGCCATTAGGGCCGTAAACTTTACGATGGTAGTTGCTTACTGGCAAATAGGGCAGCGGATTGTAGAAGAAGAGCAAGGTGGTAAGAAAAAAGCTGAGTATGGGCAATACCTTTTAAAAGCGCTCTCGGAAAAATTAACTGTTGATTTTGGAAAGGGCTTTGATGAAAGGGAATTAAGAAAAATGCGGCAGTTCTTTTTGATGTTTTCAATTCGGGACGCAGTGAGTCCCGAATCTACAAAAAACAGTAAACGGTCAAATCGGGACGCAGCGGGTCCCGGATCTTCAACAAAAATACAATCTGCAAAACGCCAGGCAGTGCGTGGCGAATTAGGGAGTGTTACAAAACGGAACCCAATGAGTCCCGAATTGATGGGAAATGAAAATGATTTAATTCTGCACGCACTGCGTACAAAATTAAGCTGGACACATTACCGCTTATTAATCCGGGTTGAAAATGAAGCAGCCAGAACCTGGTACATGAATGAAGCCGCTGACCAAAACTGGAGCACCCGGGTACTGGAACGCCAGATCAATTCATTGTATTTTGAACGGTTGCTCTCTACTAAAAATAAAAAAGTACTGGTCAAAAAAACGGAGCAGGAAGCGCAGGAAGACAAACCGGATATCCTTGATTTTGTAAAAGATCCTTACATTTTAGAATTTCTGCAATTGAACCCCAACGCCACTCTATATGAGCAGGAATTGGAAACTGAATTGCTGAATAAGTTACAGTTGTTTTTGCTGGAACTGGGTAAAGGGTTCTCTTTTGTAGCCCGCCAACAAAGAATTTCGGCAGACAACGAGCATTTCTTTATCGACCTTGTCTTTTACAATTTTATTTTAAAATGTTTCGTGCTGATCGACCTCAAGGTAGATAAGCTAACCCACCAGGATATTGGCCAGATGGACACCTATGTACGCTATTACGAAGACCAGGTAAGGCAACCGACCGATAACCCAACCATTGGGTTGATCTTGTGTACCGAAAAAAATGAAACCATTGTAAAGTATTCTGTACTGAAGGAAAGCAAACAACTCTTTGCCTCCAAATATAAATTGGTACTGCCTACCGAAAAGGAACTGATCGCAGAATTAAATGCAGAACTGCAACAGTTGAAAAACAAAAAAATGATCTGATTTGCAAATAAATTGCCACGGGCTTCAGCCCGTGGACAAAATAAATAAAATTAAATACGGCTTTAGCCAAATAAAATAAGTAATAAAATGCCCTTTGTAAAAGTGTGCATTCATTTTGTTTGGAGTACAAAAAACAGGCTGAAAACGCTCAACACATTTGAGCTAAGAAATCTGCTCTGGCAGCATATCAGGGAGAATGCAATCAAGAAAGATATCTTTATTGATTTTGTAAATGGACATGCTGAACATTGTCATTGCCTGGTTTCTTTAGGTGTCGATCAAACTATTTCAAAGGTGATGCAATTGGTGAAGGGGGAAGCTGCTTTTTGGTTTAATAAGCAGGGATTGATAAATCAAAAGTTGGAATGGCAGGATGAGTATTTTGCGGTTTCGGTTTCCGAATCCCAAATAGTTGCCGTAAGGAATTATATAAAAAACCAGGAAGAGCATCATAAAAATAAAACATTTGAACAGGAGTATGATGAATTTATTTTGAAGTATGGATTTAAGAAATTTAAGGATGAATAATTATTTTGGTAACGGCCTTAAATTAAATAGTTTGGCTAAAGCCAAAGAGAGATTTCAAAATTGATTTTATCCTCCAGCTAAAGCTGGAGGCAATTGATGAGAACAGTTCCAAAATTATTAAAAAGCATTATGGATTAAATGTTTTCATTCAATTGCCACAGGCTTCAGCCTGTGGACAAAATAAACAAATTTAATTACGGCTTTAGCCAAAAAACAAAATAGATTAATGAGTAATATAGGAGGAATCATAAAGAGTATTCAAAACATTATGTGGCAGGATACCGGCCTCAATGGCGATGCACAGCGCATTGAGCAATTGGGCTGGATGTTGTTCCTGAAAATATTTTCGGACAAGGATAAGGAACTGGAGTTGATGGACGAAACCTATACCTCGCCCATACCCGATAAATACCATTGGGTAAAAGAGAAGGGCAACTGGGCAGGAGATGATGAAGGCATGACCGGTGATGAATTGCTGGAGTTTGTAGACCGGCAACTGTTTCCAGCCCTGCGCAATCTCGATTTAAGCACCGGCAACCAGCGGGCGGTAATTGTACGGGAGGTATTTGAAGGCAATAACAACTACATGAAAAGCGGGATCAATATCCGCAAAGTGCTGAACAAGCTGAATGAAATTGATTTTAATATTGCTAAGGACCGCCACGCTTTTGGCGAACTGTACGAAACCATTTTAAAGGAACTGCAAAGCGCCGGTAAAAGCGGGGAGTTTTATTCTCCCCGTGCCTTAACAGGTTTTATCACCGAAATGCTTGACCCACAGTTGGGCGAAAAAATGCTGGACCCTGCAAATGGCACCGGTGGGTTTGTAACGGCTGTTGTTGAATACCTGAAAAAGAAAGCTAAGAATGTAGCGGATAGAAAAAGCATTGAACAAAATGTTGCTGGCTGGGAGTATAAGCCATTGCCTTATTTGCTATCCATTACCAATTTGATACTGCATGATATTGAAGTACCCAATATTACTTTTAGGGATTCATTAGATAAACCATTGAGTGCCTATACCGAAAAGGACAGGGTGGATATTATTGAAGCCAACCCGCCCTTTGGTGGCATTGTGGCCAATGGCAACGAAAGCAATTTTCCACAAACCTACCGTACCAAAGAAAGTGCCGACCTGTTTTTGATACTAATAATACACCTGTTAAAGCAGGGTGGCAGGGCAGGTATTGTATTGCCCGATGGCAGCCTTACCGGCGATGGTGTAAAGCAACGGGTGCGGCAGCGTCTGCTGGAAGAGTGTAACCTGCATACCATTATTCGATTGCCCAATTCGGTGTTTCAGCCTTATGCTACGGTGGCTACTAACTTGTTATTTTTTGATAAAGGCACTCCCACTAAAGATATATGGTATTACGAACACCGCATGCCCCAAGGGTATAAAGCCTATAATAAAACAAGGCCCATACAGGCCAAAGAATTTGACCCCATTAAAAAATGGTGGACCAAAAGAAAGGAGAGTGATATTAGCTGGAAGGTAAATATCAAAACCATTATTGACAGGGGGTATGATTTGGATATTAAAAACCCAACGAAGAAGGAAGAGGAGCATGAATACAATAGTGCAGAGTTAATGGAAATGTTACATGCTTCTTTTGAGAAGAGTAATGTGTTGTTGAATCAATTAAAACGGGCTGTGAAATGAGTTTGCGAAAAGTGAAGTTGGGCGACATACTTACTGAAAGTAAAATAGTATCTGAGAATCCAAATCCAGATAGGAGAATTAAAGTTAGGTTGAAAGTATTAGGGGTGGAAAAAAGAGGATTAGAAAATGAAGTTGAGGGTGCAACTAAACAATACATTAGAAAAGCTGGTCAATTTATTTATGGGAAACAAAATTTTCATAAAGGTGCCTTTGGAATCGTTCCTTTAGAATTGGATGGATTTGAAAGCAGTTCGGATTTACCTGCTTTTGATATAGATAAATCTTGCTTACCTGAATTTATATTTTACTTTTTTAAGCAGGGTAATTTTTATTTGGAGCTGGCAAAAATCGCATCAGGAGTGGCTACCCAAAGAATAAATACCAACCAATTATTTGATTTAGAAATCCCTTTACCAGATATTAAAATCCAAAAACAACTTATTTCAAAGTTAAAATTATTGGAAGATGTCGGTAATTTAATTTTTACCGAACTCACCCACCAACTCTCCTTAGTAAAAAAACTTCGCCAGCAACTATTGCAAGATGCAGTGCAAGGGAAATTAGTTGAACAAAATAAAAAGGATGAACCTGCAAGTGAATTGCTTAAAAAAATAAAAGCAGAAAAGGAGCAACTCATTAAAGCCGGGAAACTTAAAAAGGAAAAGGAGCTTCCGGCAATTAAAGAGGAAGACATACCTTTTGACATTCCTGAAAACTGGGTTTGGTGTAGATTAGGTGAAATTCTAACTGAAATAAAATATGGAACTTCACAAAGTTGTGATTACGATTCAACAAAAAATTCAGGAGTACTTAGAATTCCAAATGTTTCAGGAGGTGTTTTAAATGGGGATGATCTAAAGTATACAAATCTGACATCAAAAGAACAAAAAGAACTTGCGCTTGGTGAAAATGACATTTTAATTATTCGTTCAAACGGAAGTCGTGAATTGGTTGGCAAAACCGTTTTGGTGACATCTGAATTTGTCGGGTATGCTTATGCTGGTTATTTAATTCGCTTTAAGTATAATTCAAAATTAATAAATCCAAGTTTTTTATTACTTGCAACGACTGCACCTTACTTTAGAGAATTGGTAGAAACCCCATTAAGAACAACAGTGGGGATTAATAACATCAATACGGAAGAAATATCAAATCTTTTAATTCCTCTTCCTCCAATAAATGAACAAAAACAAATCGCTGAAAAATTAGATAAGTTAATTCAAAATAGTAATGAGTTAGAGGAAAGCATAAAAAAAAGTGCATCCGAAAATGAAAAATTGCTGCAGCAGGTTTTGAGAGAGGCGTTGAGAAAAGAAGCCTAATTGACTGCAAATCAGGATATATGTGATTAAAGGACATTTTGAACTAAAAGTTAATTTTAAAAATTTCACTTAAAAGTGAATAAAGTATTGGTAATTTATACTTAATTTGTAAAATGTAATTTATAAGTGAATATTACGTTAGTAGAAATAGAAGAACTTACCGGGGAAAAATTGAAAATTTATTCGGTTGCAACTGAAGAAAATGCGGTAGAAGGATATACCCTTTATGATGAATTTATTGATGACAATATTGATCAATTTAAACCGGAAATAGCCGATATCAATGATAGAATTGAAATTATGGCAAAGTATACCGGATTAAGAGATGATTTTATAAAACAAGACGAAGGGAATGTAGGCGATGGTATCTGTGGATTGTATGATAAGCCGGGCAGTAATCTCAGGCTTTATTTTATACGGTATGGCAATGTTGCCATTGTGTTGGGAGGCGGAGGACACAAACCAAAATCAATCAGGAGATTACAGGAAGATCCTATTCTAAAAAAATCAAATTACTTTCTTCGACAGGTTTCAGCAGCACTCACTGAAGCAGTTCGTAATGGTTCACTATCCATAACCAATGAAGGCCTCGAATCAAACACGGAATTTAACTACACAATTGAAGATGATGAATAAGCCAAAAAGACAATCAAGCGCTGCTATCCGGCAATTGAAACAAAGTCATTCTGCCACTGCATTTGAAAAAACAAAAAAGCAAATGATGCTGGCAGCAAAAATACAGGATGCAATAAAAGAAAAGGGACTAAATAATTCCCGCTTTGCTATTCTGATGGATCAGCATCCGTCCGTAATCAGCAAATGGCTAAGTGGAACCCATAATTTCACAACCGATACCTTATTTGATATTGAGGAAGTGTTGGGCATTTGCCTTGTGGTAGTAACTGAGCAAAAACCCAGGGTGATAGTTAAAGAGTATCTGGCGATTGTAATGGGAAGCAGTTCTGTAAGATATGAGCACCTGCATAATACAGGTAATACAAGAATCGGACCTGCACAAAATATCAGTTTTACCGCCAAGCCTTTGGCGCCTCATCATAATGTAAACTTACCTATTTTTAATTAGTTTCAATATGAGTGTTAGTAAGCCAAAAGAAATAAATATTGAGTTTAAAATTAGTAATATTGAGCTGATTGAAAAATCATTTCATGCGCTTGTGCTGCCTGAAAGTCCGATAGCGGATACACAATTTGAACTGGCAATTAATGTAAGTATTGATAAAACGAATAGAAAAATTATAGACACACTCCAGGTTAAAATGAAGATAGAAAATATCGAAGGCATTGCAGCAAGCATAACAGTAAGTTGCACTTTTGATATTATCAATTTTG
>JANPIJ010000340.1:0-52505 GCA_031424955.1 Ferruginibacter sp. | reverse complement strand
GTTTTTCACTTTTGCCTGCGCCGCAGATACCGGCGCCAAAAAGAAATTCACTGTCAGTGTCAACAGGAAAGATGTAAGGAAGGGTTGGTTTATAAAACTCATTTTATAAATGCTCGCTATTTTGAATATTATAAGGCTTATGTCATTGTAATTTTGGAACTTAATTACGCAACCGAAAAAAATATCCGGGCGAACAAATTTGAATCAAGGGTTTCATACTGCAACCACAGCAAGGCGGCAGACTGTTGATTCATGAATATTTATTGCATCTATGACCATTGCTTTCATTCCCATTTATATCGTTTAAGATTTAACAAATATCATCCCGCATTAAAAATTCACCACTTCCCAATAAGCTTTCTTGGGCTGAAGTTTTTGATCAAATAGTAACGGGAAGTTCTTTCGGCCCCTGCCATCGAGCCAGCTATACTTATCTGAAATATTCCAAAACGTTACCCCGGTAATGTTCTTTTTATATTTCCGGAAAACTTCAAATATCATCTTATATTTTTCTAACTGTTTCTGCTCCATTTCAGGTGTTAACACAGCTGCCTCTGCCTGTCCCCGTATCAACTGTCCGCCTTGCCTGCCTGCATAAACAGATACATCCAGTTCGGTAAATTGAATTTGTAATCCTAAAGAAGAAAATAGCTGGATTGATTTTTCAAGTTCTTCCCTTGTTGGATTGTTGATTGACCAATGCGCCTGTAACCCAACACCATGAACAGGTATTTTATCTTCCAGCATTTTTTTTAGCATCCGGTATATCTTCTCCCTTTTTACTGGATTTTCGGTGTTGTAATCATTATAAAACAGGATAGCTTTTGGGTCGGCGGCATGTGCGTATTCAAAAGCTTTCGCAACAAATTCCTCTCCGCATATGTCGGTCCACAGTGATTTACGGAAATAGGTTGCACTGTCATCTGCTATTACTTCGTTCACTACATCCCAGGCATACAGTTTTCCTTTGTAGCGTTTTACAACGGTGTTAATATGATCTTTCAATCGTTGAAATAAAACTTCTTTCGAAACATTTGTATGGGTAAGCGTATCCCGAAATAACCATCGCGGTGCCTGCTGATGCCACAATAAATTATGACCTCTCACTTTTAATCCGTGCAGCTGTGCAAAATTCACTATCAAATCCGAATCCCTCCAATCATAGCGATTTTCTTCCGGGTGGAGGGGGCCCATTTTCATCGAATTTTCTGAAGTAAGACTATTGAAATGCTGCAGAATTAGTTTTGCTTCATCACTTCTTAAATCGCGTGGATTAACAGCAACTCCCATAGGAAAATAATCGCTGTAAAAATCCTTCAAACCTTTTTGACCTGGTGAAGTTGCTGTTTGTGTTGAACGCTTTCCATCAATCTTCATTTTACAACCATTCAAAACAATAAGGCTATAGCATAAAGAGCAGAAAGCAAATAATAGGTTTTTCATTGATTTTTTTGTGAATAAAAAAAAGAGTCCCACATTAATAGGTGCAGCCTTTTTTTGCCGGGTGAATAATGTTGAATTTATCTCAATAAGATACCAATTTTCTTAAAGCGCATATACACCCGCTGCTGTCATACATTCAGCCGGATCAGCGGTTGAATCTTGAAAGTCCTATGCGAATGCTTTGCTTAAAAAAATTAGTTAGCCGGCTCTGGTAATGGCAGGTGAAAAGCTTTTCCAATATAATATTAAGAACAACACCCGGGAAAGCAATACCTTCCGGGTGTTGTTTATTTGAATCATTAAACATTGATAGCAGGCTGCAAACTGAACATCAAATCTTTCAATCAACAAAAAGAATGTACACGGGGTATGGTATCTTTTACAGTCATTGATCTTTCATTTTAATCTATACAACTATTATTGTTGAAAGAGGTTAAAGTCGTCTTTCTATTCTATGAACTCTTTAAATAGTGATGCATGAGCAAAACGAAAAGTTGACTTTTACTGAATTTTTTTAATAAACCACCGGATTAAATGTTTCAAATTTCACCCCTCTGTCACGCATTACAATGGTATCAGTCATTGAGTGAGTAGTGGTAGCAAAGTTTACCTGGTACTTCAAAAACATTACGTCTCTTTTTTCACCACCCCACATATCACCTTTCTTTACAAATTGCCCGGTTCCTGTAACTGTATAGGTAGCGGTAGCAGGATTGGTAACAGTAATTTTTCCGTCGCTGGCGAAACTAAGCACCAACCGATAGGGCGCATTTATATTTCCTTTGTTTTTAGCGTTTAATGACACGGTATCTTCCGTTAAGGACCTGGTAAAAACTGTACACAATTCATCCTGCTCCACGAAAGTTTTGCGGTATACGACCGTAGTGTCCAAAGCTGTGTTTCCACCAATGCCTTTTACATCAGCCACTCCCCTGCGTAAATAGACACCATGATAAGGATTCACATATTTAACGGCATACAAAACGAAGTCCTTTGGTGCAATACCCCAATCGCCTGCCTTGCGTGGATCGGGAGATGTTTTGGTGCTGGTACCAACGAGAATGGAATCAGCATTTACCACGTTGGTAATCTTCAGTGGAATAACATACCTGTTTCTGATGGCCATGGGATCAGCAAAAAAAGCATCTGTTAGCTGAACTTCCAAACCACCCATTATTTTGCCGGAAGGAATAGTGATTTTCAGGTTTTGCGGCAATGTATAATAGTTTGCCGGCATTGCAACCACATCTCCTCCTCCATTATTAGCATCAAATCTCAGCCGTTGAGTGAGTGAATTATCTAATGATAAAGTAAGCGTAACGTCTTTCGTGTTTTCATAGACACCGCCCATAGTAGCCATGATCATAAACTTGTGCTGGTTATCCAACGTGTTGTCAAATATATCTTCACCCAGTACAAGGGTTCTTATAGGAGACTGATACGCGAAATATACCGATGAGTATTTGTAGTCAGGAAATTTCCAGTCTTTATTACAGGCTGACAGTACAGCAATCGAAATAAAGGAGATCAAAAAAAGTCGTTTCATATTATTATAAATTAATAATTATCAATCGGTGTTACCACCCTTTGTTTTGTAGAAGGTTGGCTTTCAAAGCCTCAGTTAAAGGAATAGGACCATAATACATATCGTTTGTGTACTGCCTGTTTTCTACTGTTCTTATTGTGTATACATTGTTGTTAATAATCACTCCTTTTGCCGCTTCAGTCAGATTTTCCTTCCATCTGCGTATATCCCAGAAGCGAAATCCTTCAAAACTTAATTCCAATCTTCTTTCATTACGGATAACCTTACGCATGTCTTCTTTTGAAGTGATGGATGCCAGGTAATTATCCGGTTGAGCAATGCCCGCTCTTTTACGAATAGCTGCAATTACATTGCGGGCAGAAAATCCGTGTGCACCCATACCTTCAGGACCCCAGGCTTCATTTGCGGCCTCCGCATAAATCAAAAATAACTCCGTATACCTGATATGCACCGGGTAATGTTTTTGAACCGAGCTTCCCGTTGGATTTGCGTTTGCACTTTCGTTCAGCAACTTCCGCATATAATACCCCGTCCTGGTAGAAGTGGGAAGTATGTCAACTGCATCATTGGTGGGATTATCAGTCTTTGTAAAGATATTAACGCTTCTCATGTTGGTGCCGTTAACAACAATGTAGTTCCGCAACCGGGGATCGCGGTTAGCATAAGGATTTGTTGCATCATAACCGCTGGCAGGATCTGTTATTGGAAATCCGTTTGCCATTGGGAATGCATCCACCAGGTTTTGTGTTGGATTAACCCTACCATTTCCAAACAGGGTGGGTGCATAGTTATCTACCTCCAAACTGTTTGTATTAACTATATTACCTCTCCACAACATTTCCCGCTGATCGACCGGCGAACCGGAAGCCGGGTTTGTATTAATTGCATTTATATTAGCGGCTGTGTAAAACAATGCGCCCTGGGGGTCAAGCCCGTTAATACCACCGTTTAAACTCAGTACTTCTCCTGCATAATTTGCTGCAGCCTCCCATTTGCTTTGGGTTGCCTGTGGATTATATGCCGGGCTCGCTGAAAGCAATGCAGCTTTAGCTCTTATTGCTTTCAGAATTCGTCCCGACATACGTTGCCTGGCGAACCTGCCAAACACACGGTTATAATCCGCGGGCGCCATGCTGCTGTATTTTGGTGGCAACAGAGCCGGGTTTGTGATATCCTGAAACAGGTAATCTAATGGTAAATATTTTTCAGACTCCGTAAGGTCAGCATATATCTGCTGCATGCATTGATCAAAGGTATTACGGGGCTTTTTGAAATCCGAATTTGGTTCCAGTGCCGTGGTAATGATCGGCACGCCAAGTAATTCTCCACCTGAACTCATCCCCGCATGCGCCTGTAGCAAATGAAACATAAAAAGTGCTCTGAGTCCGTAAGCTTCCCCTTTAAGACGGTCCGTATATAAAATCCGAACATTAGGATGACTCATAGGAGCCCAGTTTACACTGTCAACTTCCCGGAGAAAAAGGTTTAAGTATACAATCGCGGTATAAGAGTTATTCCATTGATCAACAGGATTATTAGCAGCAGACCATGACCCGGTAGCCATGTTAAGCAATGGGCTAAATTTATTGTTGGTTACAGCATCGTCTGTAGCTACCTCACTAAAGGAGTATCCATTTGTTGGAAGCCTTGTGTAAGCATTCATCAATATTCCCTCTGCATATCCGGCATCAGCATAAATGTCTTCCAATGTGCGATGGTTATCGTCGAGAGGCTCAAGGTTCTTTTTACAGCCGGCGAACACTATCCCGACTATAAGAAGTAACAGTAATTTTTTACCCATGGTTATCGTTTTATTACGTGAGATCATACTTTAAAATTTGGCTCTGATTCCTATGTTATAATTCCTGAATTGTGGTGTGCTGGCAACTGATAAATCAAGGATCTCGCGGTTCTTTGAGAAAGTATACAAATTGGCGCCGGCAACATATACCAGGAGGCCTTTGACGAATGACTGACCCAAAATATTATCAGGAAGATTGTAAGTCAATTGTACCTTGCTTAAATTAAACCGGTCGGTTTTATACAGCCAGAAATCAGAATTCCGAAAATTGTTAGCGCTTTGCTGTGAACTTAAACGGGGATAATTGGCAGTGGCTTTTGTAGTTTCTGTCCACCTGTTAAGCACAACATCAGAATATTTCAAATCACCACTTACCCAAAAGTAGTTGTTGTTCTTTAAGTTGTACCCGCCATTGTTTCCAGTACCCAGCACAAATAAATTGAAATTTTTATAATTTACAGTCAGGTTGAGCCCTAAAGTTAAAGGCGCAATGTAACGACCAATCATTACCTCATCCCTGTTATCAATTATTTTATCACCGTTTTGATCAACATATTTAATGTCACCGGGCCTCACTTCACTGAACAACTGCTTGGAGAGCGTGTTGATTTCATTTTGATCATTAAAGAAACCATTACTTACCAACCCAAAGATTGCATCGACTGGTTTACCTGCCCTGTTTTGATAAGAATCCAGGAAGAGTTCATCGCGTTTTGCAACATTAGATTTAGCGTAAGTAAGGTTTGTTCCTAAGCTAAATTCAACATTACCTACCTTTTTGTTCAAGTTTAACATAAGGTCGAACCCACTACGTTGATCAGCATTAAAGTTGGTGAAGGGAATAAATGTGTTGAAGTAGTTTGGGTATTGTGAAAATCTTTGTGTAGCAAGACCGTCCATTTTTGTACTGAATATCGTGGTCTGGAGTGTTATCAGATCATTAAAAAATGAACCTTCCAAAGTTGCATTTATTTCTTTTCTCCTGGCAAAGCCTAAATCAGGACTTGCTCCCTGGTTAGAAGTAGTGGTTTGGTTTGATCCCGAAACGCCGTCATTCCAATTAAAACCTGCACCTCTTCCATAAATATTTTCATAAATAAAAAAAGCATCCAGGTTGTTCCTTCTAAAATCCAGATCGGTATTTATAATACCTGCAGACGCAGACAATTTCAAGTGATTAATCGCCCTCGAATTCGCCAGGAATTTCTCAGAACTGAGTAACCATCCAAGGCTCACAGTTGGAGAGAAGCCCGTACGGTTACCATCCGGTAACCGGGTAGAGTTTACATAAGCCCCGCTAAAATCTGCAAGGTACTTATGCTTGAAATTGTAGCCCACCTGTAATCCCAGGTGTGAATTGGTAATTGGCTGATAAATATCATTAACGGTAATTTTCGAAGTATACCCCAGCAGTTTCGCTGAAATAGTATGATCTCCTGAAGTTTTGTCGTAACCTAACCAGGCCGAAAAACTATTATTCTGCCGCTGTGCGGTGTTGTTTATGTTTTGTGTACCCGGCCTTGTGTCCTCGCCAAATTTCTGGAGCCCGGTTATAGTATCTGCAGTAGCACTCCAGGTGGGTCTGTAAACAGCGTAAGTATTGCTGATCGACTGGAGGTAAGAATTCGCATAGTCGAGATTGAACAATGTGTGAAAAGAAAGTCCCTTCAAGACTGAACTAAGGTCTGCATTAATTTCATTCGTAACCTGGAAGACACGCTGAATGTTTCTATCATTCCCTGCAACATACATGTCCGCAATCGGATTTGTTTGGAAAGCCTGCAAGCCACCCAGCAGGTATTGCCCATCGATCAGGTTACGACTCGCTGCCACTATGCCAAGCGTAGCTTTGTCATTGGGAGATATCAAATTAATGGGAATAAGCGGCGTAAACCTGTTAGGCAAGGCAGCAGCAGCATTACTCCAATAGTTTGTACCGGCAGCACTGCTACGGGCCCTGCGGCTTTCCCTGAAAATAGCTGATACATAAATCGAACTCGATATCTTACTATTCAACTTCAAGTCAACATTACCCCTGATATTTAAACGATTGTCGCCTTCGTTTTTACCCTCCCCTACATTCATTAAAGTTGTATTGTTTGAATATCCGACATTCGAATAAAACCGGGCAGAGCTTGTTCCGCCAGAAAATTCGGCATTGGCATCAGTAGCATTCTGGAATTTCTTAAGGTACTCTGATGAATAAAAATCAACGCTGGGAAAGCGACTGCGATTACCTGTACGATGACTTTCAATAGTAGCCGGGGTATACAATTCGGGAAGTCCATCATTGCGGCGGGCTTCATTGTACAAATTCATGTAGTCGGGCGAGTTCAAAAAACTGGGCAGTGCCCTTGGCAAGGCGATTCCGGTATTTACCCTTAAACTAATTTTTTTACTATTCGCTTCGCCTTTTTTGGTTGTAATGAAAATAATGCCTTTGGCTGCCTGGCTACCATAAAGTGCAACAGCGTTCACACCCTTCAAAACAGATATCTGCTCTACTTCATTAAACGTGATATCACTAAATTCGCGGCGGATACCGTCTATCATTACCATGGCATTCTCCATTCCCCAGATATTATTACTCCACAACGTGCCGGCTACCCTGCCGTTCATTCCTCCTTCAACGGTGAGGTTATAATCACGGTCAATATAAGATTCGGGATGCAACACACTAATAGCACCGTGAAGATCCTGCTTGTCTATCTTTCCAAAAGGAAGGTATATTTCCTGTGGTCCATTGTTGCTGACCAGATCAATCCTTGCGCTTAATGCGCCTGCATTGAAAGTTTGCATTTTGAATCCATTCGCACTTACCGATACAACAGAGTTTGCCGGTACTGTGATAGAAAATCTTCCATTTTCATCCGTGTTTACTGTTGTTTTCCCCTCGTTACCAGAAACAAGCGCCCTGGAAACAGGCTTTCCTTTTTGATCATAAACAACAGAACTGATCGTAACCTGGCTGACATCCTGTGCTTTTAAATTCATGCAAAAACAAGAGAAAATTACACAGAACGCCATCCATATTTTGAGATACTTCATTACTTAGGTTTTAGAATTAATTACTTCGATTTTTTAGAATTGCATACTTCGATTGTCTCCGGACATAACTATTTAACCTTAGGCCGGGAAAAAATCAATACTTCTATTACCAACCTTCATTCTGTCCGAATGCCGGATAAAGATTTACCTGGTTATTTGGCAAAGGAAGCCATTGATGCTTCTTTTCATATACCCGGGTTACAACAACTCTTTCCCTAAAATTGATAGGCTTACCATTTCCGCCCCGGTCAAAATCAACAACAGTTTTTTCCCTGTATTTCAACTGATCGGCCACGTTCCAGCGCCTGAGGTCATGCCAGCGCAAACCTTCAAAGGCAAGTTCAACTGCTCTTTCTCTCATTAATTCGCTCATAAAGCCATCTTTAGAGGCAGTGAATCGTGCATCAACACCGGGAAGATTTGCTCTCATCCTAACTCTATTGACTGCATCGACTGCTGTTATATAGCCAGTGTGACTGCTTTGCGGCGTTCCATATCCATGCAATACTGCCTCGGCATACATCAGGTAAACATCTGCCAGGCGCAGGTAAGAAACATTGATATTTATATTATTCCATTCGTTATCTGTATTATTACAGCCGTCTGTTACGAATTTTTTTACCAGGTATCCGCTGCGACTTGCGGTGTTTTCAAGACGTAGATTTCCTCCGTTAAAAAGATTGGCAAACCGGTAGGCTGCATTAGCAGTACCCCTGATCATCCGTATTCCATCGTAGGTAATAGATTTGTAGAAGCGTGGATCGCGGCCTGTCCAGGGGTCAGCAATATCATACCCTGAACCGGCAGCATCGATCGGAAGGCCATTTGCCATTCCAAAGTAATTTACATAGTTGGCTGCAGGTGATGATATGCCAGCTTCGCCGCCTAATGGTGGAGGGATAAACATGTTTACCAATGACCACCTTGACCTTCCGGGATCAAAACTTGGCGGGCCAAACACCACCTCAGGAAAACCGGGATGTCTTCCGTTATTTGATATGGTATACACGTTTTCACTCCACTTATCCCAGGTTAGCAGCTTGTGATGAGATGCCGCGGTACCTCCGGGCTCTGATGATAGTTTCAACATCCTGGCAAATGCATCGGCGGCTTGCTTGCACAATTCCGCATCGTACGTGCTGCTGCCGGCAACAATTTGATTCATCATTGGACTAGCTGCATAAAGCAAATCCTTACCTTTATAAGCAAGCGCTACAGCAGACGTTACGCGTTGCTGATTGAGCCCCTTTGTCAGTTCTCCTACAACTGTATTGTCCCAATTGGCTGGCAGCAATGCAGCGGCATCTTCAAAATCTTTCGCCGCTTTAAGTGCTGTTTCACGATAGCTCAACCTGGGTAATTCCAACTTTGTTGAACTGGACAACACCGTATCGATATACGGAAGCCCGCCCCAGAAACTCATTAATTGAAAATGGAAAAAGCCACGAAAAAACAGAAGTTGTCCCCTGAGAACGTTTTTCTCTTCCTGTGTAGCAGTGGTGAGTCTGTCAAGATTGGCCAGGCCAACATTGGCTTTACGGATACCATACCAGCTTAAGGGCCATAGTCCTTTTCTATGAGGGTCATTTCCAAGATTGTTTGAACTTGCTCCGTTATCGTCGAGCCAGCTATTGTCCCAGCCACCACCACCAGATTGCCAGGCCCTGTAATTACCATTGTCAAATTCGGCGCTTAACCGGTACTGTGCATTAGTCGTCGCTAAAATGTCGTCTCCCATATTCCACTCGGCATTCCACGTAGACTTGGTCATATCAGGCAGTGCATGATATAACTCTTCAGTAAAGCCCTGGAAACTTCTGAAATTGGTAAATACGTCCTGTTCAGAGATGTTTGCAGCCAGGGGCCTGTCGAGATATTTTTTGCAGGACGTTAGTCCGAAAAATGTAAGTAATATACTTACCGCTAAAATTATTCTTATAGACTTGTTCATATTATACTTTTTTTCAATTATAAACTTAGATTAAAGCCAAAGTTGACGCGACGAACAGTTGGGTATGCACCCTGACCTGAAGTATTGGTATTACCCACATTTCCTTCGCGGTCATCAGGCATCTTACTCCAGAAAGTAAGGTTGTTTCCGTTAACATAAAAACGCATCGATTGTATTCCTGCCTTTTTTACCCAATCCGGGTTTAAAGTATAAGATATTTCAGCCGTTTTTAGTCGCAGGTAAGAGCCATCGTATTGAAAGAAATCTCCATAGCCGTTACCATATGCCAATGATTTCCATCTTGGCAACGGGCCATCGGCATCCTGGTTGTCCTTTGACCAATAATCGCCCTGTTTGTAAACCGAATTCAACTTTGCATTGAAATTAGTTTGAGTAAGTTCCCGTGTTACATTATTTACCCCGTAGAATTGCAGAAATAAAGCGAACCGTTTGTAGTCTAAACCAACACTGGCAGTATAAGTATTCTGAGGTCTTTGAGGAAAGGCATAAGGCACATTATCAAAGTTATTTATTACTCCATCGCCATTAAAATCAATAAGATTATAGTGTCCGGGTAATTTATGAGCGTCGTTTTGATCAAGCCTGCTGCTACCATACACTTCGTCCCATGTATTGTTGTACCCGGTACGGATGAGAGAGCGGGTCTGGCCAATTTGATAGCCTGCTTGTTTTAAATAATCGTCCAATAATTGTGGATCGTCCCGATCGATGATCTCATCTTTTGCGTGGGTAATGGCAATATTACCCCATAACCGTACATTCTTGTCAAAGCTTTTATTAAATTTTACTTCCACTTCATATCCTTTCACCACTGTTTCACCCAAATTGGCCGGGGGTGGCGTACCACCGAAATAACCAGGCACCGCTCTTTGGTTTCCTGTTATCAAAACATCTGTTCTGTAATCACGATATACCTCAACACTACCTTCAATAAGGCCCCTGAACAGTGAATAGTCTAAACCAATATTTGTTTTTGCCACTGTTTCCCAATGTATTTCCGGATTGCCTATAACATTTTCCCTGTACCATTGGTACGGACTGTTAGCATTGTTATTGTTCTCACCGAGACGGGATGCTCCACCAAAGCTCCATTGAGTCAAATACAAATAATTTGCATTACCTACGTTGTCATTTCCTACGAGGCCGTATGAACCGCGAAGTTTAAGAGAGTTTATCCATGGAAGTCTCTTCATAAAATCCTCATTCGTCAATGTCCATCCAATAGCTGCTGAAGGAAAAAATTCGAACCTGTAGTCCGGGCCAAACTTCTGTGAACCATTATAGGCTCCGTTAAACTCGGCAAAATACTTATTGGCGAAATTATAAGTGCTTCTGAAAACCCAATCCTCCCGGAAATCCGGGAACGAACTACCAGTGGCGCTCTCATTGCGCATGAATAAACCCATTGTTGTTATATTGTGCCTGCCTAACCTGGCTGAATGGTTCAATTGCGCCTGGTAAACAGTCCTTCTTCTTGTTGAACCATTCTGGAAAGCATCCGCGGCCACTCCCCATTGCGGCACTACATAATCAAACTGGTTTATGCCTGCGGTATTGCCATACCGAACCGCCCCGGTATTGGGATCAATCCATTTAGTTACTGTACTTCCGCCATCAGTTATCCCACCAACAGCGAGAAACGTATTGTCCAAAGACATCGAGCCTCTGAAGGTGAGGTTTTTTACCAGGTCTTTTAAATCCTGTGTAAGGATAAAATCCGTGGTCATCTGGGTGGTCTTTTCGTTTCTAACACCATTGTTTCCAAGTATATGAGCTGGGTTGTTGGTGGCGATAGGATCATTTGGATAATATCCAAAGGAGCCGTCGCTATATTGCGGATAAAAAAGATCCGGCGCATTGCCGTATATACCCTGGTACCATGCATATTCAAAACCGCTATAGGTAGTTTGCCTTTTCCCGTGAAGACCGGAAAGGTTTGTGGACAGCGTGGTGGTATTGGTTAATTTAAAATCAAGATTCGCACGAATATTTAACCTGTCATAATTAAATCCCGGTTTGTAGCCTTTATTATTACCAGGAATTTTCATTATATCGCCTTCGTGAAGAAAATCCACAGAAGTAAAATATTTTACAAAACCTGATCCACCAGAGATATTGACGTTAGCATTTTGAGCCATCGCCATTTTTTTCAATGATTCATCCTGCCAGTTGATATTAGGATAACGTTCCGCCTCCTGCAGATTTGCAGGATTCCGGTACTTATCAATGATTGACGGGGGAGTATAATCGGCCCATGAAGAGGGATTAACGCCAAGTTCCCGTTCAATAGCCTGGTTTCTGATAGTTAATGCGTCGTATGCATCGTACTTCTCCGGTAAACGGGAAGGGATTTTCATAGTAGAGTTATACGTGACATTTATGTTAGCTCTCCCCGCTACCCCTCTTTTTGTAGTGATCAAAACAACACCATTGGCACCCTTAACACCAAAAACGGCTGTAGCAGATGCATCTTTTAGTATCGAAATACTTTCTACCGATCCGATATCCACTCCATTCATCGAACGCTCAATTCCGTCTACTAAAATCAGCGGTCCTGAGCTATTCCACGTACCCTGGCCTCTAATGAAAATCTGGGGATCTTCAAGCCCTGGCATACCGGTTCCCTGTATGGTTATAACCCCGGGAACATTTCCTGTAAGGGCAGCCCCTATGTTGGATACACCACCTGCCCGTTGCAGTACCTTGCCGGTTGTTTGGGTAATGGCGCCCACCACGCTTTCTTTTCGCTGCTTTCCATAACCAACCACAACCACATTTTCTATTGCCTGTGATGTATTTACCAGCGTGACGGAAATTTGACTTTTTCCACTAACGGAGATTTCCTGTTGAGTAAATCCTACGTAACTGATTATAAGTATTGCTTTATCGTTTGCAACAGTCAGTAAAAATGTTCCATCATTTTTTGTTGCGGTCGAATTAGTTGTACCTTTTTCCAGGATGCTGGCACCGGAAAGTGCTGCCCCGTTTTCGTCAACCACTTTTCCTTTTACTACATGGGCGAAAGGAACTTTTGCAAAAGTTTGCAGCGAAAACAAGCAGAATACCGGTAGAAAGGATGCTATTAACAAAAATTTACAGCACCCGTGCAGAGGATACGACAATAATAAGTTGCGCCTAATTTTTTTCATAACTTAATTTGTTGAAATGACAATATGGTGTAAGGATGTATGAATAACGCATGGATCTAAAACAGAAGATCGCACCCGCTTACAGGATAATTTTAAGTCAGTTAAAAACTTAACGATACCTGTAATTCAAAAAATGAACAAATTTTTACTCTCTTTTAACGGATGTAAAATTGAAAATACCAGGGGAGTGACCGGGCTTGGCCATAAGCAAGAATCGTTTAAATTTCATAAGTAGTTTTTTAAATTTCTGCGTGCAATCAAAATTTTGGTTTATTTGGCAATCGGGGCAATTGAGCATTAACCCTGTTTTACAAAAGTATTAACCACCCTATAAAAACTACAGTACGAATCACTAGAATACTGAAAATAATGTCAAAGCCGGAAAACAAAACGCATTACAAAAAATTCATTAAATAATTATAATCAAGTGATTGTAAAAAATTACAACCGATTGCTTTTTTTTCAGAGAGATTGTTTAGCGGGAATTGTAGTATTTTGCAAAGCGATTAAAAAAACTTCTAAGAGCCTGATTTTTTAAAACCAGCAACTGCCAAAACTGTATGAATAATCTTGAAATAGCACTATATCTTAAATTGAAATCATCTACCCCATACCAGGTAAATCCGGGGTCAATAGCAAAGGTTGGAGGCGGCCAACCGGCCCTGCCGAATCAACTCCAGGTGCCGGATTACTTTTTTACAACTGCGATATTGACAAGTGGAATCTTACGGGGTGGTTACCGGTTGTAATAACATCCGGTAAAGTAATTGCCTTACCCGATTCAAAATTTACTATTAACTTACTTAAGTATATGAGAATATTTACCCGTTTAAAGTGCTTATTGATTTTTACCCTCTTGTTTGCCGAAAAAATCAATGCTCAAAAACAGCCTTTAAGCTTTAAGAGCTATTCGTCCAGGGAGGGTTTATCTTCCGGTACGGTATATAGTATTCTAAAAGACAGTTTTGGTTTTCTTTGGTTTGCCACGGAAGACGGCCTTAACCGGTTTGATGGCACCAATTTTAAAGTGTACAAACACGACCCGGCCAATCCAAACTCCCTTCGGGTGAACCATATTACCGGACTTTATGAAAGCAGGGATGGGTGCATTTGGATTGGCACCAATGGTGGCGGTTTGAGTTATTACGACAAAAGCAAAGATTCAATTTTTAATTTTACAACAAAGGGACCAATACAAATCGGGGCTGCTGTCACATCGGTAAGTGGCGATCAGGATGGAAATGTATGGGTCACAAGTTTTGGCGGCCTGTTCGAAATAAACGCTAAAAACAAAGAGCTGATTACCGGGGAAAAGTTTAGCGCCCTTAAAAAGGAACTGGAGGGAAAGGTAAGCCTGTCTTTTCTCCAGGATAAAAAGCAAAGAATATGGGTAGGATCTGGAAACGGGCTCTACTTATTTAATCCCGCAACTGGTAATCTTAAGCTATTCAACCACCGGGAGGGTGACGAAAGCAGCCTGGCAGATGAAAATGTGCACACAATTGCAGAAGATGCAAAAGGTAATATTTGGGCCGGAACCGGAAATGGATTAAGTATGTGGATACCCGAAACCAACCAATTTAGAAATATAACGCACACTAAGGGGGCTCCCCGCATTAGCAGCAACAGGATTTATTCGCTGGCCGCCGATAACCACAACCAATTATGGATTGGTACAGATGAGGGGCTGGACGTTCTTGACATTACTACAAACTCTATATCTGGTTATACACCTGATATACGAAATCCCCGCAGCATCAGCAGCCGCTCTATCCGGTCAATCTTAATTGATAAAAAGGGAATTCACTGGGTTGGAACCTTTCGGGGAGGGGTTAATAAATATGATGGGAACTTCAATCATTTTAATTTAAAGACATACAACGCCTTTGATCCCGCTGGACTTCGCTCGTCGTTTGTAACTTCTTTTGCCGAATACCAGCATAATTTATTTATAGGAACGGACGGAGGCGGTTTACAATTTTATCATCGTGACACGGATCTCCTGGACCATATCAACCTGCCCTTTGTTGAAAAAAACCAACATCACGACCTGACCATCCTGGCCCTGGAGATGACCCGTGACAGCCGCTTGTGGATCGGCACCTATATGAACGGGCTTTATTGTTATTTCCCGGCTACCGGCACCCATAAACATTATGCCAAAGGAACCGGCCCTGCAGATTTAAACAGCGATGAAATTTTTTGCCTGAAAGAAGACAGAAATGGCAACCTTTGGGTAGGAACAAATGGAGGAGGTGTAAACCTGTTGAAGCCTGGCAGCAACCAGGTAGTTAAATTCATGTTTAACCCCTTAAGGGTAAACGATCCGTCCCTGCCGGCAAGCAACTATATTCGCTCCATTGAGGAAGACAGTGCAGGACACATTTGGATTGGGACATACGGTTCCGGCGTATCGGTTTTTGACCCCCGCAGTCAAAAATTTTCATTTTACACAAAAGCAAACAGCGGACTGCCGAGCGATTACGTGCTTTCAATAAAAGAAGATTCCCGCGGAAACATATGGATAGGCACCAGCGGGAACGGAATGGGACTACTTAGAAAAGGAAGTGAACGATTTGAGTCCCTGACAGTGAAAGACGGCCTGGCGAATGGAACCATACAAACAATCATCGAAGATGCTGCCGGGAAAATTTGGATAAGCACCAACAACGGATTGAGTCGCCATGACCCGGCAACCGGTAAATTTAGCAACTTCTCCAATTATAATGGGCTCCAGGCCGGGGCATTTATGATTGGCGCCGGGCTAAAGTTGTCGGATGGTGAGCTTTTTTTTGGCGGGCAAAACGGCTTTAACCATTTTAACCCCTCCAATTTAAAAACGAATCAAAATATTCCGGAAGTGGTTCTTACCGACTTAAAGGTCGATAACCAATTAGTCTCCCCTTCTGAAAAAGGCCCGATTGACCGGTCGCTATTGTTGGCCGATGAAATTCATCTTAAATACAAACAGGGTTTTTCGATCGCTTTCGAGGCACTTGACTTTACAGTTCCTGAAGCCAATCAATACGAGTACCAGCTAAAAGGTTTCGACAAAAACTGGATAAGGGCTGGAAAGGAACACAGTGCATATTATGGCAACATCCCTCCGGGTGAATATACATTCCGGGTACGGGCCAGCAATAATGACGGCATTTGGAACCAGGAGGGACGATCTATCAAAGTATTTGTTTCCCCGCCCTACTGGCGCACCAATTATGCTTACCTGGCTTATATTTTAATCATAGCATCAATAATGTTGTACCTGCGCCAGCTAAGTATAAAAAGAATAAAAATGAGGTTTTCCCTTAAGCAGGAACGTGAGCAGGCTAAACAGTTGATTGAGCGGGAACGAAAAGAAGCTGAATACCTGCATAAGCTGGATCAAATGAAGATTAAATTCCTTACCAACCTTAGCCATGAGTTCAGAACCCCCATTTCTTTGATCATCGGTCCGGTTGATAACCTCATTGAAGAGGTAAAAGGTGAAGCACCCCTAAACTACCTTAACCTGATAAAGCGCAATACCAGGCGACTGCTAAACCTCGTAAACCAGTTACTTGATTTTAGAAAAATGGAGGAACACGAACTGAAACTCCAATGCAGCGAAGGCGATATTGCTTTCTTTATTAAAGATGTGTGCGACTCATTTAATGATGTTGCCCGGCGCAAGGAAATCGATTTTGGTTTTTATACGGAGCTTGAAACCTCGCCTGTTATGTTCGACCACGATAAGATGGAACGGATTCTGTTTAACATCCTATCCAATGCGTTTAAATTCACCCCTGATAAAGGCAATATTACTGTCCGGCTAAAAGAAGCAGGAGAAGCGCAGGAAGAAGGGTACAAATCCGTTAGCATTTCGATCAGTGATTCCGGTATAGGTATACCAAAGGATGTGCAGACCCGCATTTTTGAAAGTTTTTTCCAACACGACACAAGTTCGCTGGTACTAACACAGGGAACCGGAATCGGCCTGTCCATTACAAAAGAATTTGTAAAAATGCACAGTGGCAAAATATGGGTAGAAAGCGAGGTTGGAACAGGTAGCACGTTCACGATTCATTTAAAATTGAAGCAGGCAGGGCAAATTATTACAGAGACCCCGAAAGCCCAGCCCGACAGTGCTACCGGTGAAGCGAATGGTCATTTATCAAAAAACAAACATGGTTCGGAGCCATCCGTATTAATAGTGGAGGATGATGATGATTTCCGGTTTTACATTAAAGAAAATCTGAAGTCGGTATACCGGATTTACGAGGCCCCCAATGGAAAAGAAGGCTGGCAACGCACACTTTTTCACCACCCCGACATCATAGTATGCGATGTGCAAATGCCGGTAATGAACGGTTTACAACTGGTACAAAAGTTAAAATCTGATAAGCGGACAAAACATATCCCGGTTATTCTGCTCACCGCTGCAGACACTATGCAGGGTGCAATTGACGGGCTGGAATCGGGGGCAATTGACTATATGACAAAACCCTTTGACTTTACTATGCTGAAAGCCAAAATACATAATATATTATTGCTTAATCAATCCTTTAAAGACACTTATTCCAAACAGGTAACTGTTGGGTTACCTGAAACGGAGGCCGTTTCTGAAAAGGATATCTTCCTTAAAAAAACACTTACCTACATTTACGGTAACCTGGATAACCCTCAACTGTCGGTAGAAGTTTTAAGCACACATTTGTGTATCAGCAGGGCATCCCTATATAACAAACTATTAGAGTTTACCGGCATGAGTCCGGTTGAATTCATCCGCAACGTAAAACTGGAAAAGGCAAAGGGGTTATTGGAAAAAAGTGACATGACCGTAACAGAAGTTGCATACGAAACAGGATTTGCCAATCCAAATTATTTTGCCAAAGTTTTCAAAGCAAAATTTGGTATGACCCCTTCTGAATTTCATGAAGAAAAAAAGAAAGAGGGTAAATAGGAAGTTTTTTTAACCCCGTCTATATTTCATTTTTTACCGATAAGGAAAACCGTAAGGAAAGGAATAAAAAAGCACCAATATAAGCGCTGTTGTTACCTGTTTTTTTCCTTTTTGTTCACTTTTTCCTGCTGAATTTCCACCGGTTAAATTTGAAGATCTTATTATTGTTCCCCGTCCGGGATATAACATTCTGTGTACCCAATATTCACAGTCACATCCACGCGAATCTCAAATGACCGCGGGTAATTGATATTACTGCAGCTTCAAAAAACGCTACACCATTTTTAAAATCCATCCTTCAATCGTATATACCATAATAATTATTCAAAACTTATCCAGTCAATATCCACCGCTGCTTTATTTTTCAAACACAATACCAGGTTATGTACACCAGCTTTTACCCCCTTCAAAGGCGCCTCGATTGTAGTCCACCCGGTGCCAGGTTGTATGGTTACCTCAGATACCACAGTTCCCGTGGCATTATTCAACCGCAGTTGCAAAATACCGCCTGATGCGGAAGCCGCTTTAAACTTTGCAGTTTTAAATTTTTGCCGGCCAAACCCAACACTGTTGTATTGCACCCATGCACCAGCTTCCTTCAATGTTGTTTTCCAACCTTTAAACCTGTCTAAAGTATCAATAAAATCAACAGTTGCACCTTTATCACTTATAGCACTGTACCTATCCATTTGTATTGATGTGGCAGCATCTGATACTCCAATTCCCCTGAGCGTTGGAATCACTTTTTTAATGCTGCCATCTGCATTAAACGAAAGGCTATCGGCTCTTACTGACCGGTTTTTGTCAAACTGCGGCGACAAATCGTTATGGTGATAAAACAAATACCATTGGTTTTTAAAGTCAATAAAAGAGTGGTGGTTGGTCCAGCAGCCGGAAGGCCATGCGTCCATAATAACACCGGTTACTTTAAAAGGACCCAAAGGATTATCGCCAATGGCATACTCCAGTTGTTCCGTTTTATCCTGCACATGCGGATAAGTAAGATAGTAAATGCCTTTGCGTTCAAACAGGTATGGGCCTTCTTTCAAACCCTTTGTGGGCAACTCTTTCAGGGTGACCGGTTCCGATTCCAGCTCCAGCATGTTTGTCTTTAATTTAGCAGCATAGATATTACCCTGCGACCAATAAAGATAAGCCTGTCCATCTTTATCAATAAACACATTGGGATCAATACCACGTACTCCTTTAATGGGCAATTCCCGGGGCACAAAAGGGCCTTCCGGTTTGTCGGCCACTGCTACGCCAATGGTAAAACCACGGCCAATGGTGCTGTCTTTTGGAGTGGTGGGAAAGTAAAAATAATATTTGCCATTGCGTTCAATGCAATCGGGTGCCCACATGCTGTAGCTTTCGGGCTTTACCCAGGGTACTTTGTTTTGGGTGACGATTACACCGTGATCGGTCCATTCTGTAAGATTGGCTGAAGAAAATACATGGTAATCTTCCATACAAAACCAGCCTATCCTTCCTTTTCCTTCGGTACAGGGAATATCATGCGAGGGATATATATACACCCGGTCGCCAAAAACCCTTGCAGAAGGATCGGCAGTAAACTGGTTGGTGATGAGTGGGTTTTGGGCAAATGCATTGCCTGCAACTACCATTGTCATCAAAATGAAAAGCCGTAATGTTTTGCTGTGTTTAATCATTGCAGGTATTTGATATTGTTTAAGTATTCCAATTTAATAGACAAAGTAACCAGATCAAAACAATACTGTTGGACATTCGTGACATGTAAAGCCGTTGACCGATATGATATTTTTATCATTCACTATAATATAATTCGTAAAGAAACAATGCTTTCTGCTGAAACAGGAATGGATAGTATTTTCTTGTCGGTACTTAACTCTGTTGAAACGGCTACCATATTTTTTGAAACCGTTGTTTCAATAGCCGTTGCGGAAGTTACCAGCAATGGGAGGGCCACCTCCACCACAGTAGGCGTAGCATTCCTGTTGATGAACACTACCGTAATTTCATTGTTGCCATGATAAGCAGTTGATAGCAGGTTGCCGGCACCGGTAACAGTTGCCTGTATGCGGGTTTTACCTGTGGCATATTTTGCATAGTGCCCAATGATATATCCCCGCTTGGTAATTGCTCCGTCAGCAACCGGACTTTTGGGGCTATTTTCTCCCAGCATTGAATAAAAGCGCTTGAGGTACCACCATACATAGGCATTGAAGTTGTTTACCATGCAATCGTGTATTTCTTTTGCAATATTTGTTTTAAGCGAGGGCAACCAATCCCAATCCCGACCATTGGTTTCATCATTAAAAAGATGTTCCGTCATCCATATTTCCTTGCCTTTTTGCTGTGCAATCTTATAGTCTTTCATACCACCACCATATAAGTGGGTGGCCACAATATCAAGGTTGTTAACGGCTACAGGGTCGTTTAAAAGAGGGTCGGTATAAGCCGTGTTGAATTGTACTGTTTCTGCTGCTATTAATTTAACGCCGTTGCCTATTTTGTCACCATGGTTCTTTACAAAATCCAGCATTTGCTGGGGACTATAAGAGCATCCGTCATAATCTACTTTCCAATCGGGTTCATTCTGCACGGACACCGCATAAATATCTACACCCCTGCCTTTTTGAAAATCAACAAATGCCTTTAGGTGGGCGGCAAAAGCATCATATTTTTCCGGCAACAGAAAAGCCCCGTCCTTATTACTGGTAGCACCATTCGATTTCATGGAAGCCGGTGGAGTCCAGGGTGAAGCAAAAATAGTGGCACCCAATTCCTGTGCTTTTTTGGCGATGGCCGACTCACGCCCCCAATCTGCAGTATTGGGGTAAAGCATCATGCGCAGTATGTTGTATCCAAGACCATTGCTGCCATACAGCTTTTCAATATCCTGTTCAGTAAGCTGGGTACTACCTGTCCATGAAGAATTCAGCATTCCCCCAAAACCTGTAATCTGCTGATATTTTACACCAGGATCAATGGTAATCATCTCCCTGTTAGCCCAAACATCCTGGGTTAAAACAAAGGACTTTTTTGATCCCGTTTTCAGGTCTGTAAGAATCAGTTCCTGGCTCCTGGCTACTTTCTTTATATTGCGTTCAAGGCTGGCTGTTAGTTTTGTACTGCTATTCGCCATATTCTCCGCACCACCTGTTGTTGCTGAAAGTTTTTTTATGAACCCATTTGGTGCGGTTGTTATCTCCCATTTAACCTTCGACCAGTTCACTACTATTTCAATACTATCTGCCAGGGCGCCCACATTTTCACCTGACTTACTAAACCTAAAATATGTTTCAGCCCCCGGATCGGTAGTATTGGAGCCTGGTGATTTTTTACTGCATCCTCCTGAAAAAAACACTATAGTAAAACAGGCCAGCAGAAAAGCAATATTTTTATTCATAACATTTACTTTATACTCAAAAAGATTTCTATCATTCAATGCGAATGCAGCCCATTGCGTGCATTTCAAATCAGGCATGAACTAATCAGAAATTTCACAACGATTATCAGTGTGACATTATATTACCAGTCTAAAATTTATCAAAACAGCCTACTTTCCAACCAACTCGTAAAGCCCGTTTTTTCCTGTTGGTAAATCATACACAAAAGACTCTTTTAATATGGGGCGTGTTACTGTTGCCTTTTGAGATATTACCGGCCGGGATGTTTTTTCCGTCTGGTAAAATGGATTGCTATTGTCTCCGCCTGCCATCTTCAAAACAAACCCGGAGGCTGCTCGCAGCACATTGGGTACCCTGATACGGAGGTTGCCTCCAAGTGTGGATTTTATAATAGCCTTTACCAGTTTACCATCTTTCCATTGCATGCTTACCAGTTCAAATCCGCCCCTTGCACGCAGCCCCGAAATACTGCCTGCACCCTGCCATTGATCAGGTAATGCCGGAAGCAGGTTCATCAGTCCATCATCGCTTTGCATCAGCATTTCAGCAATACCGGATGTACAGCCAAAATTGCCGTCAATCTGGAAAGGCGGGTGGGCATCAAAAAGGTTATTGTAGGTTCCGCCTTCACCGGTACCAACCGGGGTCAATTGATTTTGTATCAGTTTATATGCATGATTGCCGTCCAGCATTTTAGCCCACCAGTTTACCTTCCAACCCATGCTCCAGCCGGTTGATACATCACCACGCTGTATCAACGTATTTTTTGCCGCACTATACAATTCCGGGGTACGGTAGGGCGAAACCTGGTTGGAGGGGAATAAACCATACAGGTGTGATATATGCCTGTGTTTATCTTTTGGGTCATCCACATCGTCGAGCCACTCCTGCAACTGGCCGTGCTGGCCTATTTGCATGGGAGGCAATTGACTACGCATTTTTTTCAGGGTATCTGCAAAAGCTGCATCCTTACCCAACATGGAGGCAGCCCTTATTACTGTACTGAAAGCATCAAACACTATCTGGTTGGTCATGGTAACGCCTGCATCCAGTGAAGAACCCTGGTGTGCCCTGGGGGCATTTTCGGGTGATTCATCGGGGTTTATTACCAGCCAGCCATATTTGGGATGTTTAATAAGATAGTCAACATAAAAAGTAGCGGCACCTTTTAAAACGGGATAAATACGGGCAAGATATTTTTTGTCGCCACTGTACAGGTAATGCTCCCAAAGATGTTGGCTTGTCCAGCCGCCATTGATCCATGCACCCCAGAAAGCGCCGTCCACTGCACCCGTAGCCCGCCATATATCGGTGTTATGATGTGCCATCCAACCCCTTGCGCCATACATGTCTTTTGCGGTTTGCCTGCCAGTCTCCGCCATCTCCTCCACCATTTTCAGGAACGGCTCATGCAGTTCAGCCAGGTTGGTTTTTTCTGCCGGCCAATAGTTCATTTCGGCATTGATATTAATGGTGTACTTGCTATCCCAGGGCGGGCGTATTTTATTGTTCCAGATGCCCTGCAGGTTAGCTGGCTGGCCGCCGGGTTGTGATGATGAAATGAGCAGGTAGCGACCATACTGAAAGTACAGTGTGGCAAAATGTCGATCGTTGGTTACATTGAATTGTTTCAACCGTTGATCGGTGGGCAGTTGGGAGGCTTCGCCGGCTGAACCTAAATCAAGTTTTACCCTGTTATAATATTTTTGATATGCCATTATATGGCCTTTTAAAATGGCTGGCCAGGATTTGGGTAAAGCCTTTGCAAGCCAGGCTGCCGCCCGTTCCTGCTCATTGCCACTTACATCCTTGTAATTATTAAAATTGCTGGCCACAGAAATGTAAATGGTTACCTCATCCGCATTTGTAATTATTAAAGAAGTATCAGTAGCAGCAATACTCCCTCCGGTTGGTTTAAGCTTTGCGATGCCTTTATATTTCACCATTCCCTTTACACTTTCGTGGTCCACAGTAGTGCCCGATATCAACAGTTGATTTTCAGTACCTGCTTTCACAATGGTGTTAGGCAGGGCAGCAGCGAAATAAGCTTCAAACGAAAGGCTGGCGGGCTTACTGGCGGTCAGGTGCACCACAATTACCCTGTCGGGGAAAGAGGCCAATACCTCACGGGTATAGGTAACGCCTGCCACGGTATAGGAAGTTTTGGCTACCGCCTTTTCAATATCCAGCTCACGGTAAAAATCGTTATACTTATCATGTTCTTTAAACTTCAGTCGCAGGTCGCCAACAGGCTGAAACATTTGGCCGTGCGATTGCTTGCTGATGATCACCTTATTTGCCAGGCGCTCGGCATCTTTCTGTTTGCCTTCAAATATCAGTTTCCTGATTTCCTCCAGCGAATCCGGTGCCATCCGGTTGTCGTTGCGGTTTGGGCCGCCGCTCCATACGGTGTGTTCATTTAGTTGGATGGTCTCCAGTGGAACATTGCCATATACCATCGCTCCCAGTCTTCCATTGCCAACAGGCAGGGCATTTTCCCAGGTTTTACCGGAGGGCTGGTTGTACCAAAGTTTTAGTGATGGCTTATCCTGTTGCTGGGCTACGGCAGCCATGCAGGGTAAAAGCAATAACAAAACAATTACCTGCATACCTTTAAACCGATCAAAATTTATATTCATCTTCATAGTATTTACCTTACCAACAAATTCTATTTTATTACAAAGCCACCAGCAGGCTGTATTTCAATCTCCAGTTCACCATTTTTCTTAATTACCACTTCTTTCATTCCGGTTACACTTTCGGCATTATCATTATACAGGCTCACTTTTTTTCCGGCCAACATGGGTAGCGATAGTTTTATTTTCAGTGGCTCTTTTTGTGCATTTACACCTGCCACATACCATTGGCTGCCATGCCTGCGGGCAAGCACACTATATTTTCCGGGATAACCATCGATCAACAACGTTTCATCCCAGGTGGTAGGCACCTGCTTCATAAAATCAATTTCAAATGCGGGTACACCAGTAAGGTTATCAGGTGTTAACCCAAACATTTGTACAGGGTTCTGGTATAAAATGGCTGTTGCCAGTTGAAAGGCATCAGTAGTAAGCCGCTTGTTTCTTCCCTGGTTACTCTTTACCAGGTACTTGTTTAATAATACACCACCAAATTCCATACAGCCCACCGCGTTGCGGATAAAAGGATGAAGGGTGGCATTAAAGGCTTCTGACTCCCGTACGCCCTGTGAAAAAATCAACATTTCAGAAGCCAGCACTGCTTCGGACCCGACAAAATTGGGGTACATTCTTTCCCAGCCACGGGGCAATGTGGCACCATGAAATATAATCATCAGTCCATAGTCATTGGCGTCAGATAAAATATCTTCGTACAGGCGCATGGTTTCCTGTTTATCGCCACCAAAAAAATCGACTTTCATTCCTTTTACACCTGTTTTTCGTAACCAGGCCATTTCTTTTTTTCGTTCAATGGCGGTACTCATTTTATTCCTTGGCCCCTGCGGCGCATCATTAAATGAACCGTTGGAATTGTACCATAAAAAAACATCCACTTTTTTGCTATTTGCATACTTAATCAGTTGTTCCATTTTTTCTTTGCCAATGTTTTTATCCCAAAGGGCATCTATCAATATATATTCATAACCCATCGTTGCAGCCAGGTCAATGTATTTTACCTGGTCGTCGTAGTTCATGCTGTTATCCTGCCAAACAATCCAGCTCCAGGTAGAGCGGCCAAACCTGTAAGGTATTGATGCCATATAAAGTGGATCCACCACATCGTAGGGAATTGTAGTTTCCACAATTGGCTTAAGGGTACTGCCCACCGTAATAGTGCGCCAGGGTGTTACTCCGGGCAGGCTGAGGGCGGCCCCGGTACTACCGAAACCATTGTTTTGTTTAGTGCTGGGATAGGCAACTGTGTAAAGACCATCCTGGTTGCCATCGCTTAAATGTGAAGCACAAAAGAGGCTGCTTACACCGGTTTCTGATACCAGCACCCATCCATTGGAACCAATACGGAACAGGCCAGGAAATACATACCCTTCACCCCTGTTCGTTTTTTTACCCAGCACACCATCTGCCTCATACCCGCTTTCGTAACTTGGGGCAGTACGGGCAAAGCCGGTCATAGGGCTCATCATGCCCGAAAGAAAGGTAGTAGTTTGTACTGGAAACTTAAACCCGGTCGCTTCTTTTTCCACCACACAACTCATGCGTTCACCCCATGAAGGCAACTCGTACCGAAATGCGATATCATTGTTGCTTACCTGGAAAGCGATACTTATTTTTTTCTTACGGGCATTTTCAAAAGTAGCTGTAAGCTTGTTGGCAACATAGTGAATATCCGATTTTTTTATCTTGTCCTGTTTATACGACTTGTCAACTACTCCCTCCTCCTTGCTTAAATATTTCATGCCACCGGAAAAATCACCTTCGTTGGTTGTAAGCCCGAGTGGTGAATTTTCCAGCATGATTTTTCCATTGTAGGTTACAGAGTACAATGCAACACTATCAATTACAGCTACGGTTAGCTGTAATTGCTTATCAGGACTTGAAACCGTCAGCTGCTGCGCATTGGATATGTCAACAGCGCTTAGGAAAAACAGTAAGGCAAAAACCAGGTTTTTCATTCAGTATTTTTTTGTATTTGAAATAATCAACATCATTACGGCTCCGGCAATTTTTGTGGCGGGCTAAAAATAATACACTTCAGCCCATAAACGTTTTTATATAGCCCCAAACACTTCGCAGGGACTGCCCATCAATTTACCGGTTTTAATTCCGGGTATTTATCATTACATGAATAAGGGTTCATCAAATTCACCTGTATTGGTTCCTTGTTATTTACTAAGGTTGAATATCGTTACCGGTAGTAGCATACAGGCCAATCAGCGAACCTGTAAAACCGCCTGCTACATTGGTTGAAAGTACATCACCGGATACTGTTCCACCCAGGTTCTCATAGGCAGCGCCATCAATAGCATAATTAAACCTGTAATCATCGCCCAGCGCCGCAACCTGCAACTGTATAGGCTTTGATATGTCAATTTTTGTGCTGGCTACTAGTGCGGTTGTACCCCTGGTTGTTTTTGCGAGTACCAGGTAATAATCATTCTCTTTTTTAGTAATGCCAAAAACATAATTAAACCGCTCGCTCTGGTAGCAAACAATGCCTGCCAGTTCTTTATCCGACTTTGGTGTGTATTTTAATGTTACCGCGGCATCAAAGATGGAATGTTGCTGCCGGTGAAATAAGGTAGAAGTAGCAACCCTTGATTTTATATTGGTTGCAAAAGCATTGATAGCAAGGCCATCCTTCGACACACTGATAAATTCTTCCCGGGGAACTCTTACGCCAATCCACCTGTAATCCAATTTTCCACCGGAGAAATTATCGGTAAAAGTGAAATTACCATTGGGGAAAAACCCGTTTTGTCCGGTTTGATTGGTAACATTTTTGGGCATTTTTAATTTTGGCTTAAGGGGTACCAGGCCGTTTTCAAATACAGGGAATTGCCCGGTCCAGTCTACCGGCAGGATAAAGGTTTCCCGGCCGGTGTTTACCCGGTCCTTTTCATTGGGGCGTATACCCAGGAACACACCGTAGTATTTTCCATCCGGGCCTTCCACCAAATCTGCGTGGCCGGCCCAATCCATTTTTTCTTTACGGTTAGCCGGGAAATGCCTTTGTGTAAGAATAGGATTGCCGGGAGCAGGAATAAATGGGCCGGTGACTTTGTCACTCACAAAAACTACTTCGCTATGCCATCCTCCGGTACCACCCTCGGCACACATTAAATAATATTTGCCGTTCTTTTTGTAGATATGCGGGGCTTCAATCCAAATGGGTCTCAGACTTGTATCTACACCACCATCAACAATCATTTTATCGGTACCGGCAACTACCTGGTCGCTGGCAATATCATATTCCCAAATTTTTATGATCCGGTGTCCGTTATAGCGTTCTTTCCCCCTGTCAGGTGCATCGTTGTGTACCACGTAAGCCTTGCCGTTGTCGTCGAAAAACAAAGAGGGGTCAATACCATCAAATTTTAATTTATAAGGATCACTCCATCCCTGCAGCGGGTCTTTTGTTTTTACCACTATATTTCCCATGCCACCGGAAAACTGGGTGGTAATCATGTAAAAGGTTTCGTTATTAGCGTTGTATTTAATATCGGGTGCATATATACCTGCCGAAATGCCTGAGCTATCCACTTTCAATTGCGACCGTCTGTCCAGTACGTGCCCGATCTGTTTCCAGTTCACCAGGTCGTTAGAGTGAAAAATGGGAACACCCGGAAACATAGCAAAAGTAGAGCTCACCAGGTAATAATCATTTCCCTTGCGGGTAATGCTGGGATCGGGATAACAGCCTTGAAGGATGGGGGTGTAAAATTCACCGGCCTTTAACGGGTTGTCATTGTAAATTTTATCATTGCCCGTATAACTGAATTTTGAAAAAACAGGAGCGGTACTGGTTACATTTTTGACCTTGCCTTTTCCTTTTTTTTGCGCCAGTCCGGTTGTTACAGATCCTGCCAGGATGGCCATGATCAACACCAGCACTTGCAAAATATGATATTTGTTCTTTACCATTTTAATAGTTTTTGTTCCTTTTTGTGGTTGATAAATTATGTTTGTAGTATCATTTAGTACCCCTGGAGGGCAAGCATTTTACCAGCATAGCGCCTGCCCAGTTCCCGGTAGCCTGCAGCACTGAAATGAAGCCTGTCTGCCACCCCCTCACAGCCTGCTGAGGGTATTACGTAGGCTTTCGAAATTAGCTGGGGCAGTGTACCAATAATCCTGTTCATACTGGCGCAGGCTCCTTTTTGGTCGGCCGGCACCATTTCGCCGGCCAGTAATGGAACCGAGCCTTCCTCCAGCCCCAGGTCTTTCAACAAATTGTCGTAAATCCCTTTTACTTTAGCTGGCCACAGTGTGTCACCAGTATTTGATTCTCCCTGGTGCAACAGTATCCCTTTTATTACACCGGCTTTTTGTGCCAGTTTAGCCATTTCCACTAACCGCTGGTAAGGGTTACCGTCGTATTCCTTTACCATGTTTTTCAGCCAACCTGGTGCGGCAGTTACATAAGATTGAAAATTGTCCTTGTCAAACAACTCTATTTTGCAGCCGCCGATGGAAACATTTACCACACCCACTTTTATATTCTCAGGCAGGTTTTGCACCATCATTCGGCCAAAATAATCGGTTGGTGTAAGACCAGTTCTGCAACGGCATAAAGGTGGAAGTGCAGTATACCACTGCCCCTTTACCCGGCCAAGATTTGGACAATCTACTGCTTCCAATACCTGGAAACGTTTATCAACGCCAATAGTATCCAGTGGCTGAAGCCGGGCATTGCCTTCCATATTCGACTGCCCCAAAGACAGGTAAATGTGAAAGTTCGGGTCCTGTGAAAAACTGCTTATGCTATCCATCATCAACGCAAGCATTGCCAGTATTTTTATTTTCATATTTCTATTGGTTTTTTGGTATCCTTTTTTAATTGGAAAATATTATTATAAAACTATCAAAACCCAGTCTCAACCATTCTATATTATTTAAACAGCAGTGGTGCAAACTCATAGAGGCTGCGTCTCCACGATTGCCATTCATGGCCGGTTTCAGGAGAAACATAAGTAACCGATTTAATACCGGCTTTATTCCATTCTTCCGCCGCTGCAGGAATACGGGCAGCACCACCCTCTCTTCCCCCAAAACTCATAAATACCAATTTACCTTTCTTTTTAAAAGCGGCCAGGTCGGTTATTTCTGATGGCACAAAGGTGCCGCTGCTAAACAAACCGGCATAAGCAAATTTGTTGGGGTTGGCGCTAACAATGGAACGGGTTTGCATTCCGCCCATCGATAAACCGGCCAGCGCACGGTGCGAAGGATCGGCAACCACCCGATAGTGGTTTTCTATGTAAGGGATCAAATCATTCAGTAACACTTTCTCAAATTCTGCAGCAAAGTTTACACCTGCACCGGGGCCCGAACCAGCTCGTGGTGTATTGCTACCTGCAGGTGCCGACGACCTGTTGGCACTATCCCGGGGAGGTGGACCGGGGCGGCGGTTCCTGAGCAGTGCAGGATCAATACTGCTGTTTTCCATAACAATAATAAAAGGAACAGTTTTGCCATCAGCAATCAGGTTGTCCATAATCAGGTTGGCGAAACCCTGGTTGCCCCAGCCTGTTTCGTTTTCACCCATGCCATGCTGCAGGTATAAAACGGGGTATTTTTTTGAAGTTTCTTTTTCATACCCGGGTGGCGTGTAAATAAATACCGGCCTTATCTTGCTGGTGGATTTGGAATAGTAGTGTTGTTTCACCAACTGGCCATGTGGCACATCGCGAAGTGCATATTTTTCCTGGTCTTTGGCAGGCACTTCAATGCCACTACCCCATCGACTGGCTCCGTAAAAATAAAGGCTTCCCGGGTCTGGTACGGAAGCGCCATGGATGTTCAGTTGGTAATAATGAAAGCCTTCATCCTGGGGCGCCGATTCGCCGGTCCAAACGCCGGCTGTATCTTTCACCAGGTCGTATTTTTTTGCGCCAATATCCAGTTGCACCAGCCGTGCATTGGGTGCAGCAACGCTTACCCGTACCTGGCCGGCTGCATTCACCTGCGGGTACTGTTTGCCCTGCTGTGTGGTAATAGTGGGTTTAAATTCACCCTGGCCAGCTTGCCTGCGCCCGCCCTGACCGCCGCCAAATCCATTGGTGTTTACGGTTGGTGGTACCGACATTTTCAAATATTCCGGAAAAGTGGATGCATCTACCGGCCTGAAGATAAGCTGGGAGAACATATACAGACCGTTTTTCCAAACTTTAAAATCGTGAACACCGGGCTCAATGTAGTAGATGTGTGGAACGGCTTTTTCTGCAAGATAGTCATGTGTGCGCTTGCTAAAAGAGATCAAACCATCGCTTGCTCCGCAGGATATAAAAAGCAGTTTCAATTTGTTTTTTGCAACATTTGCATCCGGCACCAGTTGCTCCGGGCTTTTTGTATTGGGGGCCGATGAAAAGCCACCCACCCAGGCAAATTGATCCAGGTTACCCAGGCCAAAATTCAGCGATTGCCCTCCGCCCATGGAAAGGCCCGCAATTGCCCTGCTTTCCCGGTCGGTTTTTACAGGAAAGTTTTTTTCAATATAGGGTACCAGGTCGTTTAGCAAATCCTTTTCAAAGTTGGCAAAGGCCGCTACTTTATCGGAGGCCATGATATTTCCTGTAGCCCGGTCGTCGGGCATGGCCCTGCCGTTTGGCATCACTACAATCATTGGCTCAATTTTTTTACCGGCGTACAGGTTGTCTAATACCACCTGTGGACGGCCGCCATTCAGCCATTCCTTTTCATCGCCGCCAATACCATGTAAGAGGTAGAGTACAGGATATTTTTTACTTTTAGAAAAGCCGGGAGGCGTATAAATAAGCGCCCTGCGGGTAGTGCCCACTGTTTTAGACTCATAGCTGATGGTATCTATTTTTCCATGTACGATGGCTGCCTGTTCCGTATCGAAGCCTTCAGGGGCTTGCTTCACTATATTTTGAGCATGGAGGGCAGGTATAAAACCTGAAAGAAATACAAAACAAAAGATATACTTTTTCATATACAAGATCATTGTAAAATTTAAGACATTCATTGCAATCCAGTTCGGGAACATTGCAGATTACAGATCATAACCGCTTATTTTTTAATATTTTAACCAGCACCCCTACTGCAACCTCACTAACAATTTACCCATCTCACCAATTTAAATAATGGTGATTTATAACAGCCTTCATTCAATCGGTTTGAAACGTGGCGATAAGCAATGGGGACTAAAAAAAAGATATACATAATATATATAAGCAAAACGAAAAACATAGAATGCAATCGATTACTATGGACAGCAAATGTAGCTTACCAATGGTGATTGACATGTTAGTTTTGTGGAAACTAATGCAACAAATGTCTAATCAGGTATCTACAGAGCAGTTAAATTACACTGCCATGCGGTTACAAAGCATACTCATGAAAAATTAAGCGAAACAAAAAACTTACTTCTGTGCTTGGTATAAACAACTACTCCATTAAAAGGATACCCCGCATTGAATGGTTGAAGCATGTAAATGGTTTCCGGTATTATCCATTTTCTTCCTGGCAAACATTACTCAACCTGGCAAAAGCAGCAGGTACATTAATATTGGTTACCTGGTTAACATGTATTATCAAATTGATTTAACTGGTCTTTCGCTCCCGTCAGACTTTTCAGTCGTTTCATTTCCCCTACCCGATTTTATTGAACCTGAAGGATGATTTTTTTACGTAATGTTTGAATATCTTTAGCAGGACCAAACATTCATATTGCCATAATGAAAGCTGCGTTTCTTTTTGTATTCATCTATTGCCGGCACATTGCTTTATTTTGCCAGGTAATTCCTTCCGCAGAAGAGCAACGTTTTATTTCAGCCGTAAATGCCGCCGCTTCCCAATACCCTGCTATACATCACCAGACCAATAATACAAAAGTGCCGCAGGCGATCAAAATGCCTGCCGGGATGCTATCCAAACCCGGGTTGCTGAAAAAATTGATACAACAACAAGCTCCGAAAAAAGAGATTGTAAAAAATGCACCAACCGGATATTCAGCACGACCGCTTTCAAATACATGTGCCGATACTTCCTACCGGCGGTTACTGGATGTACACAATGGATCGATATACCTGATGTCGGTAACACAAACCATGGATGGTGGCATGCTTGTTCCTTTACTGATGTATGACACCACCCTGCTTCCCAATCCATGGTGGAGGAGTTATGGCCTGCTGATTAAATTAGACAGGGATGGTAATGTGACATGGCTAAAACAGTTTGAGGAAATTAATCCGGGCGGTTTTAGCTATTTCACTATGAACAGGGCCTTTGAACTTCCCAATCATGATATTATTTATACCGGGTTGCTGGATACTACCAGCGGACGTTCCAGTTATACTACAATGGTCTACCGGCTTAACAGCAGTGGAAATATTATCTGGCAAAACAGGCTGAAAAGCCAGATTTCTATATTCACCAGACCGGTAGGAACTTTTAGATACGATATCGAAACTGCGGTAGAAGGGCTTAATGGCGATGTTATCTTATGTGGAACATCCAGTACAAATTTAACCAGCGGCTTTATAGAAACTGTGACCAGGTTAAACAGCGCAGGCAATGTAGTGTGGGATATCAATTATGGCAACCATGGCGTTGATGGTTCTTACGTGTTTGGAGCAGAAGGTGTGGCCGCTTTCGTAAAAAACGGCCAGATTTCCCTGGTTGGTTTAAGCCACGGAAGTAGTAACCCTCAAACAGCCCCGGCGGTAAATATTCTTACGTTGGATTATACCAGCGGAGCGTTGATTAAGAAGCGATTTTTCAGACCCGAATACCAGGACCTTACCGAATCTATCATTAAAAGTTTTGGTTATTACCAAAATAAATGCACCCGGTTATCAAACGGAAATTATTTGTTTTATGGAAAGTTAATTTCGGATCTTGTAAACCTAAAAGCAACAAAAGATCATTTTGGTATTATTGAGTTTGACCCGGATTTTAACCTCGTCAATTCCTACTGCATCAGTTCCACCCTGCAAACCAATTTTTATAATAAAAACCTGCTTTTTGATGCTTCCGGCAAGGGACTCATATCGCTTTTTGAATACCTGGGTAGTTATGAGGCCAATATTTACTTTGGAGCATTCCAAAATAAACAATTTCAAAAACAACGGAAAGCTCATTATACCAATGCAGGCCTTCCCGGCAACAACGGCTTTGCATTTCTTAATGACAATGGTTATGCCTACCTGCAATCATACTTCGAGTCTCTGCCGGTTACAAAAAGTTTTTTTGAGTTTAGAAAAATGCATAACAGCGACACCTCGTCTCAATGCCTGGGCAAGGATACTTTGCTCCTGCAATTTCTTCCGCTCAATATCATTGAGGATGCCGATTACTATTATCTTCATCCGGACGACCCCAATCAATTGCATGAAATGGCGCACATTACCAGCCAGTCAGACACCATGGTTGTAAACAGCCACGATCCCTGCAGGCAAACAAATTATTGTGATACAGTCAAAATCCATGGTAACCCGGTCATTTGCGGCAGTTCTCCCTCGATTGTTTTCACCGCATTTAAAAACAAGGCCTGTGGCGCTATTGCACAATGGAATATAGACCGGCAAGCGATCGACAGTTTACAGGTTTTAAATGATAGTTCTGTAAGGATATATTTTAAAAACATAAACTGGCAGGGAAAATTGTACGCCAGTTTACCCGCAGGAGCATGTTATACCGGCCCACTGGATTCAATAGTGGTAAGTATAATAAGGATGCAGTCAAATATCAGCCTTGGCCCGGATACAGTACTGTGTAGTGGTAACAACCTGGTAGTGCATGCGGGCAATAGTTTTTCTGCTTACCTGTGGCAGGATGGAAGCACAGATTCTGTATACAATATTCGGCAACCAGGTACATACAATGTTAGGGCCATTGACGGATGCGGAAATGTTTTTTCTGACACTATCCGGGTAACGTCTGCCGTATTTCCTTTTTCAATCGGACAGGATACAGTCCGCTGTAACAAGGATACCATTCGCTTAAATGCCACACCCGGGTTTAGTAATTACCAGTGGTATCCTGCATATAATACCAGTGCAGCCACCGGGTCATCCGCAAATATCTATCCCCTGGTGGATACTTTTTATTACGCCGCTGCTGAAAAGTGGCCGGGCTGCGTGGTAAGAGATACTATCCATATTAGGGTGCGCAATTCGCCGGCTATTTTGCTGGGAGCAGATACCAGTTTATGTACCGGCCAGTCATTAACGCTGGATGCCGGTGCAGGGTTTGCAAACTATGAATGGAGTAACGGAAGCACTAGCCAACAACTGGTGGCAAACAGCGCAGGATCGTTCTTTATAAAAGCGGTGGCTGCTAATCGTTGTGCTTCTTATGACACTTTAAAAATATTGAATGCTTCTCCCCTGCCTGTTATCAGTCTTGGCCCCGATACAACTATTTGTGAAGGAAAAACTTACCAATACAATTTCAACTCCTCCAATGCCACATACTTATGGCAGGATGGCAACCGGGGTAATCAATATAATATTAGCAAGGCAGGTCGATATACGTTGGCCGTTACACAGGCAGGTTGTACCACAAAGGATACTGTTGCCATTGCTTATAAGGCAAGTCCAATAGTTCATCTTGGCAAAGACACCAGTATTTGTACCGGCATCAATTACCTGCTGAATGCTGGTTTCGTAAATGCTACTTATACCTGGCAGGATGGGGCAAAACAGCCGCAACACCTCGTTACCCGGGAAGGCAGTTATACTGTGGAGGTGGATCTAAACGGATGCACCGCGTCAGACACAGTTGAAATTTCATATATCCCCAAACCAATATTTACACTGGGAAAAGATACAGTATTATGCACCGGCCAGTCAATCAGGTTAAGCCCCCAGGTAAATGCAACCACAAATTATCTTTGGCAGGATGGCAGCAATTTGCCCGCATTTAATGTTTATCAGCCAGGTCTTTTTAGCCTAAAGGTTTCCAATACCTGCGGAAATTTTGCTGATTCGATCCTGATAGGAGAAGGCCTTTGCATATTGACGATGCCGAATGCATTTACGCCCAATGGCGATGGCCTGAATGATATCTTTAAAGTAAAATATTTATTTGGGGTAAAGAAATTTGAATTTTCAATTTACAACCGGTATGCTGAAAAAATATTTGAAACCACCGACATGCAGAAAGGTTGGGATGGCACTTACAAATCGGTGAAGCAGAAAACGGGCAGTTATATATGGGTGATCAGGATAAAAGGGCGGAATGATTTTATACAAACCAGTTCGGGTACCGTTACCATCATCCGATAAATGATTTGAATGCGGTGAGGCTAATACCATTCATTTGCATGCTTGTTTTCCTGTTCAATTTCCCGCACCACGCGAAGCCCTGCGCCAGCCTTTGCGCCCAGTTCTTGAGGGTAGGTTTATTCAATTTTCGCTGTTGTTTTAAAAAACCGAATAGTCATTTTATACCTTATTAGGTATAAAGACAGAAGAGACTTGTAAATTATACCTAATTGGGTATAGCACTAATAATACACACGGGGATTATACCTTTATGGGTATGTTGAACTGGTTTTGTCCAATATCGGTATGGCGTCAGTCTCATCAAATAAGAATGTATGGATAAAGACCTGAGTAATATTTTTTTATAAGCCTCGCAGAAGTCATACTATTAGACTTCAGTGGCGGACTGTCCGCCGGAGCGGTTCAAAATCATGCATTTATTGATTTGTATGGAGCGAACTAGGAAGTGCGAACCTTTCCACATTTGAAAAGATAATTTCATTGTAATCATGACCAAGTACAATTAACAATAAAGTGTGCAAGGTGCGAACCCTCCAAAAATCTCAATGTTACTTTAAGCTGGCTGATCCCGCTCTCATCTTTTAGCGACCATCGCCTAAAACAATAAACCCTTGTAAATTGATCATTTATAAGGGTTATGAAGTGCCCGGGACTGGATTCGTATGTAATTGATTGTCAATTTATTTAACTATGTGTGTGTCTTTTTTTTGCGGCATTTTGACAAAGTGTGCCAGTAGGAATCCAGTTCAGGCACTTTTGTCAGGAAATTTTGGTCATGGATTATTTGAAATCATGTATGGTAAATGGCCCCTTACTTTAGTGGAGTTTTTTGAATAGCTGATACGGATTCTTGTTTTAGTATATCGATTTTGCATATGATTGATTGAAGAGGTCTTTATACGTCAGTATATTAATTTCCCATTGAAATTCACTACTGGTATACATTGCTATTTACCGAAAGGTATATACTCTTGAGCATTAGTTTATTTACGTCTTCAACAGTAACTGCTGATTTTTTACCAGTTATCCCCGGAGGAAAATATAGGGTTTTTCCTGTTGCGACTTGTAACTAGTTTAACTAGCTTAGCTAAATTAACGTAGGCAAATAACAACCCATTTAAACCACTTTAAGTTCGGTTTTTATTTTCACTACTTTAAAAACAAAATAATATTTTCTCAGTTTAAACAAATATGTGCTAACAAGACATCAAACGAAACAACCTTAAATATGAAAAAATAACAACTCTTGATGACGAGACGAAGTTTAAAGATTCTGGGTGGTTTACTTGATTTGTATAAGGGACAATCGAACAAAGGTGGAGTCTTGGAACCACGTATAGCTAGTGTCGCGAACATTGCGCATGGCACCATTTCATTTCAGGTTATTGTCGACTCTTATATTTCATTTTTCGATATTCAGAAGACACATTTAGAGAATAATATTTTACAAAAATCATAGTTTGAGAAACAGCAAATTGTTTTATCCCAGAATGGAAAGCGTCAATGTATCACAATTTCTTTCGAGGCAGGCCTGTTAGTTATTTATTTAGCTTATTCAATAATTTACTCAGATCAGAAATTGTCTTCAATGAATTAAATTGAAAGACCCTTCAGCGATAGCTAAAAAATATAATATGGCGAACCGCTTACAATATTTATTAACCTTTAACAATTAAACTAATGACCAGGTTAGAAACTTTGCAGCAGGATGCTGAACTTATTCAGGAAATGGACAGGAGGTTGAAATCCGGTGCAGCATTTCCTAACGCAACCCGGATGGGTGCTTCCAACAACGATCTTAAAAATTTTATTGAAGGCTTTCCAACGGATCAGCCATCATCGTCAATGGAGGCTGTTATCCTGGATTTCTTAAGACCTTGCCTTCTTGTTAAAAATAATAGTTTTAGCTTGCCTGACTCGGATATATGGAAAAGCCGTTTGGAACCTTACCGTAAACTGATTGAACGTCGGTTGCCCAGTGTTGGAAGGATCGAATTTAAATTTCACCCAAGGTTTAAATGGGGTGGCACCGGTTGGCTAATAGCAGAAAATATTATCATTACCAACCGTCATGTAGCTTCCCTTTTTGCGGGAAAATCCGGTAACAACATTATTTTTAACCGGAACTCGCTGGGGCTCACAATTGAAGCTTCTATAGACTATAATGAGGAATTTCAAACGGTGTTTGCGCCGTTGCAGGTTGGTGTGGAAGAAGTCCTTTACCTTGCTGATGATGGCCAGCCAGATATAGCGATACTAAAACTTTCTCCCGGGGGGAGTGTACTGGAACCGGTTCCCATATATATGGGCAACCTGGTACCGAAATCAGAAATAGCAGTGATTGGTTATCCTGCCTATGATCCTTACCGGAATCCTTTAAAACCTGCAGATGTTACCCGGATCTTCGGTGATATTTTTGACTTTAAGAGAATGTCGCCAGGATTGCTTTTGAACGAAGAAGCAGCGCCGAATGTTTTTAGCCACGATGCCACTACCTTAGGAGGTAATTCGGGTTCGCTGGTTCTGGATCTAAAAACAGGGCATGCAGCAGGTTTGCATTTTAGCGGTGTTTTTCATGATGAAAATTTTGCAGTTACCGGCAGGGCTATTTTAGATGCATTGGCCAAAACAAGCGTTCACGTGGTAAATGCCAAGCCACCCGTATCCGTTCCGGCACCGGTTGACTCTGAAAACAGTTTCCAGGAAGAAGCACCTGTAGAACAATACAACGACAGGGTAGGTTACATAGAGGAATTTTTGGGAGACGGTGCTGTAATACCATTACCTCAAATTTCTGATAAAGAAAATATTCTCACATTTGGCAATGATGAATTTGTTCTGAAATATTTGCACTTTTCTGTGGTAATGAATAAAGCGAGAAGGATGTGTTTTTATAGTGCCGTAAACATCCATGGTGCACAATCCCGCAAAACCAAGCGACCGGGCTGGAGACTGGATCCACGGATCAAAAAAGAGTTTCAAATAATGGGGGAATGTTATGGCAATCCGCCTAAATTCAGCCGTGGACACATGACAAGGCGTGAAGATCCGGCCTGGGGAGGAGATCTTCAAGAAGCAACTTTGGGCAACGCCGATTCCATGCATGTAACCAATACGGTTCCCCAGATGCAACCTTTCAATGGCGGCATCTGGCTGGGATTGGAAGACTATGCCCTTCAAAATGCAAGGGGAGACGAAATGATGATATCTGTTTTCACCGGCCCGTTTTTTACAGGGGAAGACCCGGAGCGTTTCGACATTCAAATTCCATTGGAATTCTGGAAAATAATTGCATTCATTCATGATGAAACAGGTGAGCTATGTGCTACAGGGTACACGATGTCGCAGGAGACATTTTTAGCGCCGGAGGAATTTGTGTTTGGAGAATATAAAACTTACCAGACAACAATACGCAGTATAGAAGAACGTGCCGGCATCAAATTTGGTGAACTGGCAGATCTTGATCCCTATGTAAACGAAGAAGTGGTAGCTTCGCCTTTGCAGGATTTCAGCCAGGTTCGATTCAGGAGATAGTCCTGGCATTTGCACCCTTGCCGGATTTTTTTGATGATCATACAATTTGAATAAATTAACAATTATGCCTGGCATACTCACAGATATCGAAAGAATTTCATTGAGAGATGAAGTGGCCAATTATACTAATGGCAACCCAAGCATTCTCAATGGCCTTATCCCTACTTACCATGTTATCAGGATACCTCTCGATAATATGCCGGTCCGTTATGCTTATAATGTGGTTCGTTATTGCGAAATGTTTGCCTGGATCGAAACGCCTTCCCTCATTATCCGCCTGTTGCAAAACTTTCAGTATTTACCGAATTTTGATATGGCTATAACGCGGATACAAACACTTGAGCCACCAAGGTTCTACCTGGGTAAACGGCCATGGGATACCATCCTGCTGGCAGTAGATCTCCCTTTTCTTAACAGGAAAATCACCAGGAAGGTAATTGAATATTTTTCCTATTCACTTGTATCGACGGTAGATCCGGCCGGAATACGCGTACTGGTAGTGAAAGGCCCAAAAAATAGTGGAAAAACCTATACTTATAATTATATACGTTATATAAACACCTGCCTGGCAGAACTGAATTTTAAGGTGGTTTGGATAGATGTTAAAAAACATTTTAGCGGCCATTTCGGCCCCCTGGAAATTACTAAGGCAATACTCGACCAGGTAAACCCCGAATGGAAAGAGCAGCAGGTGCAGTTACCGGAATTGGATAACGAACAACCGGCCCGCTGGATACAACAATTGTGTGCCCTTATAATTGAGCAGATCGTTTTCATGAACATGGTACATGTAATTGTGATTGATGGTCTCGGTGAGCAAACAGTAAACAGTGCGGCAGCGGGTACTATACCTATGTCCCGTGAAGTGATTGAAATGGTGATGCAGCTTACCATGATTGCCACAGGTTCTCAATTGCCACACCTGAGTAATGACATGATGAGAATGGTACTTCTTGGTTTCAATCAACCTGTTTTAAATTTTATGAACCGGGTAAGGGTAGATGAAATTCAGCCACTTAACGCTGCAGATCTGATGGAATACTTTTCAAATTTTGCCATGGTACATAAAAAGGAAATAGATCCGGAGGCCTTGCAGCAGATGGTTAACAAGGTATTGGAAGCAGATGTAACAGGAGACGAAAACAGGACTAAAATAATATCTGCCAGGGCGCTGGCTGTAGCAAAAGCAATCATTGGCGACTAATAAAACAGTTATGACAAACAAACCAACCCTGATCACGCTCGATGATGTTAATAATAAACTTGCCGGAATCGGATTCGATTATGAAACAGAAAAGTTGACAGCAAACCAAATCATTGAGCCTTCGCCTTATTTTGAAGCGGCCGCGGTAATGGCCTATTATGATCCTGCACAAATAATACCAGTCACTCCAGTTGACCAGGAGAAGAAAAGCAGCATGTTAAACGATTTGATTGGCAGTAGTACTATCATAGCAGATTTAACAAAAACCAGCGGAAAAATATCAACCGATGCAAAAGTGCAAAGCACCGGTACCACCTATAAGATACTTTTTGCCCTTAAGGACGAAGTTCGTAAACAAACCCTGGTAAGTTTAATCAAAGAAAATCGTGTTACAGAAGCACTTGCTGCAAACAGTGCTTATACATTGCAATCAACACTTCCATTACAATACCTGCTAACCAAATGCCTGAAAGCTGAAACGATACATCTGAATGAACTGAGCAAAAATGAATTGGTTGAATTCTATAAGGTTATTGAATGGCTTGATGGGATAACAGGAGTATCTTTTATCTCAAAACAGCACATCATAGATAAAATTGATCTGAAAGAAATGTTAAGTCCTTTTAAACGGCTTACCGGAGTTTATGAAAACGGGGTTTTTGAGGAGAGATTTCGCGGAAGGCACAAAGAACTAGCTATACTTCGTGCTTATGTTGGTGTAGCCCCTCCCCAGGGGGTTATTGAAAGCGTTGAAAGAATCGTAGGTAATTTTTGGTCATCAGAGAAAAAGCCACTGCTAATATTTGGTTTGGGAGGGGTCGGCAAGTCTGCGTTACTGGCTCGCTTTATACTGGATCATATCGAAGCACAAAAGAAAGACCAGTTTCCCTTTGTTTATCTTGACTTTGACAGACCTAACCTGAGTGCAATTGAACCTGAATCCCTTTTGATTGAAGCAGCGAGACAGTTATCGATTCAGTATAGGGTTGTGCCAACGATCTCATCTAAGTTCTCAAATTTTTATAACCAATGGAACCAATCTTATGATACCTTAATTGAAGAAGGTAGCTCAGGCCAAATCAGTTTAAATTCTGAACAAAAAATTCAAAGAAAAACAAAAAATAAGGAAGCATTGCAATCTGAGTTTTTGAGTCTTATCAGTGAGTTAACTTCCAGTGAAAAAAAACCATTTCTTATCGTCTTAGATACCTTTGAAGAAGTACAATTCAAAGGAATTGAATTTGTATATGCGGTTTTGAAATTTATTGAAGATCTGCGTAACAATTTTCCTAAAATGAGAATTGTTCTTTCAGGCCGTAGTCCTGTGGATAAGAACCAGACCACAGAGTTGGAACTCGGAAATCTTGATATTGAGGCGGCCCAGGGTTTTATATCAGGCCTTGGCATAAAAGATCCTGTAACAGCTAAAACCATTGCCGAAAAAATAGGCGGAAATCCGCTTTCACTGAAACTGGCAACAGATCTGGTGAAACAATACGGGGTAGAGGAAATAAAAAGAATTAAGACCACAAAAACCACCAACCTGTTCTTTAGTCAAAGCCTGCCGGAAATAGAGGTACAGGGTATTTTGTACCAGCGCATACTGGAACATATTCATAATCCGGAAGTAAAAAAACTTGCCCACCCCGGAATGGTACTAAGAAAAATCACACCGGCGTTAATTCTTGAAGTACTTGCGGGACCGTGCGACTTAAAGAATATTAATACAATGGAAGACGCAGAGTCATTGTTCCAGGAGATCAGTAGGGAGGTAGCCCTGGTTACAAAAACAGAAGCGCTGGTATTAAAACACAGATCTGATGTTAGAAAGGTAATGCTAAAACTAATTATGCAGTCCGATAAAAAAGAATTGGCTATGAAGATCCATCAATCGGCGGTTAATTATTATTCCAAACAGACGGGAATTGTGGACAGGGCTGAAGAATTTTATCATCGACTTGCTCTCGGACAATCGCCACGAACCCTTGAAAAAAATTGGATTGACGGAATGGAAAATTACCTGGCAGGTAATCGGGATGAGTTGCCTGAGAAAGCCCAGGCTTTTATAATGGCAAAGGCAGGTATTGAAAGTGTGGATTTATCTATATGGGATTTTGCAGATGTGGAAGACCAACTACGTCATCTTACTAAACAGGCAGCTAATCTCCTGAATTCAGGAATGGCAGAAAGAGCATTGCAATTGGCCAAAGAAATTCCAAACGGGCAAAACCATGCCCTGACACTCATAATGGTTCGGGCACTACGACAATTAGGTAAATTTAGTGAAGCAGCTGATATTTCGCTGCAAGCGCTGAATTCGTTTTATGCTGATGAAATGCAGCCTGCCATCAAAAATGATTTGCAACGTTATGCTTTGGAAGAAGAACGCCCGGGCGACAATATACAATCAGAGGAAGAGGGTATTTCGCCCAGGGGTGTGGATGAGGATTATAATGATGAAGGGATGACTACCCTATCTGTATAAAAATAAATTTATTTTATTCTTATGGCATACTTAGACAATGACGAATTAACTAAGCTTAGCAACGCAATTATTGATTCTTTGGGTTATCCCGATGCAATCCGTAGGATCTTTTTATCAGGAATAAATAAGTCATTCAGAAATCTCCTGATAGTACACGCTCAGAATGAAAAAATTCAGTTGGATCTGGATTTGATAAAATTAAATGATACACCACGTCTGACTGATGGATCCATACCTTTTCAGGCCTGGCTAGATCGGGCAGCCCCTTATGTTCAGCAGATCCCCGATGCAAATAAAATTGTGCAGGAAGCACTTGCAAAAATTGAAGGCATTGCAGTAAAAGTGGCACCGGTCGAAAATATTCAATCCCCTTCAGTGGCCGTTGTGAATAAAATAATCCAGGAAAAAATAATTCAGCAAAATGATATGGTATCATTTAGCTTCCTGGAAGCCGGTTTAAAAGCCGGAAATGCAGTAGTAAGACTACGTGTACCAAGGTTTGAAAATGGGATAACCGCAAAACTGCCTGATGGTACGCCAATGATCTTTTCTGGTACGGGATGGTTACTTACAAAACAGTTGCTCATTACCAATTATCATGTGGTAAATGCACGGGGCGAAAATGAGCCGAACGCTTCAGATCCGGATTTTAATAAACAGGGTGAACACATGTCTGCAGAATTTGATTTTAACAATGATAATATGATACCCATGGTAGTTGCGGTAAATAAATTGGAGGTGGCAGATGAAACCCTGGATTTTGCAATTTTAAGATTAAAGGATCCGATTCTACGCATTCCGCCTGCCAGGTTTCCACAAGAAATATTTGCCGTAGCCGGGCATCCCCAGGTAGTAAACATTATACAGCATCCTTTTGGGCATTCAAAAAAAGTAGCCTTTAGAAACAACCATATTTTTGAAGTGAAATATCCAAAAGTTTACTATTTCACCGATACAGAAAAAGGATCATCGGGTTCACCGGTTTTCAATGATAACTGGCAGGTAATTGCATTACACAGAGCCAGTCAACTTGTGCAGGATGTAAACTATCAGGGAAAGAGCACCGGGTGGATAAATGAGGGAATACAGTTGAAAGCAATTTTTGATTTTTTAAAAACCCATAAAAAGGATATTGCAGATGAAATAACAAATAATTGATTTTGCTTTATTTGATCCTCGTCAAATCTTTATCACTCCAATTAATAAAACATAAAACTAAATCAATGACTACATTGATCATCACTTTATTACTATCGGGTATTTTAGCCGGTCTGATCCAATATTTTGTTGATTTCAGGGGTCTTCCCATTTATACCCCCACTACATCTAATGAGGGAGTTTACGATGCTGTTGTCCCGGGTTTTTGGACCAGGCTGCTGAATTTTTTAAAAAGAAACTGGCAATTTTGTGGGTATATAGTAGTAGGTATTGCCGGCGCATTCCTTGTTCCTGTTATTGATCAGTTACTTCATCTTAAAGGAGTAGATGAATACCTGAAATGTTTAAATGATAGTGCTGCTGAAGCTTGTAATAATAAAGAGTGGAATTTGTTGATCATTTTTGGATATGGAATAATTTCTGGTTATTCTTCAGTTCGCATCATCCGGGGATTTGGTTCATTCATTGTAGGGAATATTAATAAAAGCCTCGAAGAACAAAAAGAAATTTTGCAGAAAACCCGTGAAGAGTTAGAAGCCTTAAAGAAAAAACTACCAAATAGCAGTCTGACGGAATCTGTGGAAGTTCTTCCTGCAGAACTCAACGAAGGAACTTTAGAATATCCGGATATTTGTGACGCCGCCGATTCTTCTGAGACACTTGAAGGAGTTTCGTCAGATTCCGCATGTGAACAGTTTCCCAGGCCATGGCAGGGAAAAAAATGGCGGGTGGCCCGAAGTTTAAAGCAGTTGCTTAGTGAAGTGAATGTTTTGGCACCAGCCAGGAGCAAAAAGTCTGATGGTACAATCGGTGACATAGCTCACTCACAAGGTAATTCTGACCATAACCCCTGGGTGAAAGACAGTGGCGGAACAATGGGGATTGTAACTGCTTTGGATATCACTCATGACGCGAAAAACCGTTGTGATTGCAACGTGATTGCCCAGTTTTTGCAAGAGAAAAAAGACAAGCGCATTAAATATGTAATCTGGAACCGCCGGATTATGAATGCATCGGCAATAAATGGAAGTGCTGCCTGGTCATGGCGACCATATTCCGGACAAAACCCACATGATAAACACATACACATATCTGTTCAATGTGATAAGGTAATTTGCGATGACGACCAAAAATGGAATATTAAGGTAATTTAAATCGATGTCAATAATTTTCACTCTCGTTGGTAAAGGAATATCCGGTGTTTATGTAAATCCAACCCCTATCGAACAAACGTGTAAACACCAGCACTTGTTCGTAGAAATAATGGCATTTATCGGAGCAAGGGTGGCATCTGTACAGGGAAATAATCAATTTATGCCAGTTTATGCAATTGGGTGCTAAAACGCACTTCGAGAACATCATATTTTATGGACGATAAATCTGAAATTACTGAAGGAAAAAGACTTCAGTTTTATATGCGTATCCTGGTAGGGCATGAAGATATACAATATTGACACAAATGGCCAATCCATTAAAATATGTGATAAAAAGCAGCCGCACACTTACGTTAAATCGCCAAACTAAATCCGTATTTAAAAGCACCTGATAATTGAACATGTCAAAGCAAGTTAATCAAATCGAATTAATGCCCACGAACTACCGGTGCGTAAATAGTGGAGAAGCCGAAAACGAAGTATATTTCCCTTCAGCCAAAGCCAATAAAGTTTAGTTTTTTGTACTTATTATAATTCTTGTTCCTTTATTTTTCTCAGAGTATACTTTTGCAACATATTTAATCTGCTTCGCTCTGTAAGAAATATTTTTTAAGCCATAACCGGGTGTGATTTTATCATGATCAAACCCACATCCGTCATCTTCAATTATTAAAACTGTCTTTCGATTTTTTTGTTGCAATGTGATTTCTATTTTTTTACACTCAGCATATTTAATACTGTTATTGATAGCTTCCTTAGATATAAGCAATAGATTCCGTTTTTCTGTTTTTTTAAGGACAAGGTGACTATCGCCATCCACAATAAAATTGATGTCTACGTTACTTGAGTCCGTTAATGGAATTGCAAATTGTTTAATTCGGTTAACCAGGTCCTGGCCTGTATCCTGTTGATCATCCAGTACCCATATCAGATCACGTAACCCAGTGGTGGCTTGTTTCAAAGACTCCATTATCCTATCAATATTCTCCTTTTTATTTGGCGAAATCTCTACCAGACGGGCATATATTTTAACGCTGTTTAAAGTACTGCCAATATCATCATGCAAATCACTCGCTATATCACGACGTATCTGCTGTTGCTTTTTTAACTGCCTGACCCGATAACGATAAAATGCATATAATATAAGAACAATTAACAGTGCAACACAAATCTTAAAAAGCATTGTTTGATACCATTGTGCTATTATGATGAATTGAAGTTTACCCGATTCATTTGCATATCCATCCGTACTATAAATACGTCCCCTTATATGATATACGCCAGGAGAAAGGCCCGCGAGGGTTAATTCTTTTTTCTTGCCGGTCTCAATCCAGCGATCGCTTATTTCTTCAATTTTAAATGCATAATTATTCCTATAACTATTACGATAATCAGGTGATAAAATATGAAAGGTTATCGGCATTGATTTAAACTTCAAACTGGTATTGGAAATATTCAAGGAGTTTACTTCAACTGCTTCTCCGGCAGGGCTGGTAAAATTTATTTTTCCTATATAAACCGGTATCTGGCCTTGGTGGGTGAACAATTTATTTCTGGAAATTTGCGTAAAGCCGTCGATACCTCCAAAAAAAAGGTAATTATTTGATTTGCAGGCTGAGCGTTCGTCAAACGCATCTGATTGCAGTCCATCATTGAAATAATAAGCGATAGCCTTTCCTGAATGTGTATTAAATCTTGTTAAACCTTTGTTTGATGAAACCCACACAATGCTGTCATTTTCATTGAGGATATTATAAGTGGCATTTGAACTAAATCCATTTTTTTCTGTATTTGCTGTATAGCTATTGTTCCTTCTGTCAAAACGAATCAATCCATAACCATAGGACGTGATCCACAAATACCTTCCATCATCATACAAATCAAAGAAGAAATGAGGGCAATTTTTTTTATCAGGATTGATAAAAGGAACATAATTAGTAAAAACATCCCTCATAGCATCATACATTGTTATACTGCTATTACAGAGCAGCCAAACATTTCCTGCCCTGTCTTTTTTTATATTATGGATATTATTTTCGGATAAACTATGTTTATCCCCTCCCTTGCTTTTAAACTGCTTTAGAATATGATTTTTAAAGTCCCACTTAATAAGACCTTCATCTTGCATGCTCCCCATTAATATGATTGAATCGTTTAACTTTAAATAGGTACTGAATAAATTAAATTGTATTGATTTCAGTTCTTCAAAAAAAACAGTTGCATCAAAAGACTTGAAGTGATTGTTCCTTTTTTCTATATAAACTAACTTTTGAGCCGCAGATGCCAGAAAGCCATTTTGATTTATCCTGACAACCGCTTCAATTTTACCAAACCGGCTATTGTTGAGCACCCGTGTAGCAGATAAATTTTCAATATTAATTTTATAGAGCCCGGTAACTGCGCATGCATAGATTGTTTTATCATTATCTGCATACAATGTATTAATATGCTTCATTTCACTAAAAATGCCCGATTTGGAATTGAATGCCTGAAAATGAAACTGGTCATTGATTAATAAGTTTAATCCTTTGGTTGTGGTGACCCATATACTTCCAAAGCAATCTTTAAATAAGTAATTAATATTATCATCAAGAATTGTATTGTAATAAAAATTTGAATGCTTTATTTCCCCCGGCTTGCTTGTTTTATCATATATCAATATGCCTTTTTCTGTTCCTACCCACAACCTATTATTATTGTCTTTTATAATCCCCCTGATATCACTGGCAGGAATGGAACTTAGTAACCTATTTTCAATTGGTTCTGGCACATATTGTTGATTTTTAAAAACTACATGTTTTAACCCATTGCCAGAGCATAAATAAATACTGTTGGGGCCATCTATAAAAATGCTCCTAACATTAAAAACCCCTTCCGGGGAAATACCGAATTCTTCTTTGGAAATGGAATTGATTATTTTCTTAGTAATGGTATTATATATAAGGACACCATCATTCTCAGCTATCAACCACATATTGTTCAAAGAATCCGTAACGGAAAAAGAAATATTAAGATCATGATTTTTATGAAAGGGATTTTCCGTTACCGAAATAAAGCTATCTGTACGACTATTGTAAATGTTAAAACCGTAATAAGTACCTATCCATAACTCTTGTTGAACAGACCATGCCAGTGACCTTATCCAGTTTGTCATAAGTGAGTTTTCTTTCAGGGGGTTAGCCTGAAGTCTCTTTTCTATCACAAAATTTTCAGGGTTCATAACATCGATGCCACCTAGTGCCGACGCAACCCATATTTTACCTGTTTTATCTATTGCAGCATCTGTAATATAGTTTTCGCTTAATCCATTGTTTCTTATTGGATCCTTTTTTATGGCAATAAAATCTCTACCATCAAACCGGTTAAGCCCCTCCTGGGTACATATCCAAATAAAACCAAATTTATCTTGTAAAATTTTACTTGCATTGTAAGAACTAAGACCGTTGTTGAATGAATAAGTTCTAAACTGAAAATTCTGTGCATTGGCCGCAAAACATAATTTTATTAAAAAACTCATCGCCAGCAATCTGGAAACAAATTTATTTTGATATGATTCTTTAAAAATATTAAAACCTTTAAATTTATTAAGTAATTCCATTATAATTTATTGAACAAAACATTTATATTGTATTATGTTTAATCTGTATTCGTATTCTAGAAATAAAATTAATTAATTATATTAAACTTTGTATTAATGGCAACTAGCACACTAGCTGAATGGACTGTTATGATATATATGAATGCTGAACCACCAGGCTTTGATAAAAGCCTGGAAGAGAGTATTAATGAATTCAGGTTTTCGGGTAGCAATGAAAAAATGAATATCATGATATGTGTGGATAGGAACGTTCAATTGGGTCAGGATCCAAATATTAGTACGTTTCCATTTCCATCTATTTACAGGGTAACTAAAAATGAAATAATCAACATTAATACTCCTCCATTACATTTCATTAAAAATGAAAGAATGGGTAATTTTAAAGTCCTCCAGGAGTTTTTGCAATATTGTAAGGACAAATTTTCAGCAAAAAAGTATATGCTTTCCTTTTGGGATCACGGAACAGGAACAGCGATAGAAGCAGGTACGGCTGAAATGACTGTTGCTTTTGAAAATCTGGTAACATCCACTAAATCCAATGACTTAACCCAGTTATGGGAAAGTATTAGTTTATACAATAACAAATTTTTTCAGCATGCTAGCACTGATCGTAACATAAGCACTTTGTTCAATTTCAAAACTGCTAAAAAGCATTCGGATAACGCCAACAAATTAGAGAGCCCAGTTGAAAAAAAGGAGGATTTTTTATTTGTGTCAGAAATTAGGTTTGCCATAAAGAATGTGTTTAAAGACTTAATAGACATTATCTCTTTTGATGCATGCTGGCTCCAGATGTTCGAAAACGCCTATACACTGAAAGACTGCGGAAAATTAATGATAGCCAGTGAAAACCTGATAGCTGTTGAAGGCATGGGATATAAATACTTTTTCCATTATCTTTCTAAGCGACCTCAGTTGGAAGCACAAGAAGCGGCGGCACTGTTAATCAACTCTTCTTTTTTGAAAGTGCATGAAGAAAACAAATTTACCCTGAGTAGTATAAACTTAAATAAAGTACAAATCTTAGCCGATAAAATTAATACCCTGGCTGAAATATTAAAAAATAACATTTGCTTACTTTTTATTAATATTCGCAATGCAAGATTTTTGTGCCTTTCATATTACGATGAAGAAGACCCCAGCGAATTCGACCTCAAAGTAATTGACCTGATCTATTTTTTGAAAAAACTCGCTTCAATACTTACGCCGCTTTTGATTAACAATAAAAGAAACGACGAAAAGAAATTGTACATATCTATCATTAATATTATAGATGAAATTACTATAGTTTCGGCGTTGGAATTAATAAGCTATAAACAGATTGGCTGCGCCATCAGTGAAGAAAAGGAAAATGATAAAAGATGGGGTGCGCATGGATTTTCTATATTTTTCCCTGAACATTTTTTTGAATGGGAATCATATAAAGACCTGGATGGGTTTTATTTTGGTACAAATGCACTTACCTTTTCTGAAGAAAATAGTTGGAGCCAATTTCTAAACACGTATTTCGAGTATTTAAGGAATCCAGCTTCTGAAGAAGAATGCAATAGCAAAGCTATTATGCTACCTGAAGATCTAATATGATCAGACTGCCAATTTCTTCAGGCGCTACGGCATTTCCATCAACTTTGCAACCTTTGAAATAAGAATATGGTTTGGTGTGACCACTTCTATATTTATGATAAACAGCAAATATTTCAACATTGATTTTATTTGGTATTCTTTAAGCATAGTTACCTGATACAAATTTTTGCCTGTGGCTGCCGCTATAAATAGCTAATTGACCACCCTCATTCGTATTCTTTTGACCAAGGACAAGCTTATGGGTTTGATTGATTCAAAGATTTTTTTCCATGGTATAATCCATTGAATTAAAATAACCTGACGGGGTTTGGTTTGAGAAAATACTGCCATTGCAGCCCTGCATTTCCTATAAGTAAAACTTTATCAGGATTATATTTGTTTTTAAAAGCAGTCATCCCCGAAGTTGAACCGGCAGTGCCACTCCATGGATCGTTATAAACAGCGAAAGGTTATTGCAACGCCAATACTCAATGAGGAGCCAATGAAACCTGGGTAATGTTTGTGCTTCCTGGCCTTATGATCAATATTCGATTAGGAATGTATTTGAAAAAGGCTGCCTTGCGTTTGACCGGCTTTGGAAGTTGAATGGGAGGTAGATTGTGGGACGATAAATATCAAATACGGCATTTATTTGTTGCTTGAACATAGCATTCCTTAATGTTCAAAAAATTGGCCTTGGATTAATAATATTTATTAATTCTTGGAAATTAGGCTCTTGGATATATTCTACACCGACATGAAATATTATTCTTTGAATAATATAGTTCGATAGCCATCGAGCTAATGGAAGGTTAAGTGTTGTATCCTGACCTTTTTCAGGATGATCATATATATCGTCTAACATTTCATCCTGAATGCTCTTGGGCAAATGTTGAAGATACTTTAGCCTTATTGAACTGTCAAGCATAGTCCCATAGTTAAGTTGAAATCTAAAAAAATTATCTTTCAATCGATGACTAGCTACTTCTTCAAAGTAAGACGCATTTCCACTAAATGGAATGTTAGAAATTGCAACGATTGGTTGCAATCCAGGTAACGTAGTCTTAAGTGAATCAGGATAATATTTTTTTTCGTATTTTCCATTTTTTAAATAAACTATTGATATTGTGTAGTCGTTTTTTTTAATTGAAGAGTCGCTTTCTAATAATCCACTTAATTTATTATAAATTTCCAGTGTTGTTTTTAACCCGGAATTGTCGTGATAACCACCATCTACAAAGTATCCCAGCCCATCAATTAAAGCAGGTGCACTTAACAAAGGAAATAGTTCACTTGTATTACATGCAGCACCGAGGGTAATACTTTTTTTTAAGCCTTTGACTTCTTTTAGTTCTGTATGAAAAGGTCCACAGTAGATGTATCGGCACATATCAAGTGCATCCATAAAATCAGATGAATTGATACGGATAGGTGCAAAAACGCCCCTTCTACCGTCACTACTCCGACAAGTATTGATAAAGCAAAGAGGCAAATCAGTCTTGATTTTAATAATACCACTATCCATTTTTTGATAATAAAAACTCATGAAGTCACGGTTCATTATGAAACTCTCAGGATCATCAAATTCTGCCTTTTTGTTAAATAGAGTAAAAGGCGGAGTTCGTTCGTTTGTATTGGATTCCAGTAGGGATCTTTGAATGCATGACGCTTCTTCTACTTGCAATTCAACATTCCGATTACTACTCCATTCTATTACCGGAATAAGAGATTTTGAGAGATCAGTAACAGTTAACCCAAGGATACTACTGCCGACAAAATTATATTTGAATATATTTTGTGGATATGAAAACCACCTACGATCACCATTAGCAACATTTTTTTCCTTACAATAGGTCCAATATGACAAAATAGCCCCAAGGCCAACTGAACTACCAGATACAGTGGACATACTAAACACATGATCTTTAAATTTCCCATTGCTAATCATATCAAAATTGATTATACTTTGAGAAAACCACAAACCCGCTCTTGAACCACCACCTTCACCGCTAATTAATATTATTGGATATGGTTTTGTTGAATCCTTTCGGTGAATTATCCGTTGCTTCCACCCATCATAGTATAATTTCATGTCAGGTATATCGGTTTCAATATACTTCTCCTGTTTCTTCATGAAACTGAGTTTATAGTGATGGAAATTAAGAAGTTTCCCAGAAAAAAGTAACCCTATTATAACCACGCCCACAAAAGTCAATGCTGTTTTCCACTTAATAGAAAGTGCCGCCAAATAAAAAACAAGGTCAATAACAAAAACATAAAAGGAGAAGATAAAAAGCAAGACCGATTCTGGAACCACAGATTTTAGATCGAAAATAAATAAGCAACAAACAAGGCCTAAAACCTGAATAATGAACATACCAAAATAAATATAGGTATTCAATCTATAATTGCTGAAAAGCTTATCTTGACAATTTGACTTTTGATTCAATAAATTCTCATCACAACTATTTGTTATTATACTTCACAAGGGATAAATTAGTGAATCTTTTTTATCAAAAAATTGAAATTTCAAAGACATCAGGGTTTTTAAATCCTCCTGATGATTTTGGTTAACATTTTTGAAGAAATTTTCAATAGCTAAATGAAACGCGG